>JAGPGT010000339.1 GCA_018055905.1 Phycisphaerae bacterium
TATGAACAAGAAACTGGTGTGTTTAATGGCGGCCCTTTCGTTGGCGGGCGCAACGCTGGCCAGCGCGGCCAGTCCGGGTCCTGTGAGTTGGTGGAAACTGGATGAGATGTCCGGCACGGTCACCGTCGACGCCGTCGGCGGTGGGCAGGGGATTCTCTCCGGCGATCCGGTCTGGATCCCCGGTAAGATTGATGGGGCCCTTTCTTTCGACGGGGACAATGATTTCGTCACCTTGCCCATCGGTGAGCTCATCAGCACGCTGAGCGACGTGACGATCACGACTTGGGCCGACTTTTCCAACTCCGGCGGCGCCTGGCAGCGGATCTGGGACTTCGGCTCCGGGTCCGGCAACAATCCCTACATGTTCCTGTGTGCCCGCGTGGGCACCAGTGGCGTCGTCCGGTTCGCCATTCGGACCGCCACGATCGGCGAGCAGGTCGTGAACACCCCCGACAGGCTCGCCTCGGGCTGGCACAATGTGGCCGTCTCGATCAACAGCCAAACCATGCGCAGCAGCGTCTACATGGATGGCGTCATGGTCGCCAGCGGCGCGACCCTGGTGCTGCCAAAGGACCTGGGCGTGACCACCCAGAACTGGCTCGGAAAGTCGCAGTGGCCGGACGCCCTTTACAAGGGTTCCCTGGACGACATGCGTATCTATGACCGCGTGCTGACCACCGACGAGATCGTCAACGCAATGGATGGCGGACTCGGCTATGGCATCGCCAACACGCCTGTTCCCGCCAACATGGCGACGAACCTGCTGCCCAACGTGGTCTTGAGCTGGAAACCCGGACAGGAAAGCAAAACGTACGACGTGTACTTCGGGACCAACCGCGACGTGGTGTTGGCCGCAACGACCGCCAATCCGATGGGCGTGCTGGTCAGCGCAGGCCAAGATGAGCTGACTTTTGATGTCGGCCGGCTTGCGTTCGGCACCACATATTATTGGCGTGTCGACGGCATCGGCGCCGAACCGGCCTTCGAGGTTTACAAGGGCAATGTCTGGTCGTTCACGGTCGAACCCTATGCATACACGCTCGGCAAAGCTGCAATCAAGGCCACCGCATCGAGTGTGAACAACAGCACCATGGGTCCCGAGAAGACTATCGATGGTTCGGGCCTCAATCCCGCGGATGAGCACTCCACCGTCGAGACCGACATGTGGCTCAGCGCCAAGGGCGGTCCGGAGCCCGTCTGGATTCAGTACGAATTCGACAAGGTCTACTCCCTCAACGAAATGCTCGTGTGGAACTCCAACCAGGCGATGGAACCGGTTGTCGGCTACGGCCTGATGAACGTCGAGGTTCAGTATTCCCAGGACGGCCAGACTTGGGTCACCCTGGATACACTCGATTTCGCCCAAGCCCCCGGCGAGCCCGGCTACAAAGCCAACACGACCGTCGATTTCGGCGGAGCGCCGGCCAAGTTCGTCAAGCTCGTCGTCAACAGCAACTGGGGCGGTTTCCTGCCGCAGTACGGCCTGAGCGAGGTCCGTTTCACTTACATCCCTGTGACAGCCACTGCTCCCAGCCCCGCCTCCGGAACGGTTGAGCTGACCGGGCCGGTGACGCTGAGTTGGCGCCCCGGTCGGGAAGTGGTTTCGCACGAGGTGTTCATGGGGACCGATCCGGCCGATCTGACTCTCGTGGCGACGGTCGACGCACCCACCTACGTGGCCGAAGTCGAACTGGACAAGACCTACTATTGGCAGGTTGTCGAAGTCAATGAGGACGCGGCAACTGCCCGCTGGGCGAGCCCGGTTTGGATGTTCAAGACCAAAGAACTGCCCAAGGACCCCGGCGTCATGGCGCTGGCGGCCCTTTACGCCATGGAAGACAACATCGACGACAGCTCGGGCAATGGCCTCAATGGAACGCTGACCAATGGCCCCACTTTTGTCGATAGCATGGCCGGCATGGGCAAGGCGCTGTCCTTTGACGGCACCGATGACTATGCGACCCTGCCGATCGGCGAGCTGATGAGCACGCTGTCGGACATCACCGTCGCGACGTGGGCGAACTACGCCGGCACCGGCGGCAGCTGGCAACGGCTGTTCGATTTCGGTTCCGGCACATCGGCCTACCTGTTCCTCTCGCCCAATGGCGGAGGCAGCCAGATGCGGGTGGCCTTGCGTACGGCCACCGTCGGCGAGCAGATCGTCAACGGCCCAAGGGCTCTGCCCACCGGTTGGCACCATGTCGCAGTTACGATCGACAGCGCGACGAAGACCATGAAGCTGTACCTGGACGGCGAACTGGCCGGCAGCGGCGCAACGAGTCTGTTACCGAAGGACATGGGCGTGACCACCCAGAACTGGATCGCCAAGTCTCAGTATGCGGCTGACGCCTACTTCAAAGGCGTGGTGGACGACTTCCGCATCTATAACAAGGCGTTGTCCAAGGGCGAGATCATGTACCTGGCAGGTCAGCGGTAACGGTAATCGCGTCGGATCCATCTGTTGCCAAGGTTTTCGGGGCTCGTATTCCTTCGATACGGGCCCCGATTCTTTTTGAAGTTCTTCCGACGAAAGAGCCTTCCCTATGGTGAGGTGATTCTGACGAAATAGACCGGGCACGCGGAGTTCGATGGGGGGGGCCCCGCCAGAACATGGGGGAGACGGAGAACCGGATGAACGAGCGAAAAAAAGGCTTCTGGACGCAGAGTTGATCTGCGGCCGGACGGCTTGCAGGTGCACCACGTTCACAAGATCGAAGCCGGATAGTCGTCCCGGC
>JAGPGT010000109.1 GCA_018055905.1 Phycisphaerae bacterium
TGTTGCTCTTCAATCTTTCGGCCGGCAATGCTGTCGAGCCGGCGGAATTGCTCCGGATCGGTCTCCGCGATGATCCGCTCCCGAAGACGCAACGCCTCCAGATAGGTCGGACGGATCATGAGGGCCAATTTCAGGTTGAAAACCGCCTTTTCGATGTCGCCCTCAAGATAGTTCTTGGCTGCTCTGGCGTAGGCGTCCTCGGCCCACTTGGCGGAATCGACACCCTGGAGGCCGTCCATCGAGCCTTCGCGTTTGCGACGGATGTCCTCGACTCGCTCATCGCCGCGGACCTCGCCAGGTTCGTCGATGATGTGAGGCGTCAGAATGACGATGACCTCTTCCCGCCCCACGGTGTCGGTCTGTCCTCGGAACAACGTTCCCACCAGCGGCAGATTGCCCAACAGGGGGACCTGCGATTTGCTCTTGACCACGTTGTCGCGGAACAGACCTCCGATGACCACGGTTTCACCATCTTTTACGACCACGTTCGTCTTCAACTCGGTCGAGGTCTCGTCGGGGATGTTGTTGGCCTTGAGCGTGCCGTCGCTGTCCTTCGGGTAGATATCCATGCGGATGTAACCGTCGTTGCCGATATACGGTCGGAACGCCAGACGGGTACCGGTCTCCAGGAACTCCACCGACTGGGTCGTCGAAGTCTGGGTCTGGGTCGTCTGGGCCTGATAACCGATTTTGCGCCCGATGTAGACGATGCCTTCCTGCTTGTTCACCGCCAAGATCTTGGGATTGGCCAGCACGGTGGTGTCCGTGACAGTCTCCAGGGCGGTGATGATCGCCTGCACGTTGTCAGCCGAGAACCCGATGGTCAAACCACGGCTGCCGGGGGTAGCCCCAAAGCCGGAGGTCTGGGCCTTGGTTCCATAGCCATTGATCGTGGCCGGAAAACCGGTGATCGGGGTACCGGTCAACAGATTCCAGTCGATTCCGAACTGGGTCTCCTCGGTCAGTCGGGCGGACATGATGGTGGCCTCGATCAGGACCTGCTGAGGTCGGGTGTCCACTTCTCGAATGATCGCCTCGGCCCTCTGGATGTTCTCGGGATAGTCGTAAATGACAATCATGTCCTGATTGGCCGGAGTGTTACCGCCGCCGGAGCCGCCGAGGCTACCTTCGCCGCTGGAAATGTCCTTTTCGGCGGCCGACGTCGCCTGTACCCTTGCAGAGGCTGCGCCGCTCAGAACCGGCGTCACCAGCTTCACCGCTTCATCGGCAGTCAGATAATACAGTGTGATGACTCGGAAGATCATCCGCTCCGGGTCCTCTTTCATCTTTTTATATTGCTCGGCCGTGTACACTCGGACAAAGCCGCCGACTTGCTCGTACTTGAAGCCGAACCCGAGAATGGCATCCATCGCTTCCTCGAACGTCACGTTGTACAGCCGACTGACGGTCAACGGACCATCGACCCCTGCCGTGGGAATAATGTTCTTCTTGCACAGGGCGGCCAGCAAACGCAGACCGTCGCGGATATTGCTGTCCTTCTGGAAGGCGATGAACGTGATCTTCGTGCCGGTGGGATCCACCTGGCCCACGTTCGGATCGACCGTCAGGGCGTTCTCCGAAACGGACGATTCCGCGCCGGACGACACGGACCCGCCGATGCCCGCCAGTCCGAAACACAGACTCAACGACAAAATAACCCATGACCATCGCAGTTTGAGAAGACAGTGTGTTTGACTCACGTGTGTGTCCTGAAACATAAGGTGACTCCTTGTTTGTCCGATCGCCAATTCCCAAGGGCCTTGGCTCCCGCATCGTGTTGAAACTCGTTCGTTCACTTACGTACGTCTGAAAGCGGCGCCAACTTGAGCGCCAACCGTATGCCTTTGCATTCCACAAGCACTGCGTTGTCACTGATCTGCAACACTTCGAATTCCAGACAGTCGGAGCCGTACTCCACGGTCAGCGTGTCCCCGACCCCCAGTAATCGGTCGTTCAGGAAAGCCTGGGGATTTTCGCTCCGCAGCGACACCGCCTCCAATCTCAACGTCTGTGCGACCTGCCGAACCACTTCTTGATCACGATTCACAGAAACGACGGGTACTTCTGCATCAGTGCTTGTGCCCGGGCCCGTAGCGGATTGCCGCGACGGCGCCCATTCCTGGATATTGAAACAATCTCTACCGATCGAATCGTTGCGTCCGGGAACCCGAGGCAGTTCCACCATCCGGACCTTACGCACAGGCCGGCTGTCTGTCGTGGCGACCGGTTCACGCTCCCCCGGCGCGGCGGAGGCCGAACTGGGTTTGTTCCCGACCAGAATGCGAATCCACATCACAGCCATAACGATCATCAACGCCGTGGCCAAGACCGTCTTTTTTCCATCCATCAGGAGGTCCGTGATCCGCCCCCCTCCCGGGACCCGATGCTGGTTGCGGTTACGCGCCATGGTTTGCCCCTCCCCCGGCATCCGCCCGGCCGGGGTTTTCGGGCCGGCTCGATTTCAACTGATGGAAGATATAGGCGTCGGTTTGCATCGTCAGTTGCCCGCTGAAACCGGGGTCGTTCTCGATCTTGACAGTCTCGATCCGAACCAGCCGATCCATCTCCTGGAGCCCGCGGAAAAACCCGAACAGGTTCGTCAAGGTTCCCTGGCAGGTCATGCGGATGGGGATGCACCCCACTTCCTGTCCCTGAATCTCCTGCCCCGGAAGCACCACTTGGTCCGTTAACTGCTGAGCGGTCATCAGAGATGTCACTCGCTGAAGGAACGTCCCAAGCGCGTTATCCGACGGAACCGACGCTTCAAACTGCTCGATCAGCCGCTGCGTGTCCCTCAATTTCGCTTTCAGACCCGGCAATTCCGCGCTCTGTTGCTGGGCCAGGTCGATCGTGCGTCTCTGTTCGGCCTGCGCCTGCGCCAACGAAGCCAGCCGTTGCTGCGAGGGAAGATAGGCGCACAGAATGAAATCGCAGACGAACAACCCGGCGATCACACACACCCACACCTGTTGCCTGCGATGAGACCATCCGAAACAGGTCATAGTCATCATGCGTCTCCCTCTTCATAATTGGCCAGGACGCACGTGATTTCGAACGCCGTCACATCCAAGGTTCGCACACCGTCCGTCCGCGGAGCCGGTCCACGAGTCGGGACCCCATTCGCAGGTCCGATCTGCACCTTGCTTCGACCGTAGAACGACGGACGAACCTGGCGGAAATACCCCGACTGTTCCAGTTGCGAGACCAGATCCGCAACATCTTTCGGTTGCCCGGCGACCCCCGCCAGAACCACCCGCAACGTCGATTCTCCCAGCGGCGCCGCACGGCGCGAATCGTCCGCGGCAAATGCTCGCGCCGAGGTCCCCTGGGCCTGGCCCACGTTGTTCAACGACGAAACGGGTTCCCCGACCAATTCCACCTTGCTGAGCAGCACGGATTCATCCGCCACATGGCTGATTTCCGCAAGGATCGACGCGATGTCGATCCGCGTATCGATGCGTCGAACCAGATCGGCTTTGGCCTTGATCTGATTCAATTCCCGCGTGACCTGATTGAATTCATGAACCGTCGCTTCCGCCCGCATCCGCGGCTCTTCCTGGCGGGACACCTCCGCAGCCACTGTGCCGGTTCTGTGCAAAACGGTCAAATTGAAGGTCATCATCATGAGAAACACCGCCACCAGGGCGATACACTGCTTTCGGACCCGCGAGCAGCGTCTCTTGCGATCCTTGTACCAGTCGGGAAGGAAATCGAGCTCTTTCACAGCGGCTCCCCTTCCAGCACAGGTTCGGGACGCTCGGCCGGCGCGGCGTTTGAAATCCCGATGTCCCATCCCTTCAGACTCAATCCCACCGCAAGAGCCAGATCCGCCTGTTCGCTGCCGCAACCGTCGTCGAGGGCCGCGCGGCTCAGATCGAACCCCCGCAACGGCTCGGCAATCTCAACCTCGACCGACAGATGGCGCCGCAAAACGTCGCGGAGAACCAGTTCATAGGCGCCCCCGCCCGCGACAATCGCCCGTTCCACCCGTTTGCCGCGGAATGTGACGGTGTAGTATCGCAGGCATAAAGAAACCTCGCCCGCCAGTTGTTCGGCCATCATATTCAAGGCGTCCACCACAGGCCGACGCGTGGCCGGATCGACCGGCTCGTCCCGCTGCAGTCGCACGCGAAGCGACTCCGCGTCCGCAGGGGAGATCCCCAGCGACGAAGCCACTTCCTGCGTAAACAACTCGATTCCCACCGGGATCTGCTTGACGAAACAGATTTCGCCGCTGCGTCCGAAAACCACCGTTGTGAACCGATGCCCAACGTCGATGAAAATGATCGTCCGCTCCCGGTCCTCCTGGCGTCGCATCGTCCGCTCAAACGAACGGAACAACGCGCACGGCGGCGCGTCGATACCGACCGGCGTCAGGCCCGCCTCTTCCAGAATCCGTATATGCGTCGAGATCGTCTCGCTGTCGGCCGCAAAAAGAATGTACTCGTCTTTTACGACATCGCTCTGACGGACGGTCCCGGCGTGGATGTAATGGATCGTATCTTTCGCAGGGTCCAGATTGAACCGCTCCGCGGCTTCCTTACGCAGGATTTTGTCCGCCTGCAGCTTCTCGGGCTCCGACAGTCGAACCGACGTGATCCGAAGCGCGTCGACGGGAAGGGCCGACACCACCTGTCGACCTCGAAACGGGTTGTCCGACAGCAGGCGGCAAACGGCCTCGATCACGGCCCGTTCCCTCGGGGGACCGTCCGCAATCGCTCCGGCGTTCCAAACGGCCCGTCGGGCCGCCAGCACCCGGATACGATCCTCGCTCACCGCCACCTGGACCATCTTGAGGCTCTTGTGCCCGATGTCCAGGCCGATCGGCTGGATCTTCTGATTTCCCGTTATGCGTATCCACGCCTGCATATCACGTCTCAGTTCGAGATGGAAACAAACCCCGTGACGGGCTCCACAGTGACGGTCCGCGTGACGCCGCCCGCTTGGAGCGTGACGATGCCGCTGGTCAAAGCGTCTGTCGCGCCGTTGTAAGGGCTGCCCAGATAGTCGAAACTCACCGTATCGGTGCCGTCGAAGTCGGCGCTGACGATGTTCACCTGACCGAGCCGTCTGTCCGTCGAGAAACTGACGATGTAATCAAATCCTTTCTTCACCGGATGCTTGATCACTTCATACGTGCCGTCGGCCTTCCTCATCTCAATCTGATAGCTCTCGGCGCCGGCATCGAACTTCACGCGGTGATGCTGCCCGGTGCCGATCGCCAGGCTCTTGGCGTACTCCAGATCGGCGGCCACCATGTTGGCCGCAGAACGAACCTGAAGACTTCCCGCCGAAGACGCCATGGGCACCGCGATCGCCGCAGCGACCGCCAAAATCACCAACACGATCATCAACTCGATGAGGGTGAACCCATCGGCAATCTGTTGCCCCGGCCCTTTGGATCGATTGATCTTCATTGCTCTGTTTCCGTGCATATTGATCCTGCCTCTACAGCCCTTTCGACCTATTTGCACCGTGTCTTAATACAAACATACGAATTCATTCCCCCGGCCGCCAACGTCCGACAACTGCGGACCGATTGCGTCCGACAATCAAAGGCGAACTGCAACTGCGAGAATGGAATTACCGGAGGCGACGGCTGGCGTCGTAAATTACGTGGGATTTGAACTGCTACGGGTCTTTTCGTGCGACACTGCGGATAAAGGCATCGGCCGCGGGGCTCCAGAATACCGCAGGATTGGCCATACCACCGGGATAAGCGACAATGGAGGCTCGGACAGGATCGGCCAGGATGGTTACAGATGATCCCGGCCCGTTGAATCGCCAATGACCGATAATATTCCCAAGAGATTGTCCGTCCCTGATTTGCGCGATCTCCGCGGTGGTCCACGCACAATCGTAGATACGCACGTCATCGATCGCTCCGGCATACAGCGTATTCGACGACACGATCCCCTGGGCGCCGAGATTCAGATGACCGTCTCCGGTCCCCAGAGTGTGGGCCCACGCATCGGAAGCGCGCTGCACACCGTCGAGGTAGGAGGTCATCGTGGTCCCGTCCCAGACAACAGCGACATGATGCCAGATGCCCGCGATCTCTTCGAGAGAGATTCCCGTCGGCCACGCGTTGCCGGTGTCGTGGAGATGCCGCACGACCAGTTGCTTGGAAGCCCCTGTGTCGAACTGGAGCGACCAATGGGTCAGGGTGCCGTCCGGGCTGCACCGGACCACGAGGCCCGCGTTGTCGTTCTGCGCCGCGGCGGCCTTCATCCACAACGACAGCGTGTACTGGTTCCCGAGTTGGAGCGTGGTCGAGCTGTCGGAAGTCTGCGCGTAATCTTCCACGCCGTCGTCGTTGCTGAGATCCAGCGCCCCGCCCAGGGCCCCGGGCACCCATTTAGGATTTCCAACGATCTGGATCTGGTTTCCATAGCCGGAGGCGTCGGTCTCGGTCTCGCGGATGGTCCCTTTCAAGCACAAACCTCCGACGAACTTGACACCCGACGCATGGGAACGAAGTCGCAGGTTTCCATCGACCACCGCCAGCCCCTGGACAGTAAAATTGTTGGCGTCCTCCAACACCAGATTACCGCCCACATACAATGCAGGGAGGTTCTTGCTGCAGATGATCTGACTGGCGCTGCCGGTCACCGTCAGATTGCCTGTCACAAGCAGCATTCCATTCACCGTGACGTTACCGCCGAGCGACAGGTTCCCCACGCGCCGCCAGATCCGAGTGCCGATCGGGCTGGTGTTCAGGGTATCACTCGCCAGATCCGTACGTGTGGTGGGAGGCTTGATGTAGGTGCTTGTCACAGGGGGCCAGGTCAGCGACACGTCCTCATAAGTCCGCGTCTGCCCGACACACCCCCCGATCAGTTGCGTGGCGAAGACGTCGCCATCCAACGAGGCGGTTGCGGCCTGATTGATGACGTTGCCTTGCGTACGCATGTCGCCGTGGAGGATCCAATTCTGCCGAAACGTGGTGTCGGTCTGCGTCCATAGGGCGATGGCGGGGTCCAGCCGAACCACCGCGGACAAGCCGACGCGACCCACTTTGAGCCCGTTTCTCAGACGGAAGGCCTCGCATGTGACCTTATAGCGGCACAAGTCGTTTGGATCCGAGGGGTCGAGCCCGACGCCGACGTCGTAGTAATCGGAGCTTCCCACGAGCAACTGCAGGTTCGTTCCCCCCGTCCAATAAAAGGGCGTCGTGACGTCCGGACGAGGCACGTCCTGCGGACGCAACAGCCGGCCTCTGGCGTGCTCCAGGGCCGACTCGGCCAGATGGTTCATCTGGACCCCCATGAGTATATTCTCGCCGCCGCCCAGTTCCACGTCGGTGCGGCCGATAAATCCCGCCGCGATTATCGTGACCGCCATAACGATCATCAGAACCATCAACAGGGCCACGCCCCGCGTGCGGTGGAGGCTCGATGTTGGATGGATGATTGGACTCATGCTTCGCCTGCAACAATCCTTCGTGCGCTAATCGTCATCGCTCGTCACGATCACACCGGTCGGGCTGAGCAGATAGTCGGCCCGGCTGCGGACCCTGACCACGGTTTCGTATCGTTGGTACTCACCGTTCTCGAAGAATCCGAACGTAACAACGAGCAATCGCGTCCTCGGCGGCTCAGCGTCCAGGAACTTGAATTGCACATTGTTGCAGTCGGAGATCAAGAGCGTGTACTTGAGACTGTACAGGTTCCGCAGTTGATTCTTGGTCAGGGGCTGCGCCAACTGGGACAGGGTATACTCGGGATTGACGGGGGGATTGACGGGCGGGAATTCACACAACCGCACCATGTCGCGGTTGGAGCCTCGTTCGAGATAGATCAGCTCGTTGAGGTTGATCCGACCGTTGTTGTTGTCGTCGGCCCGCCACAGGACCAGATCGTTGTCCGGCGCGGCGCAAATCAACTTGCAGTTGCTGACGAGTTCGGACAGATACATCGTCGTAGGGCGGATTCTCGCCTGCATCCGGGCACGGTCGCCACCGACCGTGGCGGCGCGACTCATCGCGAACGCCAGCGTCGCCACCGCCGACAGGAGGATGCTCGTCACCATCAAGCCGACCAGCAGCTCGACGAGTGTGAACCCCGTATCGGATCGTATCCCCTTCATCGTCCCCCTCGGCTCTCTTTGTCCCTCGCATCAACGGCCGATCAAACGGGCCAGCGTCGCCATCAGACGGTTTTGGTCGTAGACCCGCACGACGACCAACGTGAAGCCCGACTCGGGACAAAGACCAGAGTGCGGATAGGCGGGGAAATTCGCGACGCAGGTCACGTCGCGACGGAATCCCGCATACAAAGGATCGGAGAAGACGACATCCGCGTGGTCTTTGACCTGCCCCTGGGCCTCGGCATATCCATTCCACCGGCTGACGATCTGGTCGAACGGGGTTTCGACGATCCGGTTCATCAGGTCGCCGGCCAGACGGGCCCCGAGGGTACGGCGGCTCCCCTCGACCTGGGCCACGGTCCCGCTCGAAAACGGCAACAATACGCCGGCAGCCGCCATGCCCAGGATCACCAAGGCCATGACGGCTTCCGGCAGCGTAAACCCCGATCGCGTCGGGACGCGATCAATAGTCATAATAGGCGACCCCTCTGTCGTCGGTGCCCGTGTTGCCCGGCCGGATCTCGCCCGTCGCAGGTTTGTAGATCCAGCCGCAACTGTCGTCCGCCACCGCCGGGAAGTCCGCATCATCCGCCAGGACGGTGACCGTACTGAGCTTGTTGAACGGATTGGCCGGAATGGTGGACAGATAAGGCCCCAGGGGAAAACCGTCCGTTCCGCGAGCGGCCGTCCGCCCGTCGATGTTGCTCGAGAGCGTGGCCTGGGCCAGGAATGCCTCCCCGGTCGGCGCCGCGGATCGATTGCCATCCGGGTATCCCGGCGGGACCTCGCGATGCTGGCTCGTATAGACGGGAATGAACCTGCGAAGCAGGCTCAGATCCATCGACAACGTCGTTTCTCTGGCCGACGTCGCACCGTTGCCGATGGCGGGGATGACGATCGCGGCCATGACGCCCAACAAAACGACGACGATCAGGATCTCCACGAGGGTGAAGCCCTTCGTACGTCTGATGGTTGTCCTTTTCATGCTCTTATCTCCCTGCCCCAGCAGTTCGCATCGTAGAGAAAAGGCTGACCGGCTTGAGGATCACTCTCGCGCGGTCAGCCTTGCATTTCACAATTTATCCGATGGCAGTCGCTGTGCTAGTAGGTCTTATGATCCGCGGTGGCCGCACGAATCTCGCCGGTAGCCGCGTTGTACTCCCAACCCTTCGCGTCTGTGCCTGTGCCCCACTCAACAATCGAACTTTCCCCGTTGAACGGGTTCTCGGGAATGCGCTCGAGATACGGGCCATAGATGTAGCCAGCCCCCTTGTTACGCTGCTTGCTGCCGCTCGGGGTGCCGTCGATCTTCGTCGTTTGCGTCATTCGCGTTATGAAGTCAGCAGCAGAAGTCGGCACTTGGTCGTTGTGCTGCACCTTGTACAGTTCGATCTGAGACCTCAGGGTCTGCAAGTTGCTGCACAGACTGTTGGTCTTGGCCTCGGTGCTGGCCTGGGTGAACTGCGGAATGACGATCGCGGCCAGAATGCCCAGGATGACCACGACGATCAGAATTTCGACCAGCGTAAAACCACGTTTAGCTTGCATTCGTTTTCCTCCTCAGTGTGAGATAGATAAGTGAAACGCTTGGTTAAAAAAGAAGGCTACGTTGCCTTACTCCTGTGAAACTATCGGCAGAACCGATCCGCCACTTAATTGACTCGATCTGTTTGGGTCGCAAATCCTCCTGCAATGAAATCAAACCAACGACACAACCATGACCAATACTTCCATGCTGATGTTCAAGACGAATTTGAGAGCCTTAAGGTGCGGTCCAGGATTGGGCCCGGCCGCGTTATCTGCGGCTCCCACTCAGTCCAAGCAAAACATAGGAAATGCAAAGCGGGGATGCAAAACGAGGAACAGAAAAAAAAATCCGAATCTACAAATGTAAATCAGAGGATCTGGAGATGCTCAGAGATGTTTCGAATGCGGATGATTCGGGTCTTCGGGCCCGCGTGGGCCAGATCGATCCAGATGGGGGCCATATCGCGGATCGCCGGCTCGATTTTATCCGCCCACTCGATCAGGACCACCGATTGCGGATCGCAAAAATCATCGAACCCCAACATCTCGAACTCCGCAAGAGACTCGATTCGATAGGCGTCGAGATGGAAGATCTCGAAACGGCCGCGGTACTGATTGACGAGAACGAACGTAGGGCTTGTGACGTTTTCGCGGTCTATGGCGCCCGCCCCGACGGCGATGCCTTTGATCAGGTGCGTCTTGCCGCTGCCCAGGGGTCCGCAGATCGCGAAGACCTCCCCGCCCTTGAGCCGGCTGCCGATCCGCCGGCCCAGGTCCATTGTTTCTTCTGCACAGTGTGTCGTGATCGTGGTCTCCATCATCGGCCCCCCAATTGGGGCGGATAATAGTAGCCTGTCGTCTGCGAGGCAACGCCCATCCGATAGAGATGATCCTGCAGCAGGCATGGCCGACGCTCCCGCGAGGGAATCGTCGTCGAGTAGATCCGCAGCTGGCCTTGGACAGAAGTGATGACCTCTTCCCGGTGGTCCCCAAGGCAGTCGAGCACCGCGATCACGCGGCCCTCGATCGGCTGAATCACAGGGCCGGCCCAATCCTGGATGGCCTTCCCGAAGATCACTTCCTTTTGCGGGTCGTCATCCCACCACAGGGGCCGGGGCGTCAAGGGCAGATCTTCCCGAAACTCGATCAGTTTGCCCGAGGCGCTGTAGAGCCAGCGGCTCTTGTGGTCCCGCTCGCCTGCAAAGACCTCCATGCCGGGATGCTCCGCGAGGACGTCGGCGGCCATACCCTGGCCGTGAAGGTGAGAGGTAGGCTCCTTGTGCGTCCAAAGTTTGCGGCCGGTCGCGGCGTCGACCACGCACATCCCGTCGGTCTTCTGTCGCACCTCGAATCCATAGAAAATCTCCAGGCCGGGATTGGCAGGATCGATATCGGCGACGTAACAGATGTCGGGATGGCCCATCTCCAGCGTCCAAAGCCCCTTGCCGTTCTCGTCGAGGACGGCGGCGCCGATCACGATCTCGTCGCGTCCGTCGTTGTCCACGTCGGCGGCGATCAGGCCGTGGGAGCCCTGCCCGGCGTATTTGCGTTTCTCCTGCGTCGATTCCCAATCCCAGAGGTTCTGGAACTCCTTGTCCAGAGCCCGTGTCTTGATCAGATTGTAGGTACCTCGCTGCATGATCAGAGACGGGGTCTTGCCGTCGAGGTACGCCACGGTCAGGAAGTTCCGACAGTAATAGTTGTAGTCGGGATAGCCGTCTCGGCTGAGCCAGGCGGTCTGGGCGACGATGCGCCCCGTTTGGCCGTCGAGCTTGACGAGATACTCAGGGCCTGTCTGAACGAGGCCCTTCTCATCGCGAGGATCGCCCTCTCCCGCCTTGCAGTAGACTTCGGCTTTGCCGTCGCCGTCGAGGTCGTAAACCACCCAAGGCGAGTACCAGATGCCCGCCTCGATGGACCAGCCCATGTCGTGCCGCCAGAGCATCGTTCCGTCGAGACGGTAGGCCTCGATCTTGTACGTGGTGGTACTGGGCTTCCAATACCCCGGTTGCTGATACGGGTCTGTGTTGAAGTTCGGCTGCTTGATGACGAACTCCAGAGCGCCGTCGCCGTCGAGGTCGCCGATGCCGACCTGCTGGAAGTCGTAGTCGCCTCCCAGAGGAATGCGAAGATACGGCTTCGAACACACAGGGGCCGAGGCGACCGGTTTGCCCGTCGGCCTGCCGTCTTCACACAGAAACAGCTCGTACACGCAGTCGTCCGACGGTGCGGAACGATCAACCAAATGGGTCTGCGGACTCCCCTGCTGGTTGAGTACGACTCGCGATGTGTCGGCCGCATGCGAATCTCTGCGCGCCACGGCAAACGTGATGCCTTCCGGGTCCTCCTGGAGCAGTCTCCAACTCAGGAACACTGCGCCATCGGGGGTCGCAAGGGCGACGAGCCCTCGATCCAGCTTCTCCCGGGCCGATACGCCGGAGACTTCAACCAGCATCAACAGCAAGATCACGGTAATC
>JAGPGT010000340.1 GCA_018055905.1 Phycisphaerae bacterium
TCTGCTGGAAGTGGGCGACCAGGTCGAACATGGCCTCGCAGCGGCCCAACTCGTTGCCGAGGGTGTACATGACGAATGAGGGGTGGTTGCCGAAGTGCTGAAAGATCAATTCGCTCTCCCGCTTACCGTAGTCATAGAGCGTCACTTCGGTTTCGGTGCTTTCCACATCCAGCCGGTCAATGTTGTGATAGGCTGCCTCTTTGTCTTCCGGGGCGTTGAACGCGCTGCGCTTGTTCGGCAACTCCGCCTGGAAATACATCCCGAGTTCGTCGGCCGCTTCGAACGCCGCCTGGGGCGGGCACCAGGAGTGAAAACGGACGTGGTTGAGGCCCCAGTCCTTGAGGATCGACAGCACCTGCCGCCAGCGGGCCTTGTCCATGGGTGGATATCCCGTCAGCGGGTAGAAGCAGCAATCGATCCGGCCTCGCAAGAACACGTCTCTGCCGTTGATTCTCAAGTGGTTGCGCTCCCTGGTGAAATCGCGCAGGCCGAAGTTGACCGACCGCCGATCGCGATACGACTCTCCATCAGCCGTGACCTCGAGCGCCAAGTCGAGGCGCAGCAAGGCCGGCTGGAACTCGTCCCACAGAGGGACGTCGTCGCCCGGTTGGTAGATGAACTCGATGACGGTTTGACGCTCGGAAGCCCGCACATTGATTGATTGGGTCGCGAAGGTCGCGGGCTCGGCGACATTGTAGCTCGCGCAGCGGACTAGGACCTGTCCCGCCGCCGGCCGGCCCGTGATATTGCCGAGTGTCGCACGAACGACCGCCTGCTTCCTGGCCGCGTCGGGGTAGATCTGCACGTCCTGGAGCCAGACCGGATCGGTGGCATGCAGTTCCATTCTGCCGATGATGCCGTTCCAGTTCGTCTGTGTCCGCTCATCCACCGCATGGGATGGACCGACCGGCGGCAATCTGGCGTTGTCGACCAGCACTGTAATGGTATGCCGCCCCGGCGTCATTGCCTTGCTCACGTCGAAAACCTGTGGAGCGCTGAGTGTGTCTTCCCAGCCGCAAAACGTCTCGTCGATCCACACCCGCGTATTCTTGCTCCGCTCCAGCAACAGCGTGATGCGTTTGCCGGCCCAGGAGCCTGGAACCATCACCTCACGCTGATACCAGGCCGGCCCTTTCCAGTACCAGAGGCGGGAAAGTCGATCCACGCATTGCTCATTCTTGAAGATCCCCTT
Organism: Phycisphaerae bacterium; assembly: GCA_018055905.1. Lineage (GTDB taxonomy): Bacteria > Planctomycetota > Phycisphaerae > Sedimentisphaerales > Anaerobacaceae > PLanc-01. The sequence continues at coordinate 1,193 of JAGPGT010000340.1, forward strand.
GTGATTTTCATCGGTCGTGCCGGGCAGCCGGATCGTGTCGGCCAATTTGCAGGCAAACCACTGTTGTTCGACGCCCAAGTTGTTCGGGTCCAGAGCGAACCGCCACGTCCCAGCCAGCGGGATCATCCACTGCTTCGCCAGGCTCTCACCGCTGGGAGATGCCACAGCCCCGTGCAAAACCACAGCTCTCCAGAAAAGACAGGTGAGCAGAACCGCGACACGGCCAGCAGTTTGAGCAAACGTGCAGGTGGTCAATCTCACAGGTGAGTCTCCGTAGGGGCCTATCTGATTGTGTATCCCTCTCAATAGCCGAGTTTGCCCCAGACGCCCCGCTGGGCCCAGTGTAGGTCCTCGCTATCCGGATGCTGTTCGTGATACCCAGCGCCGGTCCAGGGGAGGCGGGCCATCGTGATGGTTCGCGGGTCGGTCCATTTCCGGTACTCTGCATGCCCATCGACGAAGGAGAAGGTACTGCCCATCCCGTGCCGGATGGGAACACAGTCCCACCACCGCTCCTGGTCGTAATAGATGGTCCAACTCCCCGGACTCAGACGCCCTTCGTCCAGGAACACAAGGCGCTGGCCGGGTTGGCGAATGTCCGACCGATTCTTGATATACACCTCTTTCGGCATGTTGCCAAAATCATGGCCGTTCATCGCATCCACGATCGCATAGGTCCCCCATTGGCCGCGTTCGCCCGTCGGGCATTTGAAGATCTTGGGGGATGAGACATACCGGTAGAGAGCTCCCCGCTCAAAGGTCTGCTGTGCTTCCTGAGACGAAGCGTAATCGGAAGGAACCCAGACCCAGGGGTTTGTTCCCCAACCCACGTGCCCGTTGACAATCCGACCATTGAAATCGTCTGCATACATTCCCCAGGCGATCTGCAGTTGCTTGAGGTTGCTCATACAAGACACCCGCTTGCCCTGTTCCCGAGCCTTCTGCAGAGCCGGCATCAGGATCGCCATGAGAACAGCAATTACGGCGATCACTACGAGCAATTCTATCAGCGTGAAGCCGCCCAGGCGGATGCGTCTGTGCCATAGCATTCGTGCTCTCCTTCGACACCGATGATCATTCCCTATGTGTAGACAGTATTCTGCCCTATCCGGCCGCGCTGTCGAGTCACGCTGCACTGAGACTTAGGGGCCTGTGCCCATTCCATCGGCACAGGCCCCTCTTGCGAAGGTGCGCTGATCCTGGTCAAGGCGCGGGAACGGAGAATCCCAAGCTGCCGTTGGTGCCGGGCCCTGACAGCCGAATGTCGTCGATCAGGATCTTGCCTGCACCGCCGATCCCGTTGATACGATCGAACCCGATGCTCAACGTCCTGACACTGCCGACATTCAGACCCGTCAGATCGATCTGCCACATCTGCCATTGCGCCACCGTTAGATTGGCGGCCTCGCCATCATAGGGGATCTTGGTGTTGTTGATCTTGACGTACATCTGCTGGGCTACGTTGGCGGAATCGCCATAGAACCACACCGTCAGGGTTTTGATACCGTGCTTCGTCCAATCCTGCGGGCTGTCGAAGGTTCG
>JAGPGT010000110.1:0-1836 GCA_018055905.1 Phycisphaerae bacterium
GACTGGACGCCGCTGCTGAGCGAAGCGTCGTACATGGGAGCCCCTGGCAACCTCAAGTTGATGAACACGCACCTGCACCTGCTTGAGGCGTTCACGACGTACTACCGGGCGAGCGGGTTGCCCCTGGCTCGCGAGCGACTGCTGGAGCTGATCAACATCGAGAGCAACACGGTCGTGCGAAAGACCCTCGGGGCCTGCACGGACAAGTACGATCAGGATTGGACGCCGCGACTGGACGGGGACTATGCACGCGTCTCCTATGGCCATGACATCGAGAACATCTGGCTGCTGATGGATGCCTGCGACGCCGTGGGCGTCTCCAACTACCCCTTCATGGACCTTTACGAAACGCTGTTCCAGTATTCGCTCCAGTTCGGCCAGGACGGCCGCAACGGAGGGTTCTATTATACAGGCCAGTTCCGCCTGCCCGCCGACGACCGCAGCAAATCCTGGTGGGTACAGGCGGAGGTGATCGTCAGCGCCCTGCGGATGTACAGACAGACGAACGATCCGCAATATCTGGCGGTCTTCGAAAGCACGTTCAAGTTCATCGAAAACAATCTCGTCGATTGGCAAGTCGGCGAATGGCATTCGACCGTGACCGCGCAGGGGGTCGCCCAGGGCGACAAGGCCAATCCCTGGAAAGCGGGTTACCACAACGGCCGCTCAATGATCGAGTGCATCGAGATCCTCAAAGCGTGGAAGAACTGACGCGCGCGAGTATCGAAAGGAGCCGTGCGATGGCGGAAACCGTGGTAGTGGTTGGAGCTGACGATGGCGCGACGCAAATCGCGAACGCCATCAAGGCCTCCGAGGTGACAGGTGGACCCTCATGACTTCGATGAAATCCTCAGGAAGTCGGAGATCCATCTTATCGTTCGTTCCGCAGGCGGTTTTTTCTCGCACAAATACCACTACCTGACAAGCTACAAAAGGCTGATCTTCTACCCCAAGACCCCGACGCCCCTGCAGCCGTCACGCGAAGTGGAACTGGTCGCCACCCGCAAGATCTGGATTCCGGAGTAAAGCTCCAAATCCTCATGTCTGGTTAGCCAGACGTTTGCGATAAAGACGGGTCTGGAGGGCGTTCTGCCAGGCGGTCCAGTTCGCTTCGCTGGTCTCGGCGTCGATGGCGCGGGTCACTTGGTCCATCTTGGCATCGAGATCGTCGATGTAGTAAACCATGAACGCCTCGGCAGTCGCCGGCAGCTTCGGCGATCCAAATTCGTATTCGCCGTGATGAGACAGAATGATGTGCCCGAGGGCATCAAGGATCTCGGGGTCGATCTTGGTACCTGCGGCCCGGAGGGCGTCGGCCTTGCGATGGATCATCAGCAGGCTCTTGCTGATGTGACCGATGAGCTGGCCGGAGTCGGTATAAGAAAAGGCCGTATCATAGGCGAGTTCCTCGGTCTTGCCCATGTCGTGGAGAAAAATGCCCGCCAGGACCATGTCCGCCTGCACCTTCGGATACAGCGGCAGGATCGCCTTGGCGACCGAGAGCATGCCGTGTGTATGCTCGAGGAGGCCACCGATGCAGTCGTGGTGCATCTTCATCCCGCCAGGTGCTGAGCAGAAGGCCTTCATAAGGTCCTTGTCCGCCAGGAAGGCCTTGACCAGGGCCGCGATCTGCGGATGCTTGATCGCGCCGACAATTTCCTGCACCTCTTTGAACATCTTGTCGGTGTCTTTGGTCGTGCGGACCAGGAAGTTCTCGACGTTCACCTTGGCCGGGTCGATCGCAGAGATGGTGTTGACCACGATCTGCAGGTTGTTCTGATACAATTCGCTACGGCCTGTAATGTGGACGAAGCCGGGCTTGGGCAGCGACTTGTA
>JAGPGT010000110.1:1936-12015 GCA_018055905.1 Phycisphaerae bacterium
AGTTCTCGACGTTCACCTTGGCCGGGTCGATCGCAGAGATGGTGTTGACCACGATCTGCAGGTTGTTCTGATACAATTCGCTACGGCCTGTAATGTGGACGAAGCCGGGCTTGGGCAGCGACTTGTAAACCACCTCGGACGCCTGCCACATCCGCCCGTTCAACTGGCCCGTGCGGTCGCATAAAAACATCGCGATGTACAGGTCGCCACGAGAGGTGCTGCGAAGGATCGGCTCGCGGACGACATAGATGTCGTTGATCGTTTCGCCCGCCCCGATTTGATTGATGAATTTATGCGTATGCGTCTGTGTCGTCTGCGCCATTGGGGCTCCCATGCTTCAGTAAGGTGCATCATGCGCACCGTCGCCATCTTGTCTATCCTTTGGCGTGCGCCGGCACGCCTGACACTCTTGTGATTTGATCGGCCCCATCTTAGTGGCCCCCTGCGGAGCCCGCAAGGGAACCGAAAAGGGATTGCCAAAAAAGACTGCGTCAGGAATCGACAGCAACACTTGACCGGGTCCGGCGGACCGCATACGATGAGCCCATGAAATTTCCAGAAGATCGCTACCCGTTTGACGCCAGAATGACACCGTACCAGTTGCGGCGATGGCTGCCGATCATCGGAGGCGGCGTCCTCCTGCTGATTGCCGCCATCGCAACGACCACCATGGTCTATACGGTCCAGCCCGAAGAACGGGCGGTCGTCAAACGATTCGGCGCCGTGATCCGCACTACCGATCCCGGCCTGCACTTCAAGCTGCCGTTCGGGATCGACAGCGTGCAGCACGTCGCAACCGAGCGGGTCCTCAAAGAGGAATTCGGTTTCCGTACCGCCGCGGCGGGTGAACCTACGCGGTATGTTGCACGCGACTTCCCGGACGAATCGCTGATGCTTTCGGGCGACCTGAACATCATCGACGTCGAGTGGGTGGTGCAGTACCGCATCGGAGATCCGATCAAATTCCTGTACAGCATGAGGGAACCCACGCGGACTCTGCGGGACATCTCCGAATCCGTCATGCGCCGGGTCGTCGGCAATCATCTGGGAAGCGAAATTTTGACCACCGCTCGCGTAAAAATCGCCAATACAACCCGCGAAGAGATTCAGGCGGCCATGGATTTGTATCAGACCGGCATCCACATCGTCACGGTCGAACTGCAAAACGTGGTGCCGCCGACAGCGGTCCAGCCGGCTTTCAATCAGGTCAATGAAGCCCGCCAGGAACGAGAACGCATGATCAATGAGGCGACTAAACAGGCCAACGAAGCCATCCCGCGTGCCAAAGGCGAGGCCAATCGCATCATCGCTGAGGCACAGGGCTACGCGGCGGAGCGAACCAACCAGGCGCTGGGCGAGGCCGCAAGGTTTCGCGCCATTCTGGCGGAGTACCAGGCGGCGCCGGAGGTAACTCGCCGACGGATGTACCTCGAAGCCCTATCCACCCTGTTGCCGGAAGTCGGGTCGGTGCTGGTGATCCAGGAAGGACAGAGCATCCCTGTGCCTCTGCTGCATCTGCGAGAGGGACGAATCTCCACGGAGGTCGCCCGATGAAACGCATGGTCCCGATCCTCGTGATCCTCGGCATTCTCGGAGTCGTGTTGGTTCTGGGCGGCGGTCTGTTCGTCATCGACCAGGCGGAACAGGGCATCATCGTCCAATTCGGCGAGCCGGTCGGCGAGGTGATCACCCAACCTGGCCTCCACTGGAAGCGTCCCTTCATCCAGAAGGTCCGACGCTTCGACAAGCGTCTGCTCGCCTGGGACGGGGACGTCAGCCAGATCCCCACGCTGGGGCGAGAGTTCATCGTGGTGGACACCACCGCCCGCTGGCGGATCGTCGATCCCTTGCAATTCCTGCGTTCCGTGCGAGACGAGTTGGGGGCCCGCACCCGTCTGGACGACATCCTCGACTCGGTCGTCCGGGACATCGTCTCCGGCGCCGATCTGGAAGAGATCGTCCGCTCGCACGACTGGGAGGTAGACCCCAACAAAGTGGACGAAGCGGTCGTCCGCGAGGATGTGGCGCTGCAGAAACCCAAGATGGGTCGGGAACGTCTGGAGCAGAGGATGCGGTCCGCGGCGTCACGACTGATGCCGGGGCTGGGTATCGAAATCGTCGATGTCCGGATCAAACGCATCAACTATATCGAGTCGGTCCGCCGGCAGGTGGAGAGCCGCATGATCGCCGAGCGGCAGAGCATCGCCGCCAAGTTCCGCTCGGAAGGCGAGGGACGCAGCCAGGAAATCCTGGGGCAGATGGAGCGTCAATTGCGGGAGATTCGTTCGGAAGCCGCCCGCCAGGCCGAGGAGATCCGGGGCAAAGGCGACGCCGAAGCCACGCGCACCTATGGTGCAGCCTATGGGGCGGACCCCGAATTCTTCGCGTTCTTCCGCACCCTCGAAAGCTACAAAGCGATGGGCAAGAACACCACGCTGATGATCGACACCAATTCGGAGTTCTTTCGCTATCTGAAAACGACGCAGCAGCCCTGATCGGCTACTCGCTGCAGTCGATCCCTTCCCAGCGAAGACGCGGATACCCTTTGCCCTCACAGAGGGTCCAGACGTTCCGAAAGTCCCAGCCCTCGAAGGTCGCTCGCTGAGTCATTTGTTCGGTTGTCAAAGGGACACCCACTCCCCGATCCGGCCCCCCTCCCGCCAGCGCCGCCAGGAAATAACAGCTCGTCGTCGCCGCATGCTCGGAACTGCGTCCCACAAGGCCGCCGGAGGTTTCTGAAGCCCCCCCAGAGACCCTGCCAGCGACGTAGCAATTTACGACCGTGCCCATATAATCGTATCCGATCAGGCCGCCGATTTGCCGGCTGCCTGTGGCGGCTCGCATCTCCGCGACAGCGTAGCAGTCTTTGACAACGCCCAATCGATTCATGCCGATCAGGCCACCGGCGTTGCGGCCGGCATCGCCGGCTTGGATCGTGCCTCTGACAAAACAGCGGAACACATTGCCCGCGTTCTCGCCGACCAACCCGCCCACTCCGACAGAACCGTCGGCCGCGATGATCTCGACATCCTCCAGGCCCAGATCGAAGACCCAGCCTCCGGATTCGACGCGACCGAAGAGCCCCAATCGCTCCGGCCCATTGCTGCGAAGGGTCAGATGTCTGATCCGTCGCCCGCGACCGTCGAAAACGCCGGAAAACGTCGCAATCGGGGCCGCCGACCAGGTGACGCCGGAAAGGTCGATGTCCGCGACTAGGCGGTACCAGGCCGATGGGTTGTACCGTCCCATCGCGCCGAGGTCCTCGGCGGTCTCGATCTGGTAAGGATCGGATGCCAGGCCGGCACCTTTGAGCTCATGTCGCTGGTGCTGATCGCAGAACGCTGCCAGCACCGGGTATTCGCCTCCCTGCGGCACGAGCCATAGATCGGCGGCGCCATCCCCCAGGTCGTCCACGAAATCCCACCCTGCCGCACGGAATATGTTCGGGTCTTGCATCTGAAGACCCGTCAGGCCCTCGCCGCCCGCGCTGTCGGACGCCAGGCTGCGGTCAGCATCCCAGAAACACCCCTTCAAACGCACGTCCGACGATCTGTCGATGTATCCCGCGAAGCCGCCCCGCCCCCACGGCTCGGAGCCCCTGAGCACCTTGCCCGACGCATGACAGTTGATGATCAAGGTCCCGGTCTGGACAGATCCGACGAACCCGCCCAACCGACGGAAGCCCGATACCTCGCCGATGGCATAGGAGTTGCGAACCGAGACGCCCAGGCACGAACCGAGCGCCCCGCCGAGGTTGTAGCTGGCCGGGCCGCCGGCCACGTTCCCCGTCGCATAGCTATGATCGATCTCGATCCCGAAGCACGTCCCGATCAGGCCGCCCAGATCGTGCCCATGGGCATCGACCTCTACCGAAGTATTCGCATGACAGTTGGCCACCCTGCTCTCGGCATCTGCGCGTCCGGCCAACCCTCCGAGGGCCCAACTCCCCTGTGCACCCGCGATGCGTCCCGACACGCCGCTGTCGCGCACAATGCCTCCGACGCAGGCCCCTGCAAGGCCGCCCACGTTGAGGCTGCCTCGACCGCAAACGAGTTCCCCCAACGCAAGACAATTGGCCATGCCGCCGCGATGCATTCCGACGAGCAAACCAAGCATCATCGCACCATCTCCCGCAGTCACCGAGACCTCGACCCGACAATCCAGGAGGGTGCCCAAGTTGATTCCGACCAGGCCGCCAAGCCAACTGGCCTGGTCCGGCCCGCGAATGCGTCCCGTCACCGAGCAGTTCGTCAGCCCGCCCTCGTTGATGCCTGCCAAGGCACCCGCATGATCCGGAGCTGTGATGCGAACATCTTCGAGGACCAGATCGTAGACCCGACCGGCCTGGGCGATCCTGCCGAAAAGACCCACACGCTGCATCCCTGGAGCGTCGATCGTCAGATTTCGGATCCTATAACCCTGCCCATAGAAACGCCCGCTGTATCCGACGGCCGGCCCTCGATAGGGATCTTCATCGAAAGCGATCACTGCCCGGGTGAAAATCTGCCCGCCTGGGAGATTGGGGTCTAGGTCGATATCGTTGACGAGAACGAAATACCGGCTCAGTAAGGTGGAATCGTCGGCGATGGAGACGAGCTGTTGCGCTGTGGCGATCTGGAAGGGATCGGCCGCGCTGCCGACTCCGCCGAAGAATTCCACAGCCTGCGCCGAGAAGACCAGAGTCAGGACAACCCCCACCAGAGGCAACCTGCAAAACGCCATGGGATTTCGGTCGCTCGAACTGTCGGGGCGCATATCCTAGGGTTCCACAAACACATCCAGCAACGGGACATAGCTTGGCGACCAATCTTCCCACTCGATGTTGTCGAAAAGGTACTGGAACTCAGATCCCAGATAGAAACCGGCGTTCCCCGGTCGCGGTTGGACGCGTTCGTAGCCGGGTACTTTCCGACGGAAGGCTTGTCGCATGAGATTTTCATATTTCACTGCGGGTATCTGGAGCGGGCTGGTGTATGTGAGTCGATCCTCAATCACGCGTTGATAGGCATGCACCAGTTCATGGGCAAGAGCCGCCAAGGGGGGAAAATCGTCCCAGGGCGCAGCGCCACTGAATACCGACGTGATACTCGGATTCCAGAATACCACGGACGTTGTCAGGTCGAAACGATTGTCGCCGGAGGTCCACTCAACCCCTGGAGTGAGCCACGTTCGGCGAAGGCCGTCATAGATCATCGGCCGGCTCTCGATCGCTTCCATGATGTTGCGGCACTCCGGGCACAGGTAGACGATCGCCTGCAGTTGCCAGAAAACGTCCTCTTTGCCTCCCGACAACAACCAGCCCACCTGTCGCGTTTTCTCACCTGCCAGGCACGGATCGTTCCGGGCGTACGCAACCCAAGCGTCCACGTTGGCAAAGCCTCGGACCCAGATCAGTTCGTCGTCAGCGTCGAACGCCATGAACGTAAGTGCCGCCCTGCCATCGGCGTCCCTGACGGCGCGGGGATCGTCCAGATTCAGAAACTCATAAGAAACGATCCGGGCCTCCGACTCGAACGCCGCGACGAGGTTTTGTTCCCTCGCGCAAATCAAGGCCACATCAAGGGTACAAACCGCACAGAGGGCAGCCGAGAGTCGCACGCGGTCCATTTTGGCCTCCAGAATCATGCAGATTCTTCCACAGTATACCGAATCCCTTTGCGCCGATCAAGACCGGGTGATTTACTTGCAACCGGTTCGGCTTTCGGCTATAACGAGCGGCTCTTTCGGAGTCTCGGTGGTTCATACTGAACAAGGAGCTTAGGGCACATGCGATATAGCCAGATGTTTATCCCGACGGTGAAAGAGGTCCCCGCGGAGGCCGAGATCACCAGCCACCAGTTGATGATCCGCGCAGGCCTGGCCCGCAAAGTCGCCAGCGGTACGTACACCTACCTTCCGCTCGGATGGCGAGTGCTCAAAAAGATTATCGATATCGTCCGCGAAGAGATGAATCGGGCGGGGGCACAGGAGATCATGGTCCCCTGCCTCCAGCCACTGGAGCTTTGGCAGCAGACCGGCCGCAGCGAAGACTACGGCGCAACTATGTTCCGAGTCAAGGACCGCCACGAGCGATGGAACGTCCTGGGTCCGACCGCTGAAGAAGTGTTCACGTTCCTTGCGGCTTCCGAAATCAACTCCTATAAGCAATTGCCCGTAAACCTCTACCAGATCACGCCGAAGTTCCGAGACGAGTTCCGCCCGCGATTCGGGGCCCTTCGGTCCCGCGAGTTCATCATGAAGGACGCGTACAGTTTCGACGCAACGCCCGAAAGCCTTCACAAATCGTATATGGCGATGTACGACGCCTATTGTCGCATCTTCACGCGCTGTGGTTTGGAATACGTGATCGTCGAGGCCGAAACGGGCGAGATGGGCGGCTCCGGTTCCCATCAGTTCACAATCCCGGTTGAGTCCGGCGAAGACACGATCGTCTACACCACCGACGGATCCTACGCCGCCAACCTGGAGAAAGCGGAGATTGATCCGCTGCCGAAGGAAGCCGCATGCGGCGACATTCCCGTCCCCGAAAATGTTGAAACACCGAACGTCGGCAGCATCGAAGCGGTCTGCGCGTTTCTCAAGACCAAGCCGCAAAATATGATTAAGACGCTTATCTTCGACGCCGGCGGCCAGACCGTCGCGGCCCTCGTCCGGGGCGATCACGACGTCAACCCCGAGAAGCTCGCCCAAGTGCTCGGCGGCCTCCATATCGAACTGGCCAATGAAGAATCGATCCGCAAAGCGACCGGCGCCAATGTCGGGTTTGCCGGTCCCATCGGCCTGGCGGGCCGGGTAACCAAGATAGTGATCGATCATGCGGTCGCCGCGATGGCGGTCGGCGTGGCCGGCGCGAACAAAACCGATTATCACACCCGCAACGTCGTGCCCGGCCGGGATTTTCCGTTGGAAGGCGACAACGTCATCGTCGCGGATGTTCGCTTCGCCATGCCGGGCGACACACATAAGGGCGTCCCGGTCCACTTCAAGAAAGGCATTGAGGTCGGTCAGGTCTTCAAACTGGGTACCAAGTACAGCAAGAAACTCGGCGCCAACTTCAAGGACGAGGCGGGTGAGCTACACCCCTGCCTGATGGGCTGCTACGGTATCGGCATCAATCGCATCCTGGCCTCGGCCATCGAACTCTACAATGACGAAAACGGTATCATCTGGCCGATCTCGATCGCGCCGTTCGAAGTGATTATCACGCCGGTAAATCAGGACGATCCGGATGTCGTTCGGGTCGCCGGCAACCTGTACAATCAACTGACCGCTGCAGGGATCGAGGTGCTCCTGGACGACCGCGACCTTCGCGGCGGCGTCAAGTTTAAGGACGCCGACCTGATCGGTATTCCGATCCGCGTCACCGTCGGCAAAAAATCCGTCGTCGAAGGCAACGTCGAGATCAAGCTGAGATCCGAAAAAGACAGCAAGAAGACTACAATTGCCGAGACGCCGCAAAAAGTGATCGAACTGGTGAACTGGCTGAAAGAACGAGTAAAGGTGTAAGCGTATGGCGAGAGCCGTGCGCTCTGCCCAAACGACAAAGGAGAAGACCGATGAAGGGCGAAAAGATGTCACGTAGAAACCTGATTCGCAACGCTTCGCTATTGGCCGCCGGAACCGTGGCGAGTCAGCTCACCGGCGCGGCCGCCGGGGCCATCGACTTTGAGAAGATCGAACGCGTCGCCACCAAGGGCCGGATCATCCAATCTGTCAGCCAATGGTGTTACGGCAAATGGTCGCTGGATGAACTCTGCCAGGTGTGCCAGAAATTGGGTCTCAAGGCCATCGACCTGCTGGGTCCCGATTCCTTCGCCACGGTCAAAAAGTATGGCCTGGTGGTTTCCATGGTCAACAGCCACTCCCTGACCGACGGCCTGGCCGACAAAAAATTCCACGATGCCTGCCTGGCCAAGCTGCGGGAGGCCATCGACGCGACCTCGGAGGCCGGGTTCCCCAACGTGATCAGCTTCTCGGGCAATCGCCGGGGGATCCCCGACGACGTCGGGATCGAAAACACGGTCGAGGCTCTCAAGAAGATCGTCGGATACGCCGAGCAGAAGAAGGTGACGATCGTGCTGGAGTACCTCAACAGCAAGATCAACCACAAAGATTACATGTTCGACAAGACCGCCTGGGGTGTTGAGGTCTGCAAGCGGGTCGGCTCGGACCGCGTGAAGATTCTGTACGACATCTACCATGCCCAAATCATGGAGGGCGACATTATCAACACGATCCGCCAGAACAAGGATTATATCGGCCACTACCACACTGGCGGTAACCCCGGGCGGAACGAAATCGACGACACGCAAGAGCTTTACTACCCCGCGATTATGAAAGCGATCGCCGACACCGGCTACAAAGGCTACGTCGCCCATGAGTTTGTGCCCAAGCGGGACCCGCTCGAGTCGTTGACCTATGCGGCCCGGATCTGCGACGTCTGACCGGACCGACTCAACCATTGCCGGACCTGACGGAGATCCTGGGCGACACAGATCGAATGCGATTCGTTCCGCCTGGTCTTTTCGGGACATGGGTTTTATCCTTCTTCCGGAGAAAAAACCATGTACAATATGGCGCCGTAAGGGCAGCTGAGTGTTGGACGACCCGTTGTGTTGAATACCATGTCACGGAAGAGAACAGGCATGCCGATTCTGGGCTTCTGTGTCCTGTCGCTGCTGTCTGCGACAGACAGCGCACAGGGCAGGTTCCTGAATCCCCGGCAGGCTCAATCGGCTCCGCGAGGTCGGATCGCCTGCCTGCCTAGCTCAACGATGGGCGTGCGATACCCCGATCCTTTCGCCTTGGGCAATCACTCCTACGGATTCAGCACCTCGGAGCGCAATGGAATCGTCTACACCTGCCGGGGCGGGCACATCGACATCACGCATCTCCGAAAGCTCGCCGACTGGACAGCCTACCTGACCTCCCGGCTCCACGAGGCCCTGCTCCTGAACCACGTGGAATTCTCCTTTCGCATGCGGGAGGCCTCTCTCTATCACGCACGCATCGTGTATCCTCCCTCGTGGCGAAATCTCCCGGCCGACGACAGGGATGCTCTCGCACGCGAGGTCGCGATTGACTTGGCCCAATATCTTGCCTATACCGGAAGTACCTGGCACGAGATCCTGACCTGGTTCGGGTACAAAGGCGCAGGGATCTGGCCGGAGTATCAGTCCGCCTTTTCCTGGGAAGACAACTACTCGAATGTCCTGGGATGCCGGATCGGCGCAGCGGCCTTGCGGGACGCCGATCGCGATTTCGAAAGAGCGGTGACCGGACTGCTGGATGCGGAATTGCAAACCTTGGGCGTCCAGTCAAGACGCACCGCCCGACAGGCGGCGGAGTCCGTCCGCAACTGGTGGTTCACAGGGTCGCTGTGGTCCTGTCGAATCATCAAGAGGCATCTCGACATCGGCCTTGACGACGGGATCGTCACGCCTTGGCTGATCCCCGACTTGGCCCAGTGCGATGGCGCAGTGCCGCAGGAATATCCCGCGCCGACGCTGTCGGCCGTCGAGCAGCGAGGCTTTGCCGTCCGTTTCGAGATTGAGCCGAAGGAATGGGAAAGGACCAAGATCCTGCGGATCATCCAGGGAGACCACGAACGAACCGGACGCATCGAGCCAGCACGCCATTTCGGCGCCATCATCGAGCACATTCGCGGGCAGGCCGTCGCAAGATATGGCCCCCTGGTGGACGATCAACTCGCCAGACCGACCCCGACTCCTCGTTCGCGAAAATCCAGGTCCGCAGATTTCGACGATATCGCGACGCCGGCTGCCCAGGGGCTCGTGGAAGACAACTCCTAAACGAGCCGTTTTCGTTGTCAGGTGATTCTGGTGGGTTGGAGCCGGCACACAGCTCGGGATGGGGGGAGGGAAGGCTCCCGTACGTGGCGGGGGCCGCCGCCAGCGCCGTGGCGAAGGGCAGGTGCACCACTATCACCGCCCCGCTCATCCCGGCAAACCGCCGGCCCCCGGATAGTGCCGTCATTGAGTCCCCGACCCTATGGCGTCCCTGGTCCGGCACGACTTGGCCCAGACGCCGGCCCCTCTGTGCGAATATCCCTCGCAGGT
>JAGPGT010000111.1 GCA_018055905.1 Phycisphaerae bacterium
TTGGCTGCGTCGTCGTTGACGAACTGCTCGGTTTTCGGGTCCCAATGGAGCTTGCGGCCGGTGCGGATCGCGATGTCGTCGAGGTGGCAGATCGTGTCGGAGCGGACCGCCGGACCGATGGGACAAATCGGCTGCTGACGCGTCTTCACGCAATCAAGAAAGTTGCGTTTGTGATCGTTGCTAACCGGTAGTCGCGGTTCGCTGGAGTCGAAGACCGTCTGGAGCAGCGACTTGGGCTGCGCGTCAATACCACCTCGCGAGACGATGACCCAGCCGTCGGAGCCGACGAACAGGATGCCGCAGCCTCGCGTCTCCAGGACAGGCGTTACGAACTGCGGAAACTCCTTCTCCGTGTGACGCGAGTCCATGTGGATCATCTTGACGCCGTTGGCGTAGATGTGCTCGACCCGCCAAGTCACCGGCGTGTCGCACAGGCCGTCGCGGGGGATGTAGCCGGAGCCTTCGATTTCGAGCGGGCCGGTGTCGTCGCTGTCGTTGCCCCACTGGGCGATGTCGATGTGGTGGATGCCCCACGCGCCGCTGAGGCACCCGAGGCAATAGTCGTGGATGTGCATCCAGTAGCCTGGCGTGCCCTCGGCCCGCGAGGCCGACCGCTGGAAAGTGTAGGGCGACCAGGGAGCGGGTCCCAGCCACATGTCGTAGTCGAAGTCCGCCGGGTCGGGCTGGGGCTCCAGTGGCTGGTTGGGCAGCTCCGCTCCAGGCACCGAGCCCACGACGATCGTGTGCAGCTTGCCGATACGACCGTTGCGGACCAACTCGCATGCGAATCGGAACTCCCGTCCGCTGCGCTGCTGGGTACCGAACTGAAAGATCACGCCGTAGCGATTCACCACGTCGCGAAGGGCCTTTCCCGCCGCGACGTGGACGTCGATGGGCTTCTCCAGGTACATGTCTTTGCGGTTGCGAGCGGCCTCGATGGCGACGAGCGCGTGCCAATGGTCGGGCGTCGCGATGAGCACCGCGTCGATGTCCGGCCGGGCCAGGAGCTCGCGGTAGTCCGCATACATGTCGCAATCACTGCCGCCGTATCGTTCGTCCGTGATGCGTTTGGCCTCTTCGCGGAACTTCCGCCGCAGGTCGCAAACGGCCGCCACGCGAACGTCGTCCTGTCTCGTGAGGCTGCGGTGGTGTCCGCCTCCCATGCTGCCGATCCCGATGCAGCCCATGACGATCTTCTCGCTGGGCGGCACGGCCCCGGCGGCCCCCAGAACGCTCGCAGGGACGAAATACGGAACGCCGACGGCCAAGACGCCGGTTCTCAACAGCTCACGACGCGAGATTTCTCGATCCATGGAGATGCTCCTTGATCGCATGGGGTTCGCGACAGAATCGCATATTCGTTGTTCCAGCAGAGGTCATTGTAGCCTCGTTCCGCCTCGCGTGTCACGTAAGAATTCGCTTTGGCTTTGCCGCGGAATCGTGCTACACTATCGCCATCCCGCGCTCACGGGAACGAACGGTAACCACGTGATTTCGAGGGTTGACTATGGGCAGCAATTCGAGCAGGGCATCGAGACGAGACTTCCTCAGATCAGCCGCGGGCGCAGTCGGTGCGTTCGCCATCGTGCCGCGTCATGTCTTGGGGCAGGGGCAGACCCCTCCGAGCGAGAAACTGAACATCGCGGCGATCGGTGCAGGCGGACAGGCCGCCGCGGACATCAACGAGGTGGCTCGGGACAATGGCACGCGGATCGTCGCCCTCTGCGATGCGGACATGCGGCTGGAACGTCGCAACGCGCCGATCTTTGCGTCGTATCCCGACGCCAGGGTGTACCAGGACTTCCGCAAGATGCTCGATGAGATGGACCAGCAGATCGACGCGGTGATCGTCGGTACGCCGGACCACACCCATGCGGTGGCCGCCATGGCTGCGATGAAGCGCCGCAAGCACGTCTATTGCGAGAAGCCTCTGGCCCATTCGGTCGCCGAGGTCCGGGCCCTGATGAAGGCCGCCCAGGACTATAAGGTGGTGACCCAGCTCGGAAATCAGGGACATTCCTATGACACCATCCGCACGTTCTGCGAGTGGGTCTGGGACGGTGCCATCGGCAACGTTCACACGATCCATTGCGGCTGCAGCGCGGTGAATTCCGCTCTCGATTTCCTGCCGCGACTCAACGAGAAGGAAGACATCCCGGCCGGCCTCGACTGGGACCTCTGGCTCGGACCCGCGCAGGAGCGGCCGTACCATTCGTTCTATCTGCCCGGCGCGTGGCGCCGATGGGTCCCCTTTGGTAACGGCACCATCGGCGACTGGGTCTGCCACGTTGTAGACCCGGTCTTCTGGGCGTTGGATCTTGGCGCACCGACGAGCGTCGTCGCCCAGGTTAAGGACTACGATCCCAAAACGCAGGGCGACTCCTTCCCGCGAGGTGATATCATTACCTTTGAGTTTCCCGCCAAGGGCGGTCGCGGTCCGATCACGCTCGTCTGGCACAGCGGCACCGAGAAGATCCCGGTCGCCAAGGAACTGGAGGAAGGCCGAAAGCCTGTCGACACCGGCGCCTACGTCTACGGCGACAAAGGCGTCATCATGTACGGCTCGCACGGCGCCAACGGTGTTCGCCTCATTCCCGAGCCGGCGATGCAAGCCTACAAACTGCCGGGGCAGAAGATCCCCCGCGTCCCCGGCGGACATCATCGGGATTGGCTGCGTGCGATCCGCCAGGGCGGCAAAGCCGGATCGGATTTCTCCTACGGCGGACCGCTGACCGAACTGGCCATGCTGGGCGTCATCGCGATCAAGATGCCGGGTACGAAGCTGGCGTGGGATGCTGGCGCAGCGCGGTTCACCAACAGCGACGAGGCCAACCAGCACCTCAACCCGCCGTACCGCAACGGCTGGAGCCTGTGAAATCGAGACAAACACAGGGCACGTGCGTCTTATCCGGCACAAGATCGCACGTGCCCTTTCTCTTGGGCTCTTCAGCCCTGAACAACGCTCATTTATCCGGCGGCAGTCCATAAGCCGCTCGTCCACATAAGGTAGTCGTGGGCTGAAGGGAAAAATTTCGCGCGAATGTGAGAAAGGCGAAAGAGGGATTCGGAAGAGGGAAACGGTGCTGTCGATCTGATGGATGTCGAGTCCTGCCGCGGCCGCCTGACCGCGGCAGGACTCGATGGGACTGCGTGACTACTGCTTCTTTTCTTCCTGCTTTTTCTTGCCGCCGAGCAGGCCGCCCAGACCCTCGACAATGTCTTTGCCGGAGCCTTGGAGCTTGTCTTTCAATTCGGTTGGGACCTTGTCGCCCAGCTTATCACCCAGTTGGCCGCCGAGCTGCTGGATCTGCTTGTCGACTTCCTGCTGGAGTCGCTGCTTGCCGGCGGCGACCAAGGCGTTCTGGAATTCCTTGGTCAGGCCCTTCGTGTCGAAGACCAGTCGAGGCGACGTCGTCGGCCCCACGACCCGGATCGTCGTCTTGAGCTCGTTGAGGACCTGCATTACCTGGTTGGTCTGTTCGGCGCCCAGACCCAGCACGCCTTTGCCGACCGCGGAGGCCTTGAGGTCCTTGATTCCCAGGTCGATCTTCAGGTCCACCTGTTCTTTGGTCAGGGTACCGCCGAAGGTGCCGGAGGCGAGACCCGACTGGAACTGGAGCCCGGCCCCCTCGGAGAACTCCGACTGCAACTTGCTCAGGTCGAAGCCTTCGAAAGTTCCGGTCACTTCTGGGGTGTCGCTTTTGGAATAGTCCATCGCGATTTTGAGCAAGGCAGGGGTCACATATGACTGAATCAACATTGTGATCGGTTTGGCTGCGGCCGCCGGGGCGTCGCTGAGGTTGGTCATCTCCATCTTGCTGTTGCCGAACAGAGGTGACGGGATTTCGATCTTGTCCGCCAGGATCTGCTTGGCCAGCATTTTGTACGACGGCGCGACCGGCGCCTTGGCCATAAGGTAATCCAGGTACTTGTGAGGCGTTTGCTCGGGTTGTGTCGTCCGACTGCTGTCCGGCAGCCAGTTCCGTAGCTTCTCCAACTGCTCTTTGACCTTCTTGGCGTCCTTGACGTACTTGTCGAGCTTGGCCAAGTCGTTGGCGTCGACCTTGTAGGTGTTGGCGTCGAATGGCTTTTCTTCGACGACCCGCTGAATCACGCGACCCGCGACCTCGCGGAGCTGGTCGAACTTCACCTCGGAGATCTCCACCTTCTCCAGCACCAGCTTGCCCAGCAGCAGATCGTACATGCTCGCGTCGGCTTCGATCTTCCCCACAACCGTATGATTCTGAATCGGGTTAGCAGGGTCGGTCAATTGAACACCGGAGACCGAGACCTTGCCTGCCAGCACATCGATTCCCAGTTGGGAGAGATTGGCCTCGGCCTTGTTGGCGTTGGTCAGTGTTTCGGCAGCGTAACTCTTCATCGCGGCGTCCTGGCCGAAATGCACCGCTGCGAAAAAGCCGCCGACCAGGATCAGGGCCAGGACCACCCCCACCTTGCGGATGTACTTGGCCTTGACGAACATGGACTTGACGTCCTTGGCCCGCTTGCCGATGAGGATTCGATCCAGGAGTCGCACCCACCACTTGGAATACCAGATGCGGAACTTTTCGGATTTTTCGTCCAGCTTGACCATCATTCGGCGGAAGTGGATGACGACGAACATCAGCAACAGTCCCGCGACCGCCCCGACGATCGGACCCAAAATCAACCCGCCCACCAGTGCGTACCGGCTGAAATCCGTCAGTCCGATCACCGGGATCGAGGAGAGGGTCGAGAGCATGCCGGACAGATGTTCCTGAGCCCAGATCCCCAGGTGATACAGCACCGGCGCCGCCGCCAGACTCAAGGTCTTGCCCAAGCCCAGCGACAGAATGAACAAGCCGATGTGGACGTTTACCACGAGCACCAGCATGACCAGAACCGTGTGCAGGCCCGACCACCCGGGCATCATGCCCGTCCAGAACCCCAACAGCACCGTCAAAAGGATCAATGGCGGCGCGACGTTGCCTCGAAAGACGGCCAATAATTTTCTTACAAATCTCGGAAGAAGCATAATCTACCTTTGTGATGAAATCCCAAATCCGACTTCGTTCAGAAGAGAGCGATTATATCGTTCTGCCGGGGGGGTGCAAGGCCAAGTGCGAAATTGCGGTGGACGGCTCCAGTGCGGCGTTCTCGCCTTCGTCCTCCAGAAGACAGATCTCGTGAGGCGGGTCATTTCACGTTGGGGAAGGTCTGCGGCCGGATCGGCTCGACGGGATCCACGCAGGGTGCCGTGTTTTGGCCTTGGCGCACAGGCTTTTCGCTGCGGCAATACCGGTTTTGCTTCAGGACTGCGGATTCATCATGCGGCCGAGGAATAGGAGGCTGCCGGTGGTCTTGTCGCGGATCAGGAAGACGAACGGGTGGTCGGCGCGGAAGATCGGCGGCAGCTCAGGCGCAACGGAGGTCAGCTTCATCACCGCGCCGGTGGCGGCGGCGGCTTCCGTGCCCTCCTCATTCACGTCCACGTAGGCCTGGTGGACCACCGCGGAGATGAACAGGTCCCGCTGGCCGGTCATGCCGGAGAAGTCGGCGTTCTTCGAGAACGCCTCGGTCATGCCCATGGCCCGCAGGACACTGTCCATCGCGAACTTGCTGGTCATCCTGAACTTGGGGATCGTGACGATCACGTCCCGCGTGTCGATGGCGTCCAGCCACTGGGCCAGGCTCTCCGCCGTCAGGTCCGCCTCCAGCCGTTCGATTCCGTCGATCTCCTTCGGCAGCAGGATGACCATAGATAGGTCCCCACCGGTGTAGGCCATTTCGAGCACTTGGAGCTTGTCGGTCTCGGCGTAGCCGAACGAGGCCTCCTGGATCATCATGGGGACCTGCACCGAGCCGCCGCCGGGTAGCGTGAACGGCTCGACCCTCGTCTGCTCCGGCTTGAACCTACGGGCCCAGTTGCCCTTGAAGTAAATCGCGTTGGTTAGCACCAAGCGAGTGGAGGGGTCCACCACGCCGCGACTCAGAAGGTTCTTGATCTTGCCGGCGGTCTGTTTTTCCACCCAGTCGTTGATCACCTGACGGGAGTTCTCCGGTGCGATGATGAAGTCCAGTTCCTTGAGAGTGCCGCCGTAGTGTCTTTCCACGAGCGAGGTGAACGAGCGAAGGAGCTTGTGGTCCTTCTGCCCCCACAGGGCATTGGCGACGCGGAGTTCGTACTTGTTCCGACGGCCGCGGTTGTTGAGGTCCTTGATGATCTGTCCATAGACCTGGGCAAATTGCTCCGGCGTCAGGACCTCGCGCGTCAGGCCGAGCTCCTGTAGGGTTTTCGCCGAAGTCGGATATCGCAACGTCTGGGCCATCTGCTCCTGCGTCGAGCCCTGGGCTCCGGCGTAGGTCATCGCCATCGCCGTCGAGACGCTGTGGGGCGAGAAGAACAGGTTGCCGGGGTTACCCTCCAATTGCCGATAGAGCGCAAGAGCGAAACTGTTGTTGCCCTTGGCTACCAGGGTTGTTTCTTCGCCGATTGCGGTCTGACGCGGCTGGCTCGCGCACCCGATGACCGCGATCGACATGACGATCCAAACTGTCGCAATCCCTCTGGTCAACATCGCGGAATCTCCTGATCGAGGTTCTTTTTGCCCTGTTCGGCATTGCGACGGAGATTATACCGAACGAGCCGGCCAGCGACAGGGGCATCCTGCGTTTTCCGCGGGATTTCGTACTTGAGGTCGCCGCGCGGGGAGGCTACGATTTGCATCCGGCCCGACCGCGTTCGGGAAATCGCCCACCAGGAGGGGAGGGTCGGACCGTCGCAGAGTGGTTGATATGACGCGAACCACGCATCTGGAAATCGTTTCGAAGGATCAGTGGGTCCGAAGGACCCGCCTGGGGATCGGTTTGGACATCCGTGAATGCGTCGTCAAGCAGCCGCGATTCAACCGCTTCCTTTACGAATATGTCGGGCGCGACTGGAAGTGGGTGGATCGGCTCGTTTGGCCGGAACGGCAGTGGCAGGACTACGTAGCTGCGGACAACCTCAGGACCTTCGTCGCGTATCGCGAGGGCTCCATCGCAGGGTACTACGAACTGCAACGAACCGACGACGGCAGCGTCGAGATCCGGATCTTCGGCCTGACGCCGGAATTCGTCGGCCAGGGGCTCGGCGGACCGCTTCTGGACAGCGCGATCGAGAACGCCTTCGCCTGGGCGGCGCGCCGGGTCTGGGTGCACACCTGCAACCACGATCATCCCAACGCGTTGAACAACTACCAGAAGTCGGGCTTTCGCGTTTTCAAGATCGAAGAGAAACCCTCGTAGGTTGGCCCCAGCGGCTGCCATGTCCGGCGATGGCGGAAGGGAGCCTTGCTTCTCGCGACCTTCTGTGCTACCGTAGTACCGGTTGGTTCACCACACGTGTCGCAATCCATCCAGTCAGCGCAGGACCTGTGTGGTTCGGGGTTTTGACGTGACGCACAGCGTCTTGAGGAGTCGCATGAAATCGCAAGCACCTGCACATAAATCGAGTAGTAATCGAAGCATCGATCTGATCGTGACGGACTTGGGCGGTACGCTGGTCAAGACGGACGACGCCATCATGGCCGCGGTGCGGCGGGCGGCCCAGGAACTGGGCATTTCCGAGGGAAACGCCGACCCGGTGTACGATGTCTTTGGGACCAGTATCTGGGAGTACGTTCGGGCGTATCTGCCGGAAGCGCATCGGAGCCGGACCGATGAATGTCACGAGCGGTTCTGGCAGCTCTTCCCGTACGAGGTGCTCGACCAGATCTCGCCCTTCGATGGGGTGGAGGAGGCCTTGAGCGACATCAACAACCGCGGTGTCCGGCTGGCCATGCTCAGCGGCTTGCGGCTGGAGGCCATCGAGAGCATCCTGTCGACGCTGGCCTTTCGCGACTGGGACGTGGTGCGGTCGTCGATGATGTACCAGGCCCAGGCCGGCAACTCCCGCGCCGAGGGTATCGTCGCCCTGGTCAAGGAGTTCGGCGTGGACCCGAAGCGGACGATCTACATCGGCGACACGGACCACGACGTCCGTCAGGCCCGAAGGGCCGGCGTGGTCGCGGCGGTCGTCAAGACCGGCGGCCAGGCCATCAGGCACCTGGACCGCATCGTTGCCGAGAACCCCGATCATCTGCTGGACGCCTGGCCCGGTCTTCGCGAGGTGGTCTGAGTTGAAGGAGTTTCAAGTTTGAAGTTGCAAGTGTCAAGCGAGGGGCGCGCCTGCTATCCCAGACTTGCCCCTTCAAACTCCCCTCAATTCCGCGTGGATTTGCTGGCGTGGGCGGTGCCGCCGTAGGCGCCCTGGTTGAGGATGTCGCCGTGCGGGGCGGGTTCGTCGCCCAATGGCAGACGCGGATCGCCTGCGTCGATGCTGGGACTGGTGACGTTGTCGGTGTGCCAGTCGAGCGTGTTCACATTTCGCCGTCCGGCCTTGGACTTCAGGTGATAGTCGCCGTCGATCCAGACCGCGTCGGCGTCGCCGGGGTCGGCCGGCTCAGATGGGTCGTCGGGTCTGGCCCAGTGGCCCGCCATGACGAACAGCGGATCGCTGGAAAAGTTGCCTGTGTCGGGCCATCCTCCTGCGATGTTGTTGAACTCGATGCGCGAGTTGCCGGCGCCGGTGGCGACGATCTGCACGGGGCCGTTGTCCCACAGGATCGAGCTGTTCACGACGACGCTGCTGTTGACCAGTCGTAGGGCGGCGCCGTTCCAGCCAGGGACGTTGTCTGCGATCGTGCAGTTGAAAATGGTCGCTCGGCTCTCCCGGCAGTACACCGCGGCTCCATTGACGTGGTTCGAGCGGTTGCCGACGATCACGCAGTTGGCGAGGGTCGGACTGCTCCCCTCGCACACGATCGCGCCGGCCAGTTCGCCGACGCCCCGCGTGATGACGAATCCCGTCAATTCGCAGTTCGCGCCCTCGCCTCGGATGAAGCTCACGACGGCGCCGGTTCGTGCGCCCTCGATGATGGGGAACTGCGACCCTTCCGGCATGTCGGGATTGGTTCCAATGAGCCGGAGGTTCTTGCCCAGAAAGTCGATGTTCTCGCGGTATAGGCCGGGACGGACGAAGATGGACATGCCCTCCCTCGCGGCGTCGATCGCCTCCTGGATCGTGTCGAACGGGTGTTGCATCGTGCCGTTTTCGAGCGGATCGCCGCCGGCGGGATCGCCCGGCCTCGGATCGCCGGGACCGGTGTCGTCGACGAACAGCGTGTTCGACAGGTCGAGGAAGTTCGCCTGGATCGTGTGGTTCGACGTGACGGGAAGCGAGGTCGGATTCATCGTGCTGTTGAAGGTCCCCGACCAGTTCTTGAAGACCCACCCGGGATGGGGCCTGGCCAGAAGCAGAATGATCTGGCCGGTTTCGAAGGTGAATTGCCCTTCGCCGGGGGAGGTCACGATCCCGCCGGGCGAGGGCAGGACCTCCAGCGTGTACAGGCGAAGCGGATCGTATCGGATCTCGACGCCGGGATTGTTCGCCTGGATCTGCGGGATGTATACGTCGTAGGCCAGGCGGTCCAGCGGGCATTCACGCAGGTCCAGATGCTGGAGCGACTTCATCCCCAGCAGGGGCGAGATGTCGTTGACTTCAGTGATGCTGGCGATGAGGACCTGCAGGCCGGTGATGCCCGCCAGCGGTCCGAGGTCGGAAATGGAGTTCTCGCGAATGGCGAGCCTTCGCAGTTTGGTCATGCCCGAGAGGGGGGAGATGTCGCGAATCCGATTGTGGTGAATGTCCAGTTCCGTGAGGTTGACCAGTCCGGCCAGTGGGGAAATGTCCGCGATCCGGTTCTGGTTGAGGACCAGTCTCCTGAGGTTGGTCAGGCCAGCCAGGGGCGACACGTCCGCGATGTCCTGGTTGTCGCCCAGTTCGAGGGTATAGAGGTTCTTCGCATACTCCAGACCCGCCACGCTGGCGATGTTCAGGCCTCGCGCGTCGAGGTAGGTGAACCCGAGCATGTCCGAGGGCGTGGGGTTGTGGACCCACAGAACCTCCTCCACGAGGGCCTTGAGCGTGGCGTCCTCGAATGGAACGGGTTCCTCCGCCAACGCGAGGGCGCAACCGCACACTATCGGCGCAAGCGTCATCCATCGTCGTCTCATCGCTTACCTCCGCCTAAAGACGACACACACAAGTCTGTTTCGCGTAGATTCCGCCGCGTAAATCGCTAGTACCAGTATAGGAGATCACGGGACCCAGGTCAAGCAGGAAAAACGGAGCCGCTTGCGATGTGTGGAGGTTGTTACAATCCCGAGGGTCCAGACGACCGCCGGAAATGACTTCCCCGCAGACAGGGCCGATTTCGACCGAGATTTCCGTGGGACCGAAGATATTTTCGGTTTTTCGACCCGAAGAGGATGGCGGGGATGCATTTCCGCCAGAATCACCCGACAACGCAAACGGCTCGCCAACAGCCCGTCGATATTCAGATTTCGTGCTTTTTTACGCGACTGGTGCGTAGATTTCCGTCAGCAGCTCTTCCGGCGGGAGTTTCTTCGGGTCGTTGAGGTACACCTCGCGGGTCGGTCCCGCCACCTTCTTGTGATTCTCCGCGATCCAAGCAAAGAGCTTCTTGTACGCGTCCGCGGACTTCTCGTAGGGGCCTTGGTGCGTGATTTTCGCCATCGGTCCGCCCGGCAACTCATAGCAGGTGATCTCCTCATTGCCGGCGACCTGGGCCGACACCGGGATCACGACCTCCACGTCCGCGTTGCGCAACAGGTTGGCGCGAACGACCTCTTTGGGGGTCTCATGGCAGATGAAAGCAGGCGGTCCGGCGACCTGGGCGCCATGGGCCTCGATGTACTTGCGAACGCTCGCGAGCATGGGGCGGATCTGGGCGTAGGTGCCTCGCTTACGCATCCCCACGACCAACTGGGGCTCCACGTTGCTGATCACGATCTCACTCATCGCGCGTTCTCCACCCAGGGGCGCCCCGGCCGTGCCCGCCACAGCCGGGACCGCACCCCTCGCACGCTATTGTACCACGATTCCCCCAGTCGGCCAGCCCCTTTTCTTTCCATCAGGTTTTGGAGGATCGCGGCCCATCTGCGGCGTCTGACCAGATTTCGTAGAGGCATCGTGAGCCTTTGCCATATTGAGCGAAGCGAAACATCCGTCGATCGGGCGCGACCCCGAGTTGAAAGAGGACTGGCTTTGATATCTTACGCCTTTCCGGCCTGCGTCTTTGCATGGATCGTCGCGACATCATTTGGACCGGTTTGCGGGATCGTTGACGAGAAGAGAATCGCGCGCATTGGCCGGATGGCTGCCGAACGTGGGCGGCTTGCCCACAGGCGAAATGAGGATTTTGCCTATTGATGGGCCGAAATTACAGGATATACAGCATCCAGGCAAGAAACGGTTGACAGGGGGCAATCTCGACAAGAGCGTGCCCGTCTGTCTCGATGAAAAGGCGAGAGTGTGGGACCGCCCACCACGACAGACCTCCGAGATTCAGCGGTTCCTGAAGCATAGGTCGACAATCCCGATCGACGGGGCTATGATGAACGCACACGCTGCCAGTTCGCCAAGTCGAGAGATCGCGGAGTCCAAACACGCCGGGGACCATCCGTCGGGGGCTGCGATGTTCTCCGATCAGACTTGGCTGGCGATTGCCGATCGCCTGCGCCTGTCCGGGCAGGAACTCAAGATTGTGCAGGGCGTCTTCAACGGACGCAAGGAATCCGCCATCGCCATGGATCTGGGTATCTCCGCACACACGGTCCACACGCATTTCGAGCGGTTGCACCACAAACTCGACGTCGCAGATCGAGTGGAACTGGTCCTACGCATCATGGAGGAATACCTCCGCCTCAAGGGCCCGCTATCGGCTCAGTAGCCGACAGGCGTGGATCGGGGGAGGCGACGTAATATGATACCCGCTGGATGGACAACGCCTGTGAGACAGCCATCCGGCTCGAAGTGCAGACGGAGAATCCGCCAAGAGCAGGGGTGGCAAACCACCGGCCTCTCGCCTGCGAGGATCGCACAGAGACAGGGG
>JAGPGT010000112.1 GCA_018055905.1 Phycisphaerae bacterium
GGGGGGGATGGGCGGGTATGGCGGCGGCATGAGCAGCGGGGGGATGGGCAGCTGGGGCGGCGGCAGGAGGGGCGGCGGGATGGGCGGCATGGGAGGTTACGGCGGCGGCATGATGGGCGGCGGCATGGGCGGCATGGGGGGCTATGGCGGAGGTATGATGGGTGGTATGGGCGGCATGGGCATGGGCGGCATGGGAATGATGGGAGGCATGGGTGGAAACACCAGTTACCAAAGCATGTCGATGGCCTATGGCCTGCGAGACCTGATCGAGCAGAGCATCGATCCGGAAAGCTGGTATGATCTCTATCCGGATACCGCCTTGGGTACGATCACGATCTTCCCCCAGGAAAGCCCCAAGAAACTGGCGATCTATCAGACGCCGGAAGTGCACAAGCGAATCGAGATTCTGCTGGACGAACTCCGCAAGGCTCTGGGGCATCAGGTTTCCATTGAAGCCAGATTCCTCGCGGTTACCGAGAATTTCCTCGAAGATATCGGATTGGACGTGGATTTCAGTTATAACTTTGGCGGTAAATGGGGTGTGGGGACCTTCAACCAAGGTTCCTATGACGTAGCGGCTCCAAGCATCGCCTCGGGGGTCACCGGAAACTTGGGCAACATCACGAACCAGAACCCCGGGCTCGGCGTTTCCGGCGGGTACGGCTCGGTCCTGGACGACCTGCAGGTGGCCTTCCTCCTGAGGGCGACGCAGGCCCGGACCGATTCGAAGTCCTTGGCGGCGCCGAAGCTGACGGTCCTCAGCGGCGAGTCGGCTTCGTTCAGCCTGCAGAGCATGGTGTCGTACGCTCTGCCTCCGACGGAGACCCAGGGCGTGTTCCAGGACAGCACCAGCGGCACCACGGGTCAGTCCGGCACCTACCAGAACGTGAATTTCCTCCCGGTCGGCAGCACGCTGAGCATCACGCCGACGATCTCGAAGGACAAGAAGTACGTCCTGCTGAACATCGTGACCAATCAGACCGATCTGCTGGGATTCGCCCGGCACGCGATCGAGCAGGAGAACGACGACGAGGACGACACCGGCGGCGACACCGGCGACGGGGAGGACGCCAACGACGTGGTCACGACCCACGTGAGCGTTCCGGAGCTGGAGCAGGCCACCGTGATGACCCGCGTGAGCGTGCCGGACCGCGGGACCCTCCTGCTGGGCGGACACAAACTGGCCGTGCAGGTCGAGAAGGAAGCCGGCGTTCCGATCCTCAGCAAGATCCCGATTCTCGGACGTCTGTTCTCCAACCGCAGCAGCGTGCGCGATCAGAAGGTTCTGCTGATCCTGGTCAAGCCGACGATCATCCTGCAAGAGGAAACCGAACAGGAGGCGATCGCGGCGATGGAGGAACCGGTTCTCAGCGGATTGCGGCGGTAAGTTCAGTGTCGACGCGGATTTGACGATAGTCTGCACGCGAGGGGTACTCTATACAGTCAGTGTACGGACTTGGGCATAGTTGAACGGAAGTAGCCATATGACAGAGCAGATTCAGGAGCGACCGAGCGCCTGGCGACTGATGATCAGCTCCATGCTGATCGTCTGCGTGCAGATGGGCTTGGCAGCAGCGAACGAACTCTCCCTTTTCTCTTTCTCGGACATCGTCTTTGAACAGCAGGGCGTGGTTTCTCCCAGGAGCGATGCCTTGCTCGTTCGTTTTGGGGACTTGGATGCCCCGTCCGCGGCTGCTCCCGACCTGATCGGTCCTCTGACCACGCGGGCTCGCAGGTCGGTGATCTCCCAGAGTCTGGTCCCGGGTGCCGAGGTGGCGGGCCAGTACGACGATGTGGTTCCCGGTCTAACCTTCGTCAAGCTGCCTAAGGGCACCTCGACCATCGAGGCGGTGATGAGATTCGCCGCCTCTCCGAATGTGCTCTATGCCGAGCCAAACTATCGATACCAACTCAGCCGAACGCCCAATGATCCTCGTTTCAAGGATCAATGGGCCCTGGACAACACCGGTCAGGAAGGGGGGCTCGTGGACGCCGACATCGACGCCCCCGAGGCCTGGGACATCACCACCGGCAACAAGGATCTGCTTGTCGCAGTGCTGGACACCGGCATCGATGCGACCCATCCCGACCTCAAGAACATCTGGTCGAATCGAAGGGAAGCCTCCGGTAAGCAAGGCGAAGACGACGACGGCAATGGTTACATTGATGACGTTTCGGGTTTCAACTTCCTGGGCAACAACGCCAACGTGGCCGACGACGTCTATCACGGCACCTACGTCGCGGGCATTATCGGCGCTTCCTCGAACAACGGCGTCGGCATCGCCGGCGTTTCCTGGAACGTCAGCCTGATGATCTGCAAAGTCGCCAACCGAGACGGTGTGAACCTGGATGCCGCGGTAGCGGCCGTCCAGTACGCCACCGCCATGGGCGCCAAGATCATCAACGCCTCTTGGGGCGGTCCCCAATACAGCCAGAGCTTATATGATGCGATCGCGGCGGCCGGAAGGAAAGGCGTTCTGGTCGTCGCCGCCGCGGGCAATGGCGGGATCAACACCGACAACACGCCAATCTATCCGGCTTGCTATCCCTTATACAACGTGATCTCGGTCATGGCGACCAACAATCGTGACCAGATGGCCACGACGTCCAATTACGGCGTACGCTCAGTGGATTTGGCCGAGCCGGGCGAAGGGGTGCTCAGCACCATGCCGACCAAGGCGACCGACGCGATGACCGCCGCTGGTTTGACCGCCGAATATGGCATACTCTCCGGCACTTCAGTCGCGGCGCCCCACGTCAGCGGAGCCGCAGCGCTTTTGTGGACCAAGTACCCCGCGCTGTCGCACCACCAGGTCAAGCAGGTCCTGATGCAGACGACCGACAAGGTCGTCCCTGGCTTGTGCCAGTCGCATGGACGGCTCAACGTGGCCAAAGCTCTGGCGGCCGTGCCCGGCGGGACCTTGGGCAGGGTTATCAACACCCGAAAAGACCCCACCAACCCGGACAACTATTATTACTCGATCCAGGAGGCCATCGACGACGCCAACGACGGCGACACCTTGATCGCCGAGGGTCGCAAGACTGGAAACACCCTCTTTCTCGAACTGATCGACTTCAAGGGCAAGGCGATCACGCTGCGAAGCGGCGACATCACCAATCCTTCGGATCCGAATCTCTACACCCACAGCGCGATCCTCTTCGGCCTGGCCAAACAGGGCTCGATCGTCACCTTCGCCAACGGCGAGGGCCGCGACTCGGTCCTGAAGGGTTTCACGATCGGCTGGGGCGTCGCCGAAAACGGTGGCGGCATCCGCATTGAAAACGCTTCGCCCACGATCACCGACTGCGTCATCGCCAACAACCACGCGCGGTCCTTCGGCGGCGGCATCGACTGTCTGGGCGGCTCGCCTCTGATCCGCAACTGCGTCATCAGCGACAACGTGGTGTTCGACGCCGCGGGCGTCGGCGGTGGTCTGAATATCGAAGACGCTACGCCCACGATCATCGACTGCGTCATCCGCAACAACCGGTCCATGAACGCCGGCGGCGGCCTGGCGATGTACAACGCTTCCGCTTCGATCGGCAACTGCTTCTTCCTGAACAACTCGGCCGTGGGCGGCGGCGGCCAAATCGATCTGGTCGCCTCCTCGCCGACGATTACCCACTGCACGATCGTTGTGGACGACGCCACGCCCTCGCGGGACGGCGGCATCTGGGCCTTCGACGGCTCCAATCCGACGATCACCAACTGTATTCTGTGGGGCAATGGCGACGACCTGTTCGGTTGCACAGCCACGTACTCCTGCATTGAGGACACCGAGGACGGCGGCGACGGCAACTTTCACGCCAATCCGATGTTCACTCAGGGCCCCGATGGGGTCTACTACTTGAGCCAGACGGCCGCCGGACAGCTTGGCGACAGTCCTTGCGTCGATGCCGGTACGTCGGATATCGACGGGTCCCTGGCGGTGCAGATGGCGCAGATGACCACACGCACCGATGGCGTCGCAGACGCCGGAAAACTCGACGTGGGCGCGCATTACGTGGCCGCGCCCGCGGTCTATTATCCGCTGATCGTCACCGTGATTGACGCGGCCGGCAATCCCGTGGATCCCAATGTCGCCGGTGGCACGGTTACTCCGAACAACGGTTCGTTCCGACGGTTCGAAGTGGTTACGATCAAGGCTCAGCCCAAGGAGGGCTGGAGGATCAAACGGTGGGTCGGCACGGCGGACGACACGACGAAGAATCTGAGCCAAACGTTTGTGGTCAACGGGCCTGTCGCCATTCAGGTGGAGTTCGAAGAGATCCCGTTGTACCGTCTGATCACGCGTGTCCAGGGTCAGTACCCGGTTGCCGGTAGCACGGACACCTGTAGGATCCAACCGGAACACCGTAGAGGCGAGCTCTATCGCGAAGGCCAGATCGTCACCGTCACCGCGATCCCGGTCGGCCCGTACATCATCGATCGGTGGAATGGAACCGACAACGACGCCAGCTGGGCTCTGACCAACACCGTGACGATGACCTCTGACAAGGAAGTGACGGTCAGCTTCACGCTGCCGCGGACTCTTGAGGTTCCCGGCCAATTCCCCAGCATCGCGCAGGCGATCGAGGCGGCGAGGACCCACGGCGACACGATCATCGTCAAACGCGGCACCTACCGTTTGAACGGCACGCTCGACTTCAACGGCAAGGCGATCACCTTGACCAGCGACAATCCGGACGACCCGGCCTGCGTGGCGACAACCGTTCTCGATTGCCAGGGCCAGGGACGCGCCTTCAAATTCCAGAAGGGCGAGGGACCTGATTCGGTTATCGACGGTTTCACCATCCAGAACGGAAACGGCCATGAGTGGGGCACCTCTGCCCCCACCGGCGATACCGGAGATCCCGGCGCCGATGCTCTCGGCGGCGCGATTGCCTGCTTCAACGGAAGTAGCCCGACCCTATCGAATCTGATCATTCGCAATTGCACCGCCATCGGTTTCAACGGTGCCCCAGGTACGTTTGTACATCCGGCCCAACCGGATCACCCGGCACCCCCGGACCCGGCGGATCCGCCTGCTGCTTTGGACCCTCCGGCCGCTCCGGATGAGGCGGCGGATCCAAACGCCAACGGAACGCCCGGCGAGCCCGGTGCGCCCGGCGCCGACGGTGCGCCCGGTGCCGACGGTGCGCCCGGCGCCCCCGGTTACAACGGTGGTAAAGGCGGTCAAGGCTACGGCGGCGCATTCTATTTTGATGCCAACAGTGTTCCGACAATTCTGCATTGCACGATTATTGATTGCAGCGCCGCCGGCGGCAACGGCGGGGCCGGCGGCAACGGCCAGGCCGGTCAGAACGGCCAGGCCGGTCAAAACGGCCAAGCCGGCCAAGATGGTCAAGACGGCGGCGACGGAGTCGGAGATGGCACTCAAGGCGCCGGCGGGGCCGGTGGCAACGGTGGTGCCGGTGGTAATGGTGGCGCCGGTGGCGCCGGCGGGGCTGGCGGCAACGGCGGCGATGGCGGTGACGCGCTCGGCGGCGCGATGTATTTCGGTCCCAACTGCAAGCCGATCATCAAATATTGTACGATTCAGAACACCACAGTCCGACAAGGCCTCGGTGCTGCTGGCGGTGCCGGCGGTGCCGGTGGCGCCGGTGGTAACGCCGGTACGGGTGGTGCCGGTGGTGCCGGCGGTGCTGGCGAGCCGGACGGTGCGCCGGGAGCCGATGGCCCCGATGGCACCAGCGGTGCCGGCGGCCCCGGCGGTGCTGGCGGCAACACAGGCCGCAACGGAACCATGGCTTGGGGTGGCGCCATCTTCTTTGGTGAAAACTGCCAGATTGAAATGTCCGACACGACCATCAGTGGCTGCCAAGCCATCTCCGGCGGCGTGACGGTTGAATATGCCGGCGGCGCAGGCGGCCCCGGTGGCGTCGGCGGCGATGGCGCCGCAGGCGGCGTCGGCGGCAATGGCGGCAACGGTGCCCCCGCTGGCGATGGCGGTGCAGGCGGCGGTGACGCCGCGGCCGGGAGCGGCGGGTCCTATGTCCGCAGCACGACCACCAGCTTCGGCGGTGCCGTCCTCTACAGCACCGGTTGCACTGTCAAGCTGACCAATTGTTCCCTGATTTCCAACTCGGCCCAGGTCGACAACGGCGGTGCGGAGTATTACTTCGACAATTGCGTGAGTGTCCTGGATCGTTGCACTTTCCGTAGCAATACCGCCGGCCGCGACGGCGGCGCCCAGGCGTTTGGTACCGCCTGTTCGCTCACGGCGGGTAATACCAGTTACCTGAACAACACCGCATCCGGCGACGGCGGCGGCATCTATCTCTGGTACGGCTGCGACCTCGACGTGAACAATTCGACCTTCACGAACAACCAAGCCGCCAGCCATGCCAGCGGTCTGGGCGGCGCCATCTACGGCGGCGGCATCTTCGACGACGACGCGAAGGAGTTCTTCAATGGCGGTTCGATCCGCGTGAACAAAAGCCGCTTCGAGAACAACGTCGCGGCCTTCGGTGGCGGC
This sequence comes from Phycisphaerae bacterium, assembly GCA_018055905.1. Classification (GTDB taxonomy): domain Bacteria; phylum Planctomycetota; class Phycisphaerae; order Sedimentisphaerales; family Anaerobacaceae; genus PLanc-01. The sequence goes on from JAGPGT010000112.1 coordinate 6,480, forward strand.
ATGTACTGGTACGGCAACCAGACGGATGTTCACATCGTCGACAGCACGTTCCGCACCAACACGGCCGAGCATGGCGGCGGTCTCTACTGGAGCGGCGGCGCGCCGGAAATCACCAACTGCATTGTTCGGGGCAACACGGCTCTGGGCACGGCGATCACGGTCTACGTACCAGCGCCCACCCCTGATCCGAACGATCCATCCACGTGGCCACCCTCGGATCAGTGGCCTGATCCAAACGATCCGAACTCCATGTTCGATCCAAACAACCCATTTACACCTCCGGACATCGCCACGCTCGGCGACCGCGACTGCGGCTCAGGCGCCGGTCTGTACTGCCTGTCCTCCGATGCGGTCATCCGGGACTCGTTCATCAGCGAGAACATGGTCCGCGGCGTCGGCGGCGGTCTGTACTTTGCCGGTGGTTTGCCTAGGCTCCAGAACTGTCTGATCAAGGGCAACAGCGCCTGGAGCGGAGGTGCCGGCGTCAGCGCCCAGTGGGACACCGGTCTGCTGATTAGCAACTGCACGATTGTGGAAAACACCGCTTCCGATCCAAACGACAGCAGCGCTGGCTACGGCGGAGGTCTGCTCTGTACGCACAGCAGCAAGACAATTTTGACCGACAGCATTCTCTGGGGTAACCAGGGCCGTTTCGGCAACCAGATCGCCATCGGCAGCAAGGACGATCCGAGATACCTGCCACGTCCGGCGGTTCTGACTGTCAAGTTCAGCGACGTCCAGGGAGGTCGATCGGGCGTCCACATCGAGCCGGGGCGGACGCTCAACTGGCTCGAAGGCAACATTGATGCCGACCCGTTGTTTGTGGCTTCGTACTACCTGAGCCAGACGGCCGCCGGTCAAAACCAGACCAGTCCGGCGGTCGATGCCGGTAGCGCCAAGGCCAACCAGGTCGGCATGGCTGGGTACACCACGCGGACCGACAATCGTGGCGATTCCGGCCAGGTGGACATGGGCTTCCATTACCCCGGTCCCGGCCGGTACAACCTGACGGTCACCATCGTCGGCGGCCATGGTACCGTCACCCCGATGACCGGTCTATACCATGAGTTCCAGGAAGTGACCCTTACCGCGGTTCCCGAGGAAGGCTGGCGCGTCCGCCAGTGGATCGGCACCGACGTCGATCCGTCCTGGAACAAGAACACCGCGGTCGTGACGATGGACAGTGGCGCCGACAAGTTTGTCACCGTCGAGTTCGAGCTGGCCGTGACCCGCAACCTGCTGGTTCCGACGCACTATCGAACCATTGAGGATGCGGTCCTGGCGGCCAGTCCCGGTGCCACGAACATCATTCTTAGCGCAGGGGTTTACTATATTTCCAACCCGGAGGGTATCGATCTCCAGAGCAAGAACATTCGCATCATGTCCACCGATCCGAACGATCCATCGGTGGTGGCCAGCACGGTCATTGATTGCCAGGGCAGCCGGTTCACCCGCAAACGCGCGTTCCATTTCCACAACGGAGAGACCGCCGACTGCGTGATCACCGGCGTGACCATCCGCAACGGATACTGGATCGGTACGGTAGGCATCACCGGCGGCGGCCAGCCCTCCCAACCGGTTCCGTATGATCCTCAGGATGATTCTCCGCCTTGGTGGGAAAACTGGGGCCAGAATGTCACCGGCACCGGTTACGGCGGCGCGATCCTTTGCGAGAACGGCAGCTCGCCCACGTTCCAGAAGTGCGTGATCGAGAACTGCCAGGTTGTTGCGGCCCAGGGCGGTAACGGGATCAGTGGTCGTTCCATCCCGCCGGGTTCTGATCAGGACGGCTACTGGGGCGGTTACGGCGGAAATGCCTCCGGCAACGGTTATGGCGGCGCCATCGCCTGCCTAAGCGGCAGCAAGCCCACCTTCGTCGATTGCATCATCCGCAACTGCAGCGCCCGCGGCGGCATGGGCGGCGACGGCGGCAACGGCACCCAGGACAACCAGGGCAGTGGTCGCGAGAGCTGGGGCGGAGACGCAGGCGACGCCTCCGGCGACGGTCACGGCGGCGCGGTCTATGCCGGCGGCGGCAGCGACGCGGTCTTCAAGAACTGCGTATTCGCCAACAACCGAGCCTTGATCGGTGCGGTCGGTGCGGTCGGCCAGAATGGTCCTGGCAGCGGCCTGAGTGATCCGTATCCCAATCCGGCCGGTCCCGGTGCCCAAGGCCAACTGACGGTCAACGGGACGATTGCCGGCGGCGCGGTCTACCAGGAAGACGCCAACCTGACGTTTATCAACTGCAAATTCACGGCCAACAGCGCATACGCCGGATACACATACGAGTCGCTTGGTTTGAGCAGCACCACCGAGGACGACGAGTTCCGTCTTTATGCCCCCGGCGGCGCGATTTATCTTGCCTCGGGCAATCAGCTCAATCTGGACCGCTGCCAGTTCGTCGAGAACCTCAGCGGCGCCGTCTACCTCGTCGGTGGCAGTTCCATCGACGCCAACGCGACGGAGTTCAGTCGCAACAAGGCGCCCCAGATCCCTGTCGATGCGGTCAACGTCACCCAAGTGCGGATCGTCGATGGCCAGGTCCGTGATGTCTATCCAGTCGGTCTTTCCACCGAGGGCGGTGCCGTGTATATCGGGCCTTCCTGCACGGATGTGACGTTCCGCAACTGCGAATTCCAGAGCAATACTTCCGCCGACAGCGGCGGCGCCATTCGCCTGCTGAGCGATGCGTATTTTGTCGACTGTGCGTTCGCCGGCAACCGGGCGGGCGAAAGCGGCGGCGCGATCGACGCTTTCTACGATACCGGCGATTCCACCACTGTGAGGAACCTCTCCCTGAACATCGAGTCGTGCATCTTCAGCGGCAACTACGCCAACGAGGGCTTCTACGCCCAGGGCGGCGCCCTTCACCTGGAGAACGTCGATGCGGTGGTGACGCAAAGCTACTTCCTGAACAACCGGGCCAAGAGCGGTGGCGGTCTGTTCATCACCGGCGGCGGTATCGAGCTCCGGGGCGGCAGCATCAGCGGCAACACCGCCATCGGTGGCAGCGGCGTGACTCTGGCTTCCGACGTGCTCGTCAGTGATTCCATCACAATTTCGGGCACAACCGTGTTGCCCAGTCTTACGGACGCCTATTATTTCAATCGTGGGCGATTCGCCCGTAAGGAGACCGGCGCCGGTATCGACGTCGGCGGCGGTCTGGTGCTGGCCACCGCGAACGCCCAGATCGACGACTGCATGTTCACGAACAACCAGGCCACCGGCGCCAAAGGTACCGGCGGCGCCGTGTGCTTCTATGCCGACGGTGGCACGGTCACTCATTTTGTGCGGAACTGCCTCTTCGCATCCAACTCCGCTTTCCGTGACGGCGGCGCCGTGTCGAGCAACCTGTTCGCGCAGCCTACCATCGTCAACAGCACCTTTGCGGAGAACACCGCCGGCAATCTGGGCGGCGCGTTGTTCTGCGATTGGAGCGCCAAGGCCACGGTCATCGACTCAATTTTCGTGAAAAACAGCAAATATGCGGTCGCAGAGGTCGATTTCGCCGATGCGACGATCACACACAGCCTGTTCTATGAGAACACGCCCGCCGATTGTGGCGTGTTCGACACGGTGGCCGGCGACATTCTCGCCAAATCGTGCCAGGACCACAACTCGACGAACATTTTGGGTGATCCGTTGTTCGTGGAAGGTCCGCTCGGGCGCTTCTATCTGAGTCAGACTGCCGCAGGGCAGGGCGCCAACAGCCCCGCGATCAACGCGGGCAGCAGCTCCGCCTCAGGGGCCGGCCTAGCGAATTTGACCACGCGGATCGACGGCATGAAGGACACCGGCGTTGTGGACTTGGGCTACCACTTCCAGGACCACACGACGATGCCCAAGTATACCCTGAGCGTGGAGGTCATCGGTGGTCATGGGACCGTGTCTCCGACCTCGGGCGAGTTTTACGCCGGAACTGCGGTTACGCTCACCGCGGTACCGGAGGCCGGATGGCGGGTCAATCAGTGGTCCGGCACCACGGATGACGTGTCCAGTAGTCCCACGAACACTGTGATCATCGGACCGGACAAGCGCGTTTCGGTCGTCTTCGGCCAGCCCAAGGTCATCGTGGTCGGCAGTAAACAACAGTACATGAGCATCCAACACGCGGTGGATGCTGCCGCCGACGGCGATGTGGTCGTTGTTCCGACGGGCACGTACCGGCCGGTAATCACCAACAGCATCTATCCCTGGAGCTACATCCGGATTCGCAATAAAAACATCACGCTGACCGGCTCCAATCCCGCCGATCCCGAGGTGGTGGCTGCGACGATCCTCCGCGGGTACCGGTTCGAGATCGTAGACGTCGGAAGCGAGACGGTGATTGACGGTCTGACGATCGGCGACGTCAATTGGGTCGGTCCCAACGGTGACAACGGCGATGCGATCACAAGTCCGCCTCCTCCACATGACGGGGCGCCGGGCGATTCCGTCATGGGCGGCGTCATGATCATTGTCGGTGCCTCACCCACGATACGTAACTGCCGGTTTGTCGACTGCGCCATCACCGGCGGCAACGGTGGCGACGGTTCCAACGGAACCACACAGCACCCCGTCGGTTTCGACGGTGGCTGGGCCGGCTGGGCCTACGGCGGCGCCGCGTACATCGGCTTCCGAAGTAATCCGACCTTCGAGAACTGCCTGTTCCAGAACTGTGTCGCTATCGGCGGCAACGGCGGTAACGGTGGCAACGGTAACCAGGGCGTCCAAGGCGGACGCGGTGGCAATTGGATGATGTCCGAATCGGTTGAGAAAAACATCCGCACTTGGTGGGATGGTTGGGAGTGGGGCGAGTTTAACGCCAACGGCGACCTGATCCTGCTGGCCGATGTGGACACCGTAGTCGACGATCCTCGCACCTACTATGACGACTACTGGAAGTATAGCGGTTACGGCGGCGCGGTGTATATCGAGTATTACAGCTCACCGCGGTTCATCGACTGCAACTTCAGCGACAATAGGACCTACGGCGGCGTCTCCGGCGTCGGCGGCGGTTCCGATCCGATTCCCAGTCGAAACCTGGACATTGAGAACTTCGGCGGCGCCGTCTACATCGGCAGCGCGAGCAATCCGCAGTTCATCGGCTGCGTTTTCAAGAACAACGTGGCCGACACGAACATATCCGCGGCGCTGCCCGATGACATCTATATCAGTTACGGCGGCTCGGTGGCCATCGAGGCCGACTGCGCCCCGCTGTTCCTGCGGTGCAGGATCGAGGACAGCCGTTCCGCCATCGGCGGCGGCATCTGGTCCTCCAGGTCGCAGTTGACGATCATCGACTGCAACATCGCCAACAACGAGGCGTATCACGGCGGCGGTCTGTACGCGACAGATTCGACCGGCACGATCAGCGATACCCTCGTACATCGCAACCGCGCATTCCAATCGAACGTCGATCCGAACCTTATCCTTTTGGATGCGGCCTTCCCCTTCAGCGGCGTCAAGGGCTGGGGCGGCGGT
>JAGPGT010000113.1 GCA_018055905.1 Phycisphaerae bacterium
CGATCTTATGGACATGCGCGTTGACGCTTGTGCTCTGGACCGGCGCCCAGGCGACGGGGCAGGGCAAAGGCCAAGGCAAGGGACAGGAAAAGGGGGACGCCGCCCGCGTCAAGGAGAACGTTCCGGCGTCAAGCCCGGCGCATCAAGCCCCTCAGGCCGCTGCCCCTTCGCTCGGTCGGCCGGACAAAGAAAAAGAGGCCCGTCAGGGGGGCAAAGACGTCGTGGATGCAGGCAAGGCCGATGCGGCCAAGGGCAAGAAGGCACTGGAGTCCGCCGGTTCGGTCGCCAAAGGCAAGGGCCAGGAACACCAGCAGCAGCTTTCGGCTCTTGACAAGCAGCTCCGCCATGCGCAGGCCAAACAGTTGGAGCGTCAGGCCCGCCTGATGAGGATCCGCGAGTTGGCCCAGCAGAAGGGAGATGCTGAGACGGTCGCCCGTGTGGACAAGCTGATCGCCAAGCAAAACGAGGTTTTCAACCGTAAGCAGACACATCTGCAAGGACAGAAGCGCGCAGCGCAGCAGCTACCGGCCGAGGCTCCCACCCAGGTCGAGACGCCCGAGCCCGCCAACGCGGGTGACGCGACGAACTAACCCAAACCGAATTGGGCCAGACTCCCTCGCGATCGACTCGATGTCGCGCAGAGGATGGGCCCGATTTCTGAGGATCGAATGATGTTACTTCGTGCAGTTGCCAGAACCATCGTGCTGCTGATGTGCCTGATGATCATCGCAGGGTGTGATCGCCAAACGAGTCAGACGGACTCGTTACCCGCTGAGACTGAGCAGGTCAAGACGGCCGCGGAATACAAAGCCGAGGCCGATCAGCAGATCACCGAAGAGAACATGACCAGCGAGCTCGATTCGCTCGAAAAGGAAATCGACGCGGACGCGGCGACCTCGCCCTGAGCAGTGGCCGATATCTGGTAGAATGGGGCAGGTCGGTTCTCGACTCCAAGGGGCGAAGAGAGGGCCTCGCAGGCGATCGGTCGAAAGGCCATGGAACTGCTGGAGTCTCTGGCCCCAGACCAGAGGTCGTTGCGGCTGCCTGCGATCAGTCCCGGAAATTGGTGGATGATCGGAGGAAAGAGCAAGACCCCATGGGAGCAGCCCACAGGGTCTTGCTTGGAGAGCGGTCTAGCGTCGGCGCATCAGGTAGAAGACGTTGCCGTAGTAAGCGGAATGCTCGCGGTAGATGTCGATCTCCTTTTGAATGGGTTCGATCATGGCCAGTCTCTCGGCGTCCGCGGCGTACCGCTGGCGCAGGGAGCGAAGGCGCGCTTCGAGCGGACCATAGTAGCCGTCCCACCAAGCCGCTTCCGGCTCGACGAAATGCTCGAGGATCTCGTAGCCGCATGCTTCGACCGCGGCCAGATGAGTCGATACGTCGGCCATCGCCGGATGTACCCGGGCGAAGAACTCCCTGCACTCGGCCGGCACATCCGCTCTCAACCAAGCGATCTCGCTGACCGCCAGACCGCCGCCGGCAGCCAAGAGGGAATGCCATGCGGCCAAACCCTCCTTGAAGCCGACGATGAAGATAGCTCCCTCCGACCAGATCAGGTCGAAGGGCCCGTCGTCTTTCGTCAGGGTGCGCATGTCTCTCAGGGAGACTTGAATCTTCCCGGCGACTCCGGCTGTCACGGCGCGTCGCTGCAACTCGTCGAGAAAGGGCGGATGGTTGTCCATCGCCAGGATCGGGCAGTCCAGGTGTTTCGCCAGGTAAACGGTCTGAGGGCCGTTTCCGCAGCCGATGTCGAGGATCCGGGTCGGGCGAAGGATGGGCCCGCTTCTGCCTTCCGACATCGCGGCGAGCATTGTACTGAGGGCCTTCTTCGTCGAAGCCTCGTTTCCGACGCCGAGCCGGGGTAGTGAGGCGTCGAACATCTCGTAGAAGAATTCCATCTGTTCTTTAGAGTCCACTGTTTGTATCTCCAATCGTTATGTAGAGCTCTGCGCCAGAATCAAGGAGCATAGCTCTCGAAATCGAAAAGTTTTGGGGGATCTTTCGGAGGGAAGCGAGAAGCCACACCACAAGCCCCACACACGACGACGTTGTCGGCCTTGTGTCTGCGATGCGATGCAACCGATCGTGACTTCTCTTACAGAACAGTGACCATACTAACACACTTTTACAATCGTGTGTTGGGTTTGTCAAGGAGAAACTTGCGTTCGCAAGTCCTCGATGGGGATAGGGCAGCCTCCGTACGTGTTGTTTTCCAGGGAGACCGGCCCGGCCTGTTTGCCGATGCGGATACCGATCTTCTGGGGGCCGCCGACGGTGGAATCGAAACGTGTGTGCACGACTGCGATGTCGTGGGTGGCTCCTCGAATGTCGATGCCGATCCCAGGCTGTCGGTCGCCATTGTCGCGGATCATGCAGTTCTCGATATGATTGCGGTGGCCGCTGCGGAATTCGGTGCCTTCGTCCCGTAGGAAGATGCCGACCTCGCCGTTTCGCTCAATGGTGCAATTCCGCACGAGGTTGTCGGTGTCGCGGTGTCCGATGCTGATACCGTATTGGCGATTATCCGAGAGGGTGCAGCCCTCGACGAGTCCGTCCGAAACCGCCCAGCAGAAGAAGATGCCCTGGCTGTTGCCCGTGGACGTGCAATTGCGAAAGACCGGCCGCTGCGAGCCGCTGCCCGGATGGAAACCCAGATCCGCGTTGTCCACCGCCTTGCAGTTTTCGAATTGCACGTCGTCGCAGACCTGGAAGCTGAAGCCATCTCCATTGTAGTTGCGGGCGGTGACGTTTCTGAACCGCCACCGGTTGCAGCTCTGGATGAACACCGCGCCGGCGAAGTTGCCGTTGATTCTCTCGTTATGCTCGCGGTTGCCGTCGAGCACGAGGTCCTCGATCCGCACGTCGTCGACCTCCTCGGCAGTTAGGATCGGGAAAATCGTGGCGGCGGTGGCGTTCTTCTGCAACCAGAAGTTCTCGCGGGTGAGCCGGTCCAGGAACAGAACCCGGCCCTGGACCGCAGTGATCGTCGCCCGCAGGACGTCGAACTGCCACTGCCCCGGACCGGTGCTGGATCGCAGCATGATGCCGCCGCCGGGGACGAAGCCCGTAGGGTCGTTCACTTCGACGCCGTATTCGTACCCGTCCGAATCACGCGAGAGCGCCGTCACGACGCTGGGTCTTTTCTTCAGAATGGTTTGCTCGCCCGATCCGATCATCGTGATGTGGGGCCTCAAGTGGATCGCGTTTTGCAGTTCGTATACGCCTGGAAGGATGCGAAGGGTCCCGCCGCCGAGGCGATGAAGATAATCCACTCCGGCCTGGAGGACTTTGTCGTCCGAGCCTCGTAGGTCGCCGGCCGCCTGGCCGACGGTCAGGACCAAGGACTGCCTGTCTCGCATCGGCCGATTGGTCGATATCGGTCCGCGATTCTCCGCGGTCAACCCGAAGGCAGGGGAGCCTATTGTTGTCACGCAGACGATTATTCTTGCCAGCGGTATTCCCGACATCTTCGAGTGCTTTCGACGCATCATTCTTGAGCTCTCCATCTGCCAACAAGTCCGAACGAGTCTCCTGTCGCACGGTGAATCCGACCCTTGGTGTACCGCAGTTTTTGCCCAGCGTCTACGGCTTTTCTCGCAGATGTGTAGGAAGAGAAAACAACGTCTTACGACGTCGCTGCGAACCGCGGCCGAAGAGTCAAAGATGACAGCAGGAATCAGTGAAAAAGAAGCGGGACCCGCTCCGTGGGGAGACAGGTCCCGCCGGCTGTGTTCATTCAAGGGTTACGATCATGGAGTCGAAAGACCGAATCCGAGATCGTCGAAATACACGATGCCGGTTCCGCCGGGTTTCGGGCTGGTTCGGCTGCCGACGCCGATCGTGATCGATTTGACCGCAGTCATTTTCACCCCCGCTGCCGTGAACTCGCTCAGCGGAATCGTCCACTGCTGCCAGCCCGTCTGGGTCGTGGCCGCCGCATTCGGGTTCACTATCGTCAGGGACTTGTTGGAGCTGTCCTTGACTGTGAGATAAAGCCCTTCTTCGGAATTGGTCGCAACGCCTTGGAAGTAGACCCGAAGGCTATCGGCCCCGTGCGTGGTCCAGTTCCGGGGCGAACTGAAGCTCAGTTCGGCTTCGGAATAGTAGGGGGCCTTCGAGTTGTCGTACGTTAAGGGCATCGACTGCCGGCCGCTGTGAACGATCGACCGCTCGGCGAAGGGCGCATCCGTGTACCCGACCTGCGAGCCGCTGGCCTTATTGGTAATGCCGTCGATCCAGGCGTGCCAGATCGTCGCCTCGGCGTCGATATCGTCGGTGTAGCTTTCGAAGTTGTCGATAGGGTGGTATTGTTCGACAGTGAAAGTCCAGACCGGTCCTTCCCATTCGGCGACCGCCTGTGCTTGGTTGACTTCCGTGACCTTCCAGAAGTACGTGGCGCCGAAGAGCAGCCCGGCGGGCGTGTACTGATTTTCGCTGACCGTACTTGTCGGCGCGGTCCCCACGGCGACCGCCTGTTCATCGCCACCCAAGCTGATCTTGTGCGAAGCCGCCTCGCGGCCGGCCCGCCAACTCAGAACAGCTTCCACATCCACATTCTTGGCGCCGTCGGCCGGCTGGGGCTCCCTGGCCCGAACCGGAATCTGGAAGAACCGAACCTCGCTCAGGCCGGTCTGTGCGGCCATCCCGCCCCAGTTGGCGTTGATCGTCAACTTGACGAATTTCGCCACGGCACCTTCGAACGGGACCACGGTGTTCGCAGTGTAGGTCGGCATTCCGGTGCCTCTGGCGAATTCCGGAACCCCTTCCAACCGCTTCCAGGTTTGCCCGTCGATGGAAAATTCGACTGTGACGTCCTTGGCGCCGAACCCGACGATGCCCTCAACCACTTGGTTGGAATTCCAGACCAGCATTTTGTCCAGCTTGTGAATGGCGTCGAATTCGAACTGAATCCAGTCCGGCTTGACACCCGCGCTCATCCACATCTGCGTTCCGTCGGTCGAGTGCTGATCCAGGGCATCCAGGCCGGAGCCGTTGATGGTATTCTGCGCGCTCATGCCCGGCTGGGCGCTGGAGGCCGTGGCAGCCGACACCGCCAGCGGATACGAGAACGATTCCGTGGTGAAGCTCCAAACACTGCCCTGGTCCCAACCGGTGATGCTGTTGGATTCGTCGATTCGCCAGTAGTAGGTCGTTCCGAAGGCGAGTTTCCCGGTGGCATCGTAGCTCTCGTCGCTCTGCGTGGCGACGATCGCGGTCCCCGCGGTGACCGCGGCCAGATCGTCGCTGAGCAGGATGCGATGCTGACCAGCGTAGTCCCCCGGCGTCCAGCTCAGGGTCGTCTTGACGGGCACTTCTTTCGACCCGTTGGCGGGGCTGGGTTTGGATGCGCGCGACCCGCTCCATTGAGCGGTCACGACGATGTTGTCGATGGCCCACCACCAGTCGTTGCCGGCGTCGAACAGGCCGAACGTCAGAACCATGCTGCCTGCGCCAGGGGGGTTGGGGATGTCCACGAAGATCGTTTGATTGGTGGAGTTGTCGTCTTTGTAGAAAGGACTGGCGGAATCGGACTCCCACCGAAGCACTTCGATCTTCGGTCCGCCATCGAAGGAGACCGTGATGTTGGCGGTCTGGTGGTAGTTGTCGTCGTACTCGGGACGCCAGCTCGAGTCGAATTTCAGTTTGACGGTGCCCGGCCTGGCGGACGACAGGTCGATAGGCGGCGTGCTGAGCCAGACATCATAGGGATTGGCGGAAATGGGACCCGGATGGGCGGCGTCGTCCCACTCGTCCGGATCCGCGATCGCCACGGTCCCCTGGCCCAGTTTGAATTCCGAACGGCGTTGGTCGCCGGCGGTCTCGACCCACCAATCCTTCTTCGCGAATCCCCATCCCGCCCACTCGGTCACGCCGTCTGTGGCGGGGTCGCCGTATCCGGGGACTCCGGTGGCGTCGTTGATCCACCCCGCCGGAGGGACATTCGTCCAGACCGCATCTCCGGCGAGCGCTTCGTCCACGTTCGGCCCCAGCGTCAGGCCCTCGAAATCCTCCTCCAGCAATACGTAGGTGGTCTGGGCCTGCGCCGCACCGGCCAGGATCCCAGCCACAACCAGCAGAAAACACGCAATGCTTCTCATCTTTTCACCCCTTCACTTCGTTATTGGATCTCTCTGCTCCGTGCGTACGTTACGCCGAAGTCGCTTGTCTATTTGCGCCTCGAAGATTAGGATTGTGTATGTCTCTCGCTAATTGGATGTCAATTCCCGTCGCACGCTCTTTTTCGCTCCTCGACAGACTCGAAACCCTGCGTGGGAAACCAGGTTCAGATACCGACCGATGACCCATCCAATTCCTTTATATCATAGTCCGCAATCGGAGTTCAACAAGAAAGTTGACCCTCCGCGGGCCTATCGGACCGATCGACCGCTTGCGGGGGCCGATGAGAAACTTATAATCTGGTTGAGTTTCGTGCCTCCCACGGCGATTCTGGACGGGGTAAATCGGTCGGTTTGACGTATGAAATGGGACGGTGAGACGATGATGACACGCAGAAGGATGCTGGGCTGGGCGTCGGGAGCGACGGTTCTGACGATGGGGGTCGGGGGGGCTTTGTCCCAACCGGAACAGGCCGACAGAGCGATCCGGCTGGTCGTGCGGGCCGATGACATCGGCTCGTGCCATACCGCCAATCTCGCCTGTATCCAGGTTTACCGCAAAGGGATCGCCAGGAGCGTTGAGGTGCAAGCGCCGTGCCCATGGTTCAACGAAGCGGCCAAGCTGCTGCGAGAGAACCCCGGCTACGACGTAGGCGTGCATCTGACCCTGACCAGCGAATGGGAGAACTACAAGTGGGGCCCGCTGACGCAGTCGCCCAGCTTGGTCGATGCACAGGGACATTTCTTCCCCATGACCAGCCAGCGGTCGGATTTTCCGTCCAACACGGGTTTTCTGGAGTCCAAATGGCGGATCGAAGAGGTCGAGAAGGAACTGCGGGCCCAGATCGAGCTGGCGAAGAAGGAGATCCCGCAGGTCTCGCACCTGAGCAGCCATATGGGGACGCCGACGTGTACGCCGCAGCTTCGCGAATTGGTGACTCGGCTGTCGAAAGAATACAAGCTCCCGATCGAGACGCCGGGGGCAAAGCACCTGCCCTGGCCCGCCGACAGCAAGGCCACGGCCGAGCAGCGAGAGGCGGCGCTGGTCAAGTCGCTGGAACAGGTGGGGCCGGGGACATGGATCGTGATCGAACACCCCGGCGCCGACACCGAAGAGATGCGGGCCATCGGGCACAAAGGCTATTGGGAGGTCGCCTCGCACCGAGACGGCGTGACGAAATCGTTCTGCAGTCCCAAGGTCAAAGAGGTTATCCAACGCCGGGATATCCAGTTGGTCAGCTATCGCGACATGTGGCCGGCATAGGGCTGTTGAGGGGTTCCCCGACGCCCCGCCCCGCTTTATCTCCGACAATGGACCCCAGTTCGTCGCCAAGGATTTCAAGCAGTTCGTTCGCCTCAGCGGCATGACCCACGTGCGAACCACCGCCGCAATTGAGAGCCGAGAAGTAGATGCATGATCTCGCAATAGGAAAGGAACCATGACATCCGCGACAGCGACAACCCCACGAGCTTCCCTCGAAAGCTCAAGGGGAAGCTCGGGGCGAACGCCCGAACCCAACCGACCGATAGCCCTGAAAAGCCTCACTCGAACCGGCGAGAGCCGAAATCGTTCTCCAAAGCCAAATCAAGGACCTGGCCAACCCCGCCCACGAGTCGACGATGCCATCGTCAGCCCACCCATCGAGTTCACTGGGCCGACCAGGGGATTTGTCCAATTCCCGCTGAACCAACACAAATGGATGGGGCTCGTTGCCACGCTCGGCATGGTGCTCCTGAACACCGCAGCGCTGAACGCCGGGTCGCTACGGATCGGATTCCTGGCTGTTGAGTCGGCCCAGGATGAAATGGGCCCGCACAACCAGGCGGCTTGGCGGACCGCAGCGGGATTGGGAGAGGCGACACTCCTCTTGCGGCAGAAGGACGGCTCTTTCGCCGACTCCTCGGGCAACGCCCGAAAGATGAGCGACTTCGACGTTCTCTGGTATCACCAGGGCGATGCCATTGAGCGAAACCACATGTATCAGGGGCGCAGCCTCGTGGAGGTTCGACAATTCGCCGAGAATGGTGGCGGTGTGCTGCTTTCCGGTGGCGCTTTGGCCATGGTCGCACCGCTTGGCCTCGAAACGCAGGTACGCCCTCAGCGTCACGAACTGGACAACTGGCGCGACCCGGCCGGCATGGTCCCGGTCGAGAAGACACACCCCGCCTTCCGCGGCCTGGAGAGCGATGCGGGCCTCATTTGGATCAGCCGAGGGGGCTGCCCAGCGGTGGCCGATTTCTACTGGGGCGGACCCGCGGAAGGCATGGTTCTGGCGAAAACGCCCTCCGGCCCGGAGAATCCTCTCGTCGAGTACGTCTTGGGACAGGGGCGTGTGATCGTCTTCGGCTGGCATTGGCCTGATTACGCCGACTCCGAGAGCCCGTATCGCGGCAACCTCACCCGCTTGACCTCAAACCTGCTGAACTATCTGGCCGACCGACGGACGTGGCGTCCCTTCGTGATTCGATCGGAGTATCCTCCCGTCGCCTCGCCGGAAGAACCGGGTGTTTCTCAACAACGGTGGCGGGCGCTGCGAATGGCCATCGAGGACCTGTCGGCCCAGTTTCCTGATCGTTACACACAAGGCGACGTCTACCTGGAGCGTCTGCGGGCGCTTCGGGACCGGCATGATCGTCTTTCGCAGGATTCCGAGTCGGCTGCCTACGCCGTCATCGAGAAGCAATTCGAAGAGTTGAAGAAGGAGGCTTTGCTCGCCAATCCTCTCTTGGACTTCGACCGATTGTTAATGATCCGGCGGCGAGCCGATCAATTGGGGTTGCCGACCAACTTCAACAGCAATCCGGACCTCAAGCCGGATGGCTATGACAATACGCTCGTCGCATTATCACCCGTTCGGCCGGACGGGAAGCTGGAGACGATCTTCCGACCCGAGGCAGATCGGTTCATCGGCGACGTCGATCTGCACTACGATGCGGACCGGCTCCTGATGTCGATGCCGGATGCCAACGGCCGATGGGGTGTGGCCGAGCTTCGTTTGGACAGCGGGCAGTTGACCCCGCTTCCTTTGATCGACGAGCCCGACGTGCACAATTACGATGCCTGCTATCTGCCCGACGGACGCATCGTGTTTACGTCGACGGCTCCATTCGTCGGCGTACCCTGTGTCGGCGGGGCTTCGAAGGTGGGAAATCTCTATCTGTGTGAACGCGACGGACGGATTCGTCGTCTGACGAACGATCAGGACCACAATTGGTGTCCCACGGTGCTGAACAACGGGCAGATTCTGTATCAGCGCTGGGAGTATGCCGACATCGCCCACGCGTTCATGCGATTGCTGTTTCACGCCAATCCGGACGGCACCCGCCAGATGGAGTACTACGGCAGCAATTCCTTCTGGCCGACGGCCATGTTCTTCGCCCGGCCCATCCCGAATCACCCATCAAAGGTGATTACGGTCGTGGGCGGCCATCATGATCTGCCGCGTCAGGGACAGCTCGTGATCCTGGACCCCGCCAAAGGCACCCACGAGACCAGCGGGGTCGTACAACGCATCCCGGGTTTCGGAAAGAAGGTCGAGCCTGTCATCCTGGACGGGCTGATCGGCGGCAGTTGGCCGTTGTTTCTGCACCCCTATCCGCTCAGCGAAAAGTATTTCCTCGTCTCCTGCAAACCCACCAAGACCTCGCTGTGGGGCGTTTACCTCGTGGATGTCTTCGACAACTTCGTGTTGCTGTACGAGGAGCCGGGCCGGGCGATGCTCGAACCCATTGCCCTGCGAAAGACGCCGCGGCAACCGGTGATTGCGGATACCGTCCAACTCGATCAGAAGGAAGCCTCCGTTTTTCTGATGGACGTCTATTTCGGTCCGGGACTTCGAGGAGTACCCCGCGGAACCGTCAAGTCCCTTCGGCTGATCAGCTATGAGTTCACGTTTCACGGATTCGGCGGCGAGCCGGACCGCGTCGGCTTCGATGGTCCCTGGGACGTGAGACGAATCCTCGGGACCGTGCCCGTCGAGACCGATGGGTCCGCTCATTTTCAAGTGCCCGCCTATACGCCCGTTGCGGTTCAACCGCTGGACGCCCAAGGCAAAGCCTTGGCGTTGATGCGTAGCTGGTTCACGGCCATGCCCGGCGAGGTGGTCTCCTGTGCCGGTTGTCACGAGCCGCAGAATTCCACTCCGCCGGTCCGACCGCATGCGATGGCCATGTCCCGAGCGCCCTCGCAGATCAAACCGTGGTACGGGCCGCCGCGGGGGTTCTCGTTCGTACGGGAGGTCCAGCCGGTGTTGGACGCCTATTGCATCGGCTGTCACCATGGCCGGCCGCTGGAAAACGGACTGACAGCCTTCGATCTGACAGCCCGGCCGGCCGAAGACGTTCCATCGACCTTCCAGATGCATTTCACCCCGTCGTACATGGCGCTTCGCCGATTCATCCACACCCCCACGCTGGAAAGCGACGCGCATATGCTGGCTCCTCGGGATTTCCACGCCGATACGAGTGAACTGATCCAGATTCTGCGCGACGGACATTACGGCGTATGTCTGGACGCCGAGGCGTGGGATCGACTCATCACCTGGATCGATCTGAACGCCCCCGCCCACGGAACTTGGAAGGAAGTCGTCGGTCATATTCCCGAGAAAGCCAGGCTGGTCGCGCCGGGAGCCGCCCGTCGGCGTGAATTACACCGCCGCTACACGGGAATCGACGAGGATCCCGAAGCCATCTATCCCGCAGCCGTCCTTTCCACGGCCGCGTCCTCCAACCCCATTCCGCCGCCCATTCAAAGGATGGATGAGATCGAGCCATCAGCCCCAGGAGTCGTGCCGGCGGGACATCCCAGTCCCAAGCTCTCTTCGCCCCTCGAATCTATGAGCGTCTCACTTGCCGAAGGCGTGGCGATCGAACTGGTTCGCATTCCGTCCGGCACCTTTGTCATGGGGAGCGACCAGGGCTATCCCAACGAACGTCCCGCTCATTCGGTCGTCGTTGACAAAGCCTTTTGGATGGGTCGGTTCGAGATCACCAATCGACAATACGCATGCTTTGATCCCGCACACGACAGCGGCCTGGAAACGGGCGAACAATATCAGTTCGGCGACTATGAACGGGGACATCCCTTGCGTCGGCCCCAGCAACCTGTTGTGCGCGTCTCGTGGGATCAGGCGATGGCCTTCTGTGATTGGCTCTCGCACAAGACAGGCAAACGCTTCACCCTGCCCACGGAGATCCAGTGGGAATACGCCTGCCGCAGCGGCGGAACAAGCCCGCTCTGGTACGGCACCGTCAACGACGACTTCAGCCCTTGGGCCAACCTGTCGGACGCCACTCACCACACGGTTGATTATCCCCACGTCCCGAACGCCCTGCCGCCCTGGCGGCCGGCGGATACTCGTTTCAACGACGGCTGGCGCGTCTCCGCACCCGTGGGCACGTTCCAGCCGAATCCGTGGGGGCTGTTCGATATGCATGGCAACGTCGCCGAATGGACGCGTTCGACGTATCGCCCGTATCCACTGAGTGGGGAGGACATGTCGGACGATCGAGCCGGCAGAAAGACGGTGCGAGGCGGTTCCTGGCTGGATCGTCCCCGCCGCGCCCGCTCGGCGTTTCGAACGCATTACCAGCCGTCGCAAGCCGTTCACGATGTCGGGTTCCGTGTGGTGTGCGAAGACGCAACCCCTTAGCCGCACACGGAGCGACGTGGAGGAACCCAGGCCCTCGAGGAAGACCCTCTACCATCTTCTATTTGGCAGAGAATACATGGCTTTAATAGGG
>JAGPGT010000341.1 GCA_018055905.1 Phycisphaerae bacterium
AGAGCTGCCCGCCTATGCGAGTAAGTGTCATTTGTGTGCCCACGTGCGTCAGTTCTTGTTTGAGAATGGTCTGATGCAGTCCGTGCTCGGCCCAGCGGACTGTTACGCTTGAGAATGCGAACGGTGTCCCTCCGCGATTGATCCCACCCCTGGCATGCCGGACGTTGCGAAACCTTCAGGCGGTCGCATACATGCTCGACCACCTCAGCCGGTGGGGCCACTTCGTTGAGAAGGCACGTGACCGCGATCATACGCTCGAATGGCGGGCTCGGCAGTAATCTTCTTGCAGCAATCGTCTACAGGAGATACATTGGCGAAAACTTTGTACCGAGCATACTGACCATGTGTGCGCAACATGGACCGATCCAGGGCTCGTAGCTCAGCGGTAGAGCAGGGGACTCATAATCCCTTGGTCCAAGGTTCGAATCCTTGCGGGCCCAGTCGGATGTCAGACGAGCAGATGCTGTTTCCTTCTGTACCTGAAAGTGGCATTTCACGCATCGAAGCGGACTGACGCTTCGTTCGTAAACCAGATCACGGCCTTCTTGGCTTTGGCCAAAGCTTGGATTTTCGGATATTCCTTGTGCAGCCAGTGTTCCACCTTCCCCGGATTCTGCGCCTACGCCAAACAGGGAAGAAGGCGCCAACTCTCTAACGTGACCTGGCACATGATTCGGGAGCAGGTCATACGAAGGAGATCGGACGCTGGGGCTGGGGTTGGCTCCTCATACAGAAATCTACACAGCCGGTGCGGGAGATGTGGGCGTTGGGATTCTGTTTGATGATCTCTATTGGAAGGTATGGGAAAAAGTTCCGGAGCGGCCTGTGGGGGGCGGATGGGAACAATTGCAGTTCGTTGAACCGGTGAGCCGATAGATTCCGTATCTGCAGTCACTTCACTGCGATATGGAAGGGATTCTTCATGTTCGGATTTTCTCGCAAGGCGGTTGTTCTGACGGGGTTTTTTGCGGTTTTGAACATCGCAGGGCTGTTGTGGATTCACCATGACCTGACACGGTCGACCCAAGCGGCGGTCCGTGTTCTGGCGGCCTCGTTGCTGCCGGACGCCGACAGTCCTGACCGGATCCGTCTGACATTCGACCGGGAACTGATTGCCGAAAGTTCGATCGGTCGCGTGGAGAAAACGCAGGTCTTCCGCCTGGCGCCGTCCTGGCCGGGCAAGTGGGTCTGGTCGGCACGGGACAGCATCGAATATCTTCTGGGCAAGCCTTTGCCTGCAGGCCGCAAGATCACGCTTGCGGCGACGGACCAGTTCAAGGTGATCACCGGAAGAAGCGTCGAGGGACGGGACACGTTCGAATTGGCGGCACGGCCCCTGCGGTTGGTCTCGTGCGACGTGGTTGCGTCGGACGTCGACGAGATCACCCTTCAGGTGATGTTCAACCAACCTGTCGATTCTGCGGAGTTCCTTCGCCATGCGTCTTTCTATGACGCCCAGACCAGCGACAGACTCCAGGAACCCTTGGTTCTTACGTCGGCTTCGCGTGAAGTGGTGATGATCCGGCTGCGCCGCCCGAACTCCAACGAGTTACGGATGGTGGTGAATGAACGTCTCGCTGGCAGCGGCGCGGAGGTCGGCCTGGGCCACACGGTGGAAGTCCGGCGGGAAGTGAACCTGGGTTTTGCATTGTTGAACTCCCATGTCGACATGTCGGAGCTCGACGAAACCGTCTGTGTGAGATTGTATTTCTCTCAGGAACTGGACTTTGAACAGTCCCCGCCGCAAGTGGTTGTCGAGCCGGTAGTGGAGGACCTCAATGTCCGCTTGACGGGCAACGTGTTGGCCGCGACAGGCAAGTTCAAGGCCGGTGCGAGGTACACGATCCGAATCCCCGGCACCCTTGTATCGAGGGAGGGAAAGACCCTGGGCGATGAAACGCGCGTCGCCGTCGGGATCCCGGACTACGAGCCGCGGATACGGTTTGAACGCCGGCAAGGGTTTTTGTCGCCTTGGGGACGATTGGAAGTCGATGCCAAGGGGGTGAACCTCGACCAGGTGGTGGTGCAGGCCTGGCGGGTCCATGCCAATAATCTCGTGCCTCACCTGCACAGGACGGACATCGATGAGACCTCACGATCTGTCCTGGACAAGACGGTGATGGTTTCGCAGTCGCACAATCGGCCGGGCAAGCTGGTCTTGGGGCTCTCGGAACTGCTGTCACGGCCTTTGGGAATCTATCGCGTCAGCGCGTCGGCCGAAACCCACCGCTGGACGCGGGACTCGGCCCTTGTGACCATCACCGACCTGGCGATCACCGCCAAGCGACATCGCGACGGATACCTGGTGTGGGTGACCTCGCTGCGAACCGCGGAGCCTGTGGCCGACGTGGTCGTCGAGGGTTTGACCTATAACAATCAGAAGGTGGCCATCGCCAGGACGGATGCGGAGGGCATCGCTCGCCTACAGTTCGCAGGCGCACACCCCGACGGCGGCATTTGGGTCATCACCGCTGCCAAGGACGGTGACCTGAGCTACTTGCAGCCGGACGACAACCAATGGGTGATCGACGACATCGAGCAGCAGGGTCGGCCCTACCCGAATCACTATGAGACGATGCTCTACACCGATCGTGGCGTTTATCGGCCCGGCGAAACGATCCACCTGACGGGAATTCTCCGCGATGCGATGGGCGGAGTGCCGTCGCGGTTCCCGCTGGTTGTGA
>JAGPGT010000114.1 GCA_018055905.1 Phycisphaerae bacterium
AAGAGAATCGCCACGGGGAACGACAGAAAACTGGCGGCCATCACGCCCAAACAGGCCAGGAACACCAAACGAAACAGGATCAGCAGTCCGGCCCGGACATAGTTCGCCGCGAAGGAGTCCGCCTTGTACAATACTTCCAGACCGTCCTCGATCGGAAACAGAACCGTCGTGTCGTTCAGGGGCGGATTGACGAAAGCCACCGCCAGATACCCGTCCTTGGCGACCGCCCTCGCGGGCACCTCGATCTCGCGGAATTTCCGCACCGGGTCCCGGCGAGGGGCCACCCGATACACCGGCGTGTCGACCGCGGTCCCGGTCTTAAGCCCCCGCAAGTCTCCGATCCGCCAGTCCCCGTACACGTGCTCGTCCGGCGGCGTCACCGAAACATCGTACTTGAACCGAATAAACAGGCTCTGCGTGTTGGGGTCTGTCGGTCGCACGTTCTGGAATTCCCAGATCAGCATCTGGCCGATCGTAGAGGCGCGACGCTCGAGCTGAATCCGTTTGGTCAGCAGCTTCTTGATTTCCTCGGGCGCGTAGTTCGGGTAGAGAACTCCCAACTTGTCTTCCTTTTCGAGCCAGCGATACATCGTATCGACCTCTTGGCTGACGTCGACCAGCGGCGGAATGAGGCTGGCTCTGGCGGTGAAGAACTCGCTGTGGATCTGCGCTCGTTCCTCCTCGGAAGCGGTGACAAACCGCGGCATCAGAACGATCACGCCGTAGACGATCCCCAGAAACAGGGTCAACAACGCGACGTCGAGCACGACCACGCCGAGGAACTTGCCCAGGATCAACTGGTACCGGCGGATCGGTTTGGTCACCACCGTGTAGATCTGCCGTTGCTCGATGTCGCTGGTGATGGAGTAGGTCGCAACGATGATCGTCAACAAACTCAGCAACAAGCTCGTCAGCGACATGCCGTAGGCGACCACCGTCTGGAGACGACCTTTGAGAGTGCCGTCGCCGGTCGCCGTCGCCCCCATGACCGGCAACAGCACCAGCAGCAGCACGATGAAGACCGCCGCGACCTTCATACGCAAGGCCTGCCGAATCGTATTGGTCGCCACGGCCCAGACCCTATGCATCGCCGCCGTCCTCCTTCGGAGCAACGGTGGGTCGGGTCGTCAAGCCGTCGGGTTGCTTCTCGCCCGTCAGGGCGTCGATGATGCTCTTTGGGGTCTTCTCTTGGCGCGCGGTGGTCGGAGGAACGTCTTCCACCGGCTCGGTCCTGGCCACGGGGGACGACGTTGTTGACTGCGTCAACTTGGTGAGAAGATCCCTGTTCGGCTGCGGCACGACCGTTTCGCGAGGCGACGGCTTCTCGGTTCGGATCGGCCCTGCCTCGGCCTTCTCGGAGACCGTCGCCGTGACGAGTTTGTCCAACACGGTTTCTTTCCCGCTCTTGGCGGTGAGAAAATCGCCAATCTGCGTCGTGCTGACCGCCCCACTGGTCGGGGTAGCCTGCCGTTGGGCTTGAACCACTGTATTGAGGAAGAATGTTTCCAGTCGCTCCATCGGCGAAGAAATCTCGCACGCGGCATTCTCTTTCTGGAGAAGTTCGCGAATCCGCTCAATCGTGGCGTCGCTGATTGCGTCTGTGACGATTTGACGCTTGTTGGTCTTCTGAAGTAGGTCTTTGACGCGCCCGAGCGCCTGGATTTTGCCACCGTAGAGGATTGCGATCCGGTCGCAGACGTCCTCGACATCCGCCAACAGATGGCTGCACAGCAGAACGGTCTTGCCCCGTTCGGCGAGCTTGGTGATCAAATCCTTGATCTGGCGGGTCCCGATGGGGTCCAGTCCCGTCGTAGGCTCGTCGAGAATCAGAAGATCGGGATCGTTGATCAGAGCTTGGGCCAACCCGATACGTCGAGCCATTCCTTTAGAATACGTTCCCACGGCCCGGCTGGCCACGGCCTTAAGGCCCACCATCTCCAACAAGGCCTCGATTCGCATCTGGCGGGTCGCGGAGTCGAGTCCGAAGAGACGCCCGTAGAAATCCAGCGTCTCACGGGCGTTCAGAAACCGGTAAAGGTAAGATTCCTCCGGCAAAAACCCGATCCTGGCGCTGATCTTCGGATCGGTGGCGTCCCCCCCGAGCAACAGGGCGTGACCTTTCGTCGGATGCAGCAGGCCCAAGAGCATCTTGATCGTAGTGGTCTTCCCCGAACCATTGGGCCCCAGCAGGCCGAAGACCTCGTTCGGTCGAATCTGCAGGTTCAAATCGTCCACCGCATAGACCTTCGCCCGCCCCCACCAGTCGGAGAAAACCTTTGTCAGTGCAACCGTTTCTATCGCGTAATCCATGAAATTCCTTTGAGCATCGGACGACTTGGGCCTAGGGGAGTCCGTGCGCCTGACGGTCACATCCACGAGTTTCGGTTTTACGTCGTCTGCAGCTCGTGGTCAAGCTCCTCGCCCTGGCGGAACAAACGCGCGCTATTGAACACAACCACCAGCGAACTGGCGAAATGCAGGAACGCCGCGACCGCCGGCGGCACAAACTTCGACAGCGAAATGCCCAGCACGATAAAAAGAATCCCGAAGGCCAGATTCTGGTTGATGACCCTGCGGGTTTTGCGGGAGACGTCAACCAGGAACGGAATCCGCCGCAGGTCGTTGTTCATCAGAGCGATCGACGCAGAGTTAATCGCCACGTCGCTGCCGGCTGCGCCCATCGCAATGCCCAGATCGCCGGCCGCCAGAGCCGGGGCGTCATTGATGCCGTCGCCGACAACGACGACGGTATGTCCGTCCTTTTTGATCTGCTCCACCACCGCAAGTTTGTCCTGGGGCAGGCATTGGGCTTTGTAGTCCGTGCAGCCCAGTTCCCCTGCGACGCGATTGGCGACCTCACTGCGATCGCCGGTGAGCATGGTGACGCGTTTGACACCCATCTCCACCAGGGAGGCGATGGCCTGCTGGGCTTCGGGGCGGGTCTTGTCCTGCAGGCCGATCCAACCGATACAACGACCGTCCTTCGCGACGTACAGTGTGCTGAATCCCTGTTCTTCATGCAACCGGGGATCGGCGACGTTCTTCGTGTCGATTCCGTTCTCGTTCAGGAACGTCTCGCGACCGACGAGGATGCGAGACGAGTTGATCTTTGCACTGACACCTTTGCCCGGCGTTTCCTTGAAGCTCTCCGAGGCCGGCAGGGACAGCCCCGCTTCCTTGGCCACTTCCTGCAATGCGCGGGCAGCCGGATGCTTGCTCATCTGCTCGGCCGATGCGGCCTCCGCCAGCAGGTCGGCGGCCTCCACACCCTCGGCCGGAGTCAGTTTGGTCACATACAACCGGCCCGTCGTGACGGTTCCGGTCTTGTCGAACACCAGGGCCGTCATCTTTCCGGCCACCTCGAGATAACTGACGTCCTTGACCAGAATGCCCAGACGCGCCGCGGCCGAGATGGCCGCCACCATGGCCGTGGGTGTCGCGAGGATGATCGCACAGGGACAGGAAATCACGAGAATCGTAATCGCCTGTTCGATGTTGCGTGTAAACACCCAAACGATGGCCGCAATCATCAGGATTGTCGGGACATACCAAGAAATGTACCGGTCGATGATCCGCATGACCGGGATCTTCGTATGCTCGGCCTGCATGATCAGCGACTGGACCTTGCCCAACGTCGTGTCCTTGCCTGCCTTGGTGACACGAATATCGAGAACCCCCGTCAGATTGTTCGTGCCGGCGAAGACCTGCATGCCCGGCACCTTGTCCACCGGCAGTGATTCACCGGTGATCGTCGCTTCGTTCACAGAACTCAGACCGTTGAAAACTTCCCCATCGGCGGGAACATTGTCGCCCGGACGGACACGGATGCAGTCGCCCGCCTTCAGCTCGCTGACCTTGACTTCGCGTTCCTTGCCGTCTGGGTCGATCAGGTTGGCCTTGACGGGGGTCAGGCGGATCAACGACTCGATCGAGGCCCTTGCCCCCAGCGCCGTTCGGGTCTCCACCAGTTCGCTGAGCAGCATGAAGAAACCGATGAGTCCGGCGGCCACGTACTCGCCGATCGCGAACGCGGCAACAATCCCCAAGGCCGCCAGTTCATCCATATGCGAGTGCCCCGCGAGCAAACTGCGAATCGCGTGGATGATGATCGGGGCGCCCAGGAGGATTGCGCCGAGCATGGCGAACAACTCCGTGTTGAAGCTGTTGGGCCCATAGAAGGCTTTGCCGATGCCGCTGTTGATCAGCAGAACCCCGCCGGCCAGCGTGCCCAGAAGGGCCACGCTCACGCGGACCTGTTTTTCCCGGGTCTGTTCGGTACCAAAGTCTTCCTTCAAGTGCAGGTGCTGATGCGACATAACCTTGTTCTCTCACCGACTTTTCTGTTGCGGGCTGCCGAACGCGAACCCCACCTATCCACTTTCCGATCCGTCCTACCGAGCCCCCTTGGGCTTAAGCTTGTTGTCCCGGTTCAGCAGGATTCGCACCTCGCGATCCCGATCCCTGTCGGAACTGTCGAGAATGAACTTCTCATCGGCGTTGTTCAGGATCTCTTCCATGGTCGCCAGATACCGCTCACGCGCCACAAGTTCCGGCCTCTTCCGGTACTCCGGCAATATGCTCGCCAAATAACTGGCGCTGGCCCTCGCGGCTTCTACCACCTTGGTCTGGTACGCCTGAGCCTGGGCGATGATCTGCTGCGCGTCGCCCGTGACTTGGGACCACAGCTCCTCCCGCTTCTGGGGATCGCAGTTGGGATCAAGGATCGCCTCGCAAAGCCTGTGAGCGACCTGGCCGCCGGTCTTATTCAAAGTCGTCTCCGCGTAGGTCCGGGCCTGCGTGACGGTCTGATCGCTCTGCTGACGGGCCGCCACATAGGCTTCGAACGCCTCGTCGATCTGCATGGGCCACTTGGCGCTGACCAACTGCATCTGCACGACGCGGATGCCGCTTTCCAGCGCGTCCAGCTTTTGCTGCACGAGCTGCTGGACCCGTCGAGGGATCGTATCGACGCTCTGGAGCGCTTCGTCGATTGTATAGTGGACCATCGCCATGACGATGGCGTCGTCGACCACACTTCGCAGAAGCGGTGTGATGTCTCCGATCATCACGTCCGCGTAGATCTCGCCGGGCTTGACATCCCGTACGTAAACATTTCGGAAGAACTGTTCCACGTTGCTGATCTGGTAGTTGATCTGCCACTTCGTGTGGACGATGCTGTAGTCGCTGCCTTCGCTGTCCCGCAGGGAAAGTTGACCGACCACAGCAGGTCCCTGCGCCGCGACGGCCTGGCTCCGCGTCAGACAGTATCCTTCCACCAGCGGATCGAGTTTTTCAGCACGGTAATTCCTTGGCTTGACGCCGCCGCCCAGGATGTCGTCGCGGGTTTCCTTGTACCAGAAGGTGTTCACAGGTAGGTTGATGTTCTTTTCCACCGGGATTTTGATCAGTTCGTCGATCGGATACGGAAACACCCAATGGGCGCCGGGACCCAGGATCGCCTCATCGCCGATCCCCTGGATCTTGCCGAACCGAAGAACCAGTCCCCGTTCGTCGGGTCCCACGGTCCGAAAGCCCGACGCCAGAAAGGCGACGATCAAAACGATCATGATAACCTTCAGGATTGTGAAACTGATATGAAGGGCGTCCGAGAGGGACTTGCCGGCCGCGTCGAGCGGTTCGCTCTCCACCTTCCGCTCCGGCGTGGGGCGGTGGTCATGATCGTGACCCGGGTCATCCGAGGGACCGTGACTTTGTTCGTGTTTGCGTCGGTGTGCCATGGCTTTTTCACTCGCTTGAACACAATCCTTCGATTATTTTGCAGACCCTTCGGTGCCCAGAGGGGGAATTCCCATCAGGAGACTGAACGGTTCAGCAACCGTCGGAATGACGATTGTGGTGCGTTCTCTCAGAATCTGCTTGAGAGCCTCCAGATTTCGCAGGAAGATCGCCAGCTTCTCGTCCGCCTTCAACATCTCATAGTACCGAGCGGCGTCGGCGTCGCCCTGGCCGCGAATCTCCTTGGCCCGTCCTTCCGCGGCGTCCAGCAGGATGTCGCGTTTCTTGTTGGCGTCGGCCCGGATCTGGGTGGCGATCGCTTCGCCCTCCGACGTGATGGCGTCCGTGCGGCCCTGGCGTTCGGCTTTCATCCGCTCAAAAACCTTCTTCGTGACGTCTTCGCTGACCTTGAGCTGTTTGATCCCGAGCGTCTTGATCTCAATCCCATACTCGGCCCGCACCGGCCCTTTGAGATCGTCGAGCATCTCCTCCTGGATCTTGTCGAACTGAATCTTCGAGGGGTCGTTGTTGACGAACTCCCCGAACGAATGCTGGCCGATCACGCGGTTCTGGGTGTCGTTGATATGATTGCGAAGCTTGCTCTCGGCATTGGCCTCGGTCTTGACCGCGTTGAGAAACTTCAACGGCTCGGCTACTCGCCAAACGATGTACGTGTTCACGATGATCGGGACGTTGCCCCGCGTGGTCGTCTCCGCCAGTTGTGCCGCTTCCAGAACTCTCATGCGAGAGTCGAATTTGTGAATCTGTTCGATCGGCGTGGGCCACTTGAAGTACAGCCCCGGCTTGGTAACCTCGCGGACCGGCTTGCCGAACCGCGTCACGAAGCCCGATTCGGTCTCGCGGACCTGGAAGGTTACCAGGTAAACGATCATCACGAGGGAAATAACGGCAATCAGTATCGGAATCGCTATGTTCTTCATTGTCCACCGATCTCCTGTACGCCCGCAAACTCACTCAACAGGCTCGTATCCAGCTTCTCCTGCAACTCCATGATAATGACCTGGCGGTCTTTCGGATCGCCGGCCACGACATACTTGCGAATGTTCTTCATCGCCTCTTCGAGCACCACCGCCCGTTGTTCGCACTTGTAGATCTCCGGCGAGGCACAATAGGCCTGGATCTGGCCGGCGAACCGCTTGCCCGTCGCCTCCGCCAGCGTCGCCTGGCGGAAACGGTAGCTCTGGGCCTCGCTGAGAATCCGGAAGATGTCTCCGCGGGATTCGTTCAGAAGCGCCGCGTCGAACTGCTCGCCCAGTCGTTTGACTTCCTCGGAAAGGCCTTTTCGCTGGGCTTCCTGGTACTGGGAGGCCAACGCTGCCAGCCGGTACGCTCGCGCGACGGAACCCGCCAGAGTTGTCAGATTTCGATTCCGCTCGGCCTCGGCGGCCAGCACCAGCGCCTGCTTGTCCTGCACGGCGCCCACGACCGCCTGGAAATCCGGCACCACCTCGGCCGGAGGGTGAATGCCCTGCAACCCGACAAAAGTGATCTCCACGCCAAGACCTTCGTCGTCGGCGGCCCGCTGGATACGCTCAGTCAGAATCTGCTTGGCATTGGTCCGTCCCCCGCCCAGGAGGTTCTGATCCCCCCCGCCTTCGACCTCAACATTCGCCGTAGAAGCCAGACGCGCCAATTCCCGATAACAGATCCCCTCCAGAAGTTTGCCCGGATCGCTGTGGCCGTACACATAGGCCAGAAGGTCCTTGATCCGGTACTGAACCGGCATGTTGACCTTCACCAAGCTGACCGGGACAGCGCCTTCGGCGGCGTCTTCCGTGAGATCCGCAGGCGTGTACCTGGCCGCCACCATCAGGTCGTGCTCCTGTTCGTAATGAGTCTGCCCCCACAAAAGCCTCGTTTCGGGAATTGGAACTCCGTTGGCGTCCACCTTGGGCACATACCCGATGTGCAGTTCCATCACCAGACCGGTGGGATGCAGATATGCGATGTCGATCGGCCAAGGCAATTTGAAGTGCAACCCCGGTCCGATGTGACGCACATCACCGTCGGCGGTGGTCGGCCTGCCAAACCGCTCGACGATCCCTTCCTCGTTCGGACCGACGACCACAATGCAACTGGCCAGATAGAGCGTCGCCGCCGAGAAAAGAATCAGCGGTACGATCGCCTTCTCCAACAGTTTGTAAAACCAAGTCTGGGACACCTGGAATCCGAACTGGTAGTCCATCGCCGCGGCTACGCTGCGGAAGATGCCGCCGGGTTCGTTGATGATGCCCAACAATCGGCTGTCGAAGGCCGCCCGACTGTACTGGCCTTTGAGGTGCGGCCGGTACATGTCGAAAATCAGGTTCAGGGTTGTCTCGGCGCCCAGGACGATCAGCAGGATCGGGATTGCGTAGTTGACGATGGTGATCAGGGGGGAGATCTGAAAATGCAGCAGAGCCAGGGCGATCGCCAGCACAAAGCACAGGACCGCAAGCCCCAGGAAAAAACTGCCGCCGGCCCGCAACGGTTTCCAGCGCAGCTCGGCCGACATCCCGGTGGCGTACCGCGACAGGAGAAAGCTTACGAACGCGATGGCGGTAGCGACGATCGCACAAATCAGCGGCTGCTGGGTCTTGACCTCGCCGGCCGAAGGAATGCCCTTGAACAAATAGAGGCCGATTCCGATTTCGTAGACCGCGATCAATCCGGCGAAGACCGGGATAAACCATTTCTCCAGAACGTCGAGGCGACGCTGGGCGGCCGCCAACAACGCGACGGTCTCTCCCTTTTGGAAGATCGTGGCGGAGGTCTTCTCCCGAGCCAACTGAGTCATGTCGAGCTTTTCCTGCTCGGCCAGACTTCTTTGGTGGAATTGGATGGCCAGAACCAGCCAGATCACGGCCGCACCGAGCGAGTGCCACCCGACGGCCGACAGAGCATAGAACCCGCTCCAGCGGCCCAGGAAGAACGCGATGCCGAAAAAGACCAGACTGAGAACCAACGAGACCCAAGCGACCTGTTCGGGGCGTTTCGACGATACAGTCATTGGCGATTCAGCTCCAGCAGTGAACCAAAATCCTGCTTATCCAGTAGTACCGGGTACGGGACCAGATCCTTTACAAAAAGGGAATTTGGTACTATAACACCAAAACCGACTCTCGTGTAGAGGCAATCGTGAAAAAACGCGTCACAATCTGGTGTCGAAAGCAACGGGCCGCAGGCTGGCAATCCCTTGGGTGACTGATGTCGAAACTGCTCACTATCGCCAAGAATACTTTCGTCGAAACCCTTCGCCAACCCGTCTACGCCGTCATCATTGCAGCAGCTTTGCTCCTGTTCCTTCTGAGCCCGGCGCTCTCGATGTACACCATGGACGACGACAACAAACTGCTGCGAGAACTGGGGCTGTCTACGTTGTTTCTGACGAGTTTGTTCGTGGCGATCTTTTCCGCTTCCGGCGCCGTCTCGATCGAAATGGAGAACAAGACGATCCTCACAGTGCTGACCAAGCCCGTCCAACGTCCCATATTTGTCCTGGCCAAGTTTCTGGGGGTGGTTGGGGCCGTCGCTTTGGCGCATTACCTTTGCACCATCGGCGTGCTGATGACCATCCGACATGGGGTCCTCTCGACCGCCAGCGACACCCATGACTGGACCGTCATCGGCTCAGCGACCACAGTCGCTGTGGCGACAGTCCTGCTCAGCGCTTTCTTCAATTATGCCTACGAATGGAAATTCACTTCCACCGCAGTGGTGGTCGGCGCGATCTTGGCCACTTTGGCCATGGTGTTCCTAGCCTTCATTGATCGGGATTGGCAGTTCAACCCGGCCAAAAATGGGTTTGACCGACTCGACATCTATGCGGCGACCCTGTTGTTTCTGGCGGCCATGGTGATCGCTGCCATCGCAGTCGCCATCTCCTCCCGCTTCAACGTCATCGTCACCCTTTCCGCCTGCATCGGCGTATTCCTGCTGGGACTGATCAGCGATTGGGTATTCGGCCGATACGCCGACACGCATCTGTGGGCCCAGGCCGGTCGATATCTCGTCCCGAACCTGCAGGTCTTCTGGATCAGCGATGCCATCTATGAAGACAGTGTAGTGCCCTTCCGATATGTTCTGACAGGGGCGTTATACGCCATAACCTATATCGTTGGGATCCTGGCTGTGGCAGTCGCCCTATTCCAACGAAGGCAGATTGCCTAGGCCAAGGCCAATTGCGGCTCTCTGCCAGAGGAAAAACTCACCGTCAGGCTGTTAGATACTTCCGAGACATTGAACCGCCGGGGGAATGTCGAGAATCACGGCGGTTTCGTCGCATTCGTCCTGTTTTGGACAGCGGGCGCAGTCGCTCCAGACCTTCATCGGCAGTTCCTCCTTCTTCACGACAGTGAACCCCAGCCGCTCAAAAAACCCGGGTTCCAGGGTCAGCGCGAAGACCCGCGGAACCCCGAGGACCCGCGCCTGGTCCAGGGCCGCTTTGACCAGTGCCTTGCCGACTCCCTTGCCGCGTTCCTCCGAGGCGACCGCCAGCGACTTGATCTCGGCCAAATCGGACCAGATCACCTCCAACGCGCAGCAGCCGATGACCCGATTGTCCCATTCGGCCACAAAAAACGTCTGGAGATTCTCGTAGATCTCCGCCATGGATCGAAACAGCATTTTGTCGTGCTCGGCATAGAAGTTGATCAGCGAGCAGATCGACCTTGCGTCCGGGATTCTAGCGTTGCGAACTTTCATGAGCCTGAGGATACTGTAGGGTTTACGCGATTTCAACGATGTTCGTACCCGAATTGGGTTTGCCGTCCGGCGCAAAAAACGAAAAAACTGTGGAAAAACGAACGGCAGCCACTACAATGACGCCGGTTTGAGTTCGCTAACCTAGGGTTTCATGAGATTCATATTAATAGATAAGATTGTTTCGCTGGAAGAAGGCAAGACAATAACCGCAGCCAAGTGCGTCTCGTTGGCCGAGGAGTACCTGGGGGATCATTTCCCTACGTTTCCCGTCCTGCCGGGGGTGCTGTTGTTGCAGGGGCTTGTAGAGTCCGCAAGTTGGCTGGTCCGCAAAACCGAGGGATTTGCCCACAGCATGATCCTGCTGCAGGAGGCCCGCAACGTGAAATACAAGAGCTTCCTGGCCCCGGGGTCGCGGATCGAATACACGGTGCAGGCCAAAGCCATTGAGGAAAACGTCAGCAGCTTTACCGGCTGCGGGATCGCCGACGGAGAAAAGATCCTCGAAGCCAAGTTCGGCCTAAGGCATTTCAACTTGGCGGACCGCGGTTCCGCGATGGCGGCCGTGGACGCTCAGATAATTGAAGCGATGAAAAAACGCTTTAGCCTGCTCATGCAGCAGTGCTGATCGAAGTAGTAAGAAATGATTACCAGAAGGAACTGACCGGAGGTAGCAACAACCATGACCATGAGTCGGGATCAAATTTTCCAAAAGGTTCAGGAAGTCCTCGTGGACGCGTTGGGGGTGGACCCTGAAGAAGTTACGGCCGACGCGACGCTCATGGGCGATTTGGGGGCCGAGAGTATCGATTTCCTGGACATCGTGTTCCGCCTGGAGAAAGCGTTCGGAATGAAAGTGCCGCGAGAAGAACTGTTCCCAGTGGAAGGACTGCTCAACAATGCCGACCTGGTCAGCAACGGAAAGCTCACAGAAAAAGGGCTTGCGGAGCTGAGGGCGAGGGTTCCGCACACAGATCTGAGCGAGTTTGAAAAGAACCCCGACATCAACAAGCTGGCGGATCTGTTCACTGTCAATGCCATCGTCAACTATGTCGCAACCCGCCTGAACGTGGCCTAAGGACGGACCGGACTGCAGCATGCGTTGGATCTGGATCGACAAGTTCGTCGAATTCGACAGCGGACGTCGTGCGGTGTCCGTCAAAAATGTCTCCATGGCGGAGGAACACTTGCACGACAACATCCCCGGCTTTCCCATCATGCCGGAATGCCTGATGGTCGAGGCCATGGCCCAAACGGGCGGCATTCTTGTCGGCGAGGCCCGCAACTTCCAGGAAAAGGTCATTCTGGCCAAGGTCAGCAAGGCGGTCTTCTTCGACTATGTCGTCCCGGGCGACAGCCTTCGAATCGAGGCTCGGATGGAATCGATCAC
>JAGPGT010000342.1 GCA_018055905.1 Phycisphaerae bacterium
ACGGCAAAGTGGAACGCGGTTCGGGCCGGTTCAGCGGGTGGGCCGCCCAGATCGCCAAGGACGGAAACGTCGCGTTTGTGGACCTGACGAACATCGTCGCCGACCAGTACGAGCTGCTCGGGGCCGATCGAGTGGCGGCGCTCTTCCCCAAGGACCACACGCACACCAGCGCCGAAGGAGCGAACCTCAACGCCGCGTTGGTCGTCTCGGGATTGAAGGCTCTGGAAGGTTGCCCGCTGACGGGGATGCTCTCGCCCCTGGGCCAGGCCGTGACGCCTTCCGGCGAGAACGTCGTCATGAAGCAGACCGAGGAGGTCCTGACCCGCCCCTGGATGCCTGAGGCGCAGCCGCCGGTGGACTCCAATCTGCCGACGTTGTTTCTCATCGGCGATTCCACCGTCCGGACCGGCAGCCTGGGCAACGGTGCGAACGGCCAGTGGGGTTGGGGCGCTCCGATCGCGGACTTCTTCGACCGCACGCGGATCAACGTCCGCAACCTCGCTTGGGGCGGTACCAGCAGCCGGACGTTCATCACCCAGGGCTTCTGGGACAAGGTTCTGGTTGACCTCAAGCCGGGTGACTATGTGATCATGCAGTTCGGCCACAACGACGCCGGGCCAGTCAACGACAACAGCCGGGCCCGCGGAACGATCTGGGGTATCGGCGACCAGATCGAAGAGATCGATAATCTGCTCACCGGACAGCACGAGGTCGTGCACACCTACGGCTGGTACCTCCGCAAACTCATCGCGGACACTCGGCTCAAAGGCGCCACGCCGATCGTATGCTCGCCGATCCCGAGGAACAATTGGACGGAGGGCCGCGTAGCCCGGGCCTCGCAGAGTTACGGTTTGTGGGCGGCCGAGACGGCCAGGGCCGAAGGGGTTCCCTTTGTCGATCTCAATGAGATGATCGCCTCCCGGTATGAGCAGATGGGCCAGCCGCGGGTGACTGCCTTATGCTTTCCGCCGGGAGAGCACACGCACACCTCGGCCTTCGGCGCCCGGATCAATGCGGCGTGCGTGATTGACGGCCTCCGTTTGCACGCGGATTGCTCTCTTCTGGGATACCTGAAGGACGCCGGGCGATGAGGTTGATTCATACGCACGGTTGTGTTGAGGAATGTTCTGAGTCTTGCTATTATAGGACGATGTGCGAGTCGTCGGCTGGGTGTGGAAGTTCGGATTGCTCGGTGTTGGGCGGTCTGGCAAGATCGCGAGTGAAAATGACGATACTCTTCGTATGTGAGGTGGATGCTGTTGGCGGCAGGACAGGGTAAAACTGGAGACTGGGACTATGGCGTACGTCGGCGGGAGAAGGTCGTTTGGCATCATCCTTGTTCTGGCATCTCTGTTCTTCGCTTCGGCGGTCTTCGCCGAATCGGTGGATCTGGTCCAGGTGCAGAAGGCGACCGAGGGATTCCTTAAAGGGAAGTCGGCTCTGTCGGCACGGGGGGACAAGAATCGGATTCGAGCCCTGGCCGCAGCCGCGACGCCCGCCGGCTTTCGCGAGGTCCGCGACGAGGATGGGGCAATCCTCGCCTATGTGGCGGATCTGGAGCCGCGAGGGTTCATCGCTCTTTCGGCCGATACGGACATCGCGCCGGTGATCGCCTATTCCTTCTGTGCCTCGTTCCCAGCGGATGCGGACAAGTCCAATCCTCTGGGCCGCCTGCTGCGGATGGACTTGAAGCTGCGGACCAAGGCCCTAGCGGACAATCCCGAACTTAAGAATGCGGAAACCGCCAGGTTGTGGGGCCTGCTCGCGGCCGGAGAAACCGAGGACGGCGGGGTCACCACATTCCAGCAGTGGCCGCCGGAAGGGACTACGTCGAGCGGCGGTTGGGTCGAGACCACCTGGGGACAGGACGAGCCCTACAACATGTTCTGCCCGTTGGACCCGATCGATGGTCTGCGGTCGTACGTCGGATGCGTAGCCACCGCGTATTCTCAGATTGTCCACTACCATCGTCTCTGTGATATCACATTCACCGGCAGCGACTCCTACACGACCCGCAGCGGCATGAAGTTTGATGCGGATGCCGATCTGTACGACTTCCCAACCTTTACGGAAGTGAACGGCTACCTGGACACGATCCGCACCAAGTATTCGCAGGGCCAGGCCCTGGACGAAGTAGATATGGCCGCGTTGAGTCTGGCCTGCGGTCTGGCCGTGAAGATGAATTACGGCAGCGAGGGATCGGGTGCGCAGACCGCGGCAGTGCAGAAAGCCCTGGTCGAACGGTTCGGCTATTACAGTGCGGATCTTTTTGACGCCATCACGGACGCCGGACTTCTCGTCCTCCAGGAGAACATGGTCAACGCCAGGCCCGCGCTGCTGAGCTTCAGTCCGCCCGACGGCTGGGGCGGCCACGCGGTCGTCTGCGACGGATACAACACCGACGGCGAATACCATCTCAACTTCGGCTGGGGCAGCGAGCACCCGAAAGCGATCACGGAGGCCTGGTATCGAATCCCGACGGGAATGCTGTACCGCGACTGCGTGTTTACCGAATGCGTCTTGAACATCGAGCCGGCACAGCCGGTGGTGGAAGTGGACGCGACGTCGATGGGCTTCTACGCCGCACCGGGCGAGCAGTCGGAGCCGCAGGTGCTTCGCATCCGCAACAACACCGCCAATCTCCGCGTGGAGTCCGTCGTCTGTCCGGATGGGTT
>JAGPGT010000115.1 GCA_018055905.1 Phycisphaerae bacterium
GACGGCATCCTCGGCCCATACCGCCAGAAGGAAGCCAGTTTTTACACGATCAAGGAGATCTGGTCGCCGATCCACATCGCAGCCGAGACGCTGGCGGCCGACGCCAACACCGTCGAGGTCGAGAACCGCTTCGACTTCACGAACCTGGCGGATTGCACGTTCGATGTGAGGCTCGTGAAATTCCCTTCGCCGAACGACGCGAACGATGGTCACAAGATCCTCTTTCGCCACGCCTTCCCCGGCCCGGACGTCGGGCCGTACGCGAAAGGAATCCTCCCGCTGGGTTTGCCGGAGAACCGCAGTAATGCCGACGCGGTGCAACTGATCGCCTCCGACCCCGAGGGGCGACAGGTCTGGACATGGTCGTGGGACCTACGCCGACCCGGTGACTATCAGCGCAAGATCGTTGAGACGAAGGATGGGAGCAGGGCAGCCCAGATGACGCCCATGGCCGACGGGATTCACGTCAAGACGGATGTCCTGGCTCTGCGGTTCGACGTGGACGAGCCCGAACTGTTGGACGTTTCCGTGCGTGGCAAATCGATCTCTTTTGCAGGGGGGCCGAAGTTGATCGGCGGCGTTGGCGGAACACAAAAACTCGTTGCCCGCCAAGAGGGGCAGGACATCGTTGTCGAAGCCGAAGGAAAGGGAGATATGAAGCACGTGCGGTGGACCGTATGTCCAACGGGTTGGGTCCGCTTGGAGTACGAGTTCTCGCTGGAAGGGCGGTTCGACGTGTTCGGAATCGCGTTCGAATATCCCGAGAGCAAGATGCGGTCGATGCGATTCCTGGGCGAGGGGCCGTACCGCGTGTGGAAGAACCGCCTCAAAGGAGGCGTCCTCGATGTCTGGAGCAATCGCTACAAGAACGACATTCCTGGCGTCACGTGGGATTTCCCCGAGTTCAAAGGTTACTACAAGGATTGGCGCTGGGCGGTCTTCACGACCGAGGAGGGAACGATTACGATGGTCAATGAGACGCCGGAGTTGTTCCTGGGCGTCTATCGTCCGAACGATGGTCCCGCTCCCGCAAACACGAAGGTCAACGTGCCCGACACAGGCATCGCCTTGCTGCACGGCATCCCGCCTATCGGTACGAAGTTCGACAAGGCGGAAGTGCTCGGACCACAGAGCCAGAAGAACCAGGCCTCCGGCGTCTATCGCGGCGTGGTGTGGTTCCATTTCGATACGGAGAGCCAGAAGTAATGCGAGCTGTGATACAACGTGTGACTGAAGCAAAAGTCGAAGTCGAAGGCAAGATTGTTGGGCAGGTGGGCAAGGGGCTCCTGGTTTACCTGGGCGTGGGCACAGCGGACACTGAGACCGATGCGCAGTTCATGGCTGAGAAACTGGCCAACCTCCGCATCTTCTCCGACGAAACGGGTAAGATGAACCGTAGCGTGATCGACATCGGCGGGGGGGTCCTGCTGGTCAGTCAGTTCACTCTGTACGGCGATTGTCGCAAGGGCCGCAGGCCGGGGTTCGACGCAGCAGGCGAGCCGGATCTTGCAGAGCGGTTGTACGAGAAGGTCGCCCAGTTGATCGCGGCGGAGGATGTCCCGGTCCAGAAGGGGTCTTTCGGCGCTCACATGCACGTGACGAGCATCAACGACGGCCCGGTGACCTTCCTCCTCGACAGCGGCCGATTGTTCTGAAATGCCGCAAGGCCAGCCCGCCCAGCGCGAGCATCGCGAACGTCGCAGGCTCGGGCGTATGGATGGGGGGGATATCGGGCTTATCCTGGGAGACGCCGCCGGGGATGCTCCAGCCGGGAATCGTGAAGTCCAGCGCCGTCACAGCCAGATCCGCCCCTCCGCCTCCGCCGGAGCCATTGCGAAACAGGTCCCTTTCCGCTCGTTTGAAGACCGCCACGATGACCTTGGGCGAATCCACGTTCACCGTCGTGCGTTTGGCCTTGGGGTCGGCCACGTCGCCGAGCCAGTAGGCGAACTGATAGCCCGGCTGCGGTTCGGCCGCCACCGTGACGATGGAATTGGCAGAGAAACGGTGCGTTCCCGAATCGGGGGTCACCCTGCCGGCCTTGGCAGGGGTCTGTTCGATGCACAGATCGAAGTGCGGGATGTCCGCGCCCGCCCCGGCGGCCAGGTGCAGAGCCAGCACCGCCGAGACCAGCAGCGATCTCATACGCATCGATCGTCCGCAGACCATGTGCTTTCATCACCCCCAATGTGCGGCCAGACCCCCGGTCTGATTGTACCTTCAGGATATCCGATTGGGTCCTTCGAATCAAGACGCGAGCCTCCGCCAGCGGCTGGCTGCGGAAGATGCCGATAACCGTTCTTTCAGCAGATGCAAAAGGTGGTAATTCTCGGACCCACTCCGTGGTGGGCAATGAAATGCGTGTACTTTTTTCGGTCGATGCGCGGTGTCAGCCCTCATACGCGATTCGTCGGACGGCCGAACACGAGCCGCTTGGCGATCTCGTTCAGGACGATGATCGAGGCCGCCACGAGAGCGGTGATCGCCCAGTCCGCGACCGACAGCCTCGCCAGGTGGAACATCTCGGCCGTTGCAGGAAACGACACGATGAGGATTGTCGACAGCGTGGAGATGGTCACGGCCCCGAGCACGTAGGGATTCTTCCAGAGAGTCCGGTTGAGGATCGAACCCTTGGGGTTGCGGCAGTTGAAGATATTGAACATCTGGAACAGAATGATCGACACAAACGGCAGCGTTCCCGCCTTCTCGGGTGAACCGATGTGCCGATACCCGAAGTACATCGCAATGGCGCCGATCGTGATCACGACGCTGTTGAAGCCGACGTGCATCAGGAGGTCCTTGTCAATCAAGCGGTCCTGTCTCTTGCGGGGTTTTCGTACCATAATATCCGGCGCCGGCGCGTCCATGCTCAGCGACAGGGCGGGCAACACCTCGGTGCCCAGATCGATCCAGAGGATCTGGATCGCGCTGAGCAGTTGTCCTACGCCGGGCAAGAGGGAGAAACATACGACGAAGAACTCCGCAGTGATGCCCGAGAAAGCGTAGAGGATGAATTTCTTGATGTTGTCGTAGATCGCCCGGCCTTCCATGACCGCGGTGACGATCGAGGAGAAAGAGTCGTTTGCGATGACCATCTTCGAGGCGTCCTTGGCGATGTCGGTTCCGCTCTTGCCCATGGAGACGCCGATGTCGGCGCGTTTGAGGGCGGGGGCGTCGTTCACACCGTCGCCGGTCATGGCGACGATCTCGCCCTGACGTTTGAGGCTCTCGACCAAACGCATTTTGTCTTCCGGAGAGATTTGCGCAAAGACGTTCACCCGCTCCAGGGCGCGGTCGAGTTGCGCGTCGTCCATCGCGCGAAGCTCCTGGGCGAGGATCACGCCGTTCTCGCCGTCGGCGATGATGCCGGTCTCTCTCGCGACGGCCAGCGCGGTCTCTTTCTGATCGCCTGTCGTCATGATCACCCGGATACCGGCTTTCTTGCACAGGCGGATCGCCTCTTCGACATCCTGTCGCGGCGGATCGGCCATGCCGATGAACCCGGCGAAGATCATGTCCTCTTCGAGCGCACCGCGTCGTTGGGGGTCGGGTGTTTTGAGCTCTTTGTACGCGAACCCCAGCACGCGCATCGCGCCGGTGGCCATCCGCGATCGTATCGCCAGAAGGCTTTGGACCGTGGTTTCATCAAGCGGGAGAACGGTCCGGCCGTCGAAGAATCGGGTGCAGTGCTCGATGATGCGGTCGGGGGCACCCTTGGTGGCCGAGAAGAATTCGCCTTTGTTGATCGACTCGTGGACGGTCGTCATCATACGTCGATCGGAGTCGAAAGGCAGTTCATCAAGTCGAGGGTATTGCACGCGAAGCGACGTGGGATCGAGATCCGCCTTCATCGCGGCCACCAACAGGGCGATCTCGGTCGGGTCGCCCACTGCGGTATGGGCGGTGCAGTGCGCGTTGTTGCACAACGCCGCCAACTGGAGCACGTGTGACAACGGTTCGCCGGTCGACTCGAGGATCTCGCCTGTCTCCCTTGAGTAGTCGCCCTCTGGATTGTAGCCCGCACCGGAGACGTTGAGATACTCACCCCCCGCGTAAACGGCACGGACTGTCATTTCGTTCTGGGTGAGAGTTCCGGTCTTGTCCGTGCAAATGACGGTTGTGCAGCCGAGTGTTTCGACTGCGGAGAGTTTACGGATGATTGCGTTTTCGCGGGCCATCTTCCTCATGCCGAAGGCCAGGCCGATGGTTACGGTCGCGGGCAAGCCCTCGGGTACGATGGCCACCGCCAGAGCGATTGCGAACAGAAAGGCGTCTTTCACTGAGGTGAGGCTCAGGTCGTGCTGAATGGTGATGATGAGGAAAACCGCCAGGCAGATGCCGGCGGCGACGCGAGCGATCCGACGACCGATGGTGTCCAGCTCGACCTGCAGGGGGCTCTTCTCGGACCCAAGGTCGGTGGTCACTTTGGCGATGTTGCCAATCCGCGTGTTCATCCCCGTCTGAGAGACGAGCAAAGTCAGGCGGCCGTAGCTGAGCGTCGTGCCGGCGAAGGCCTTCTCTTCGTCGCCGAGGGAGGAGGCGGAGCTCACGGCTTTTTTCATCACCGGGACCGATTCGCCCGTCAGCGAGGATTCATTGATCATGCCGTTGATGGATTCGAGGATCACGCCGTCGGCGGGGATCCGGTCGCCCGTTTCTACCTGGACGATGTCGCCCGGCACGACGAATCTCGCCGGGATTCGCTTGATCATGCCGTCGCGAACCACGTGCGTGAGGTCGGCCATCATGCTCTGGAGGGATTGGAGTGATTGTTCCGCCTTGTACTCCTGGATGAAACTGATCGTGGCGTTGGCCAGAACGATTGCGGCGATGATCAGGGCATCGGAGCCGGCGCCGGTCAGCCAGGACACAAAACTGGCGAACAGCAGCAGGATCAGGAACATGTTGGAAAACTGCGAGACGATCATCGTCAGCAGTTTGAACTTCGCGACACTCTGGAGCTCGTTGGGACCGTGCTGTTGCAGACGGCTCTGGGCTTCGGCTTCCGAGAGGCCTGTGCGCGGAATGCCCAAGAGCTTGTAGATGTCCGTTGCCGACGCACGATGACTCATAAAGGCCTTTCAACGACAGGAAAATGCCCCGATTCCGCACACATGTCGGAATGGGCAGAGCCGCCATTGTATCGTTCGGACGGCGTTTGTACAGAGATGGATCTTGTTGTCCGTTGTGAAACACTGCTG
The DNA here is from genome assembly GCA_018055905.1 of Phycisphaerae bacterium. Taxonomy (GTDB): domain Bacteria; phylum Planctomycetota; class Phycisphaerae; order Sedimentisphaerales; family Anaerobacaceae; genus PLanc-01. Next base: position 5,202 of record JAGPGT010000115.1, read on the forward strand.
TTGGCGGCTTCAAATCAATCGCTGATGTGGATAGAATGAATCTCTCAGAAAAATGAATCGTAGAGGCAAATAGATGGAGGTGCGGCATGTCGGATCGATTGGATCGTCGGGACTTTCTCAGAAGATCCCTGGCCGGCTCTGTCCTCGGGATCGCGTTCAGTTTTGAAGAACGGGCTCTCCTGGCCCACGCTGTGGGAACAGCCGCGTCCTCCCAGGTTCGGTCGTCCCAATCGCCTGCTGCGCTGTCCAGGGGCAAACTGGGACCGCTCGACGTGACGCGACTGATCGTCGGGGGCAATCTCACGAGCGGTTTTGCGCACAGCCGGGATCTGATCTACGTGTCCGGCCTTTTACGGCAGTACTTCACCGACGAGAAGGTCTTCGAGACCTGGCAGTTGTGCGAAGAGTGCGGTGTCAACACGGCGGTTCTGCGTCTGGACGACCACGTCATCCGCCTGATCACGAAATACTGGAACGAACGGGGCGGAAAGCTCCAGTGGATCGCACAGGTCAAGGTCACGGACAACAGCCTCGATGAAATCAAACGGGCGGTCGATCACGGGGCGGTCGCCGTTTACGTCCACGGCGGCGTTTGCGACTCGCTGGTCGCAGAAGGCAGGGTGGAGCGGATCGCCGAGGCGGTGCAGTTCGCCAAGGATCAGCACGTCCTCGCGGGGGTCGCAGGCCACAAGGTCGCGGTCCCCATCGCCTGTGAAAAGGCCGGCGTCGATCCCGACTTCTACATGAAGACCCTTCACAGCCACCAGTACTGGTCGGCGAACCGCCGGCCCGAACACGACAACATCTGGTGCCTGGAACCCGAGCAGACAGTCGAGTTCATGGCAACGGTGAAGAAGCCCTGGATCGCGTACAAAGTGATGGCCGCCGGGGCGATCCATCCACGGGAGGGTTTCCGCTACGCTTTTGAGAACGGCGCCGACTTCGTCTGCGCCGGCATGTTCGATTTCCAAGTCCGCGAGGACACGATCATCGCGCGAGACATCCTGACCGCCCCTCTTAGCCGACGGCGGCCGTGGCAAGCGTGACCCGGCCGGCGACAACGGCGGTCGGATAGGACGGCGGCCGCTGCTTGCCAATCCCGCGGCTGGCGGCTATCATGGTCTTTATGGCGAAGAACCCGTCAGAAAAACAAAGACAAATGCCGGCGGCCGTGAACAAGAAGGCCTACCACGACTTCGAGTTCGTAGAGAAGTATGAGGCCGGGATCGAGCTGCGCGGCAGCGAGGTCAAATCGCTGCGGGCCGCGCCGGCCGACTTGACCGGTTCGTACGCCAAGATGCTCGAAAACGAATGCTGGCTCGTAGGGGCCAAGATCGCGCCGTATCCGCAGGCGGGCCACATGAACCACGAACCGGGCCGCAAGCGAAAGCTCTTGTTGCACAAGTCCGAGCTACACCGGATTGGAACGAAGCTCGAACAACGGGGCTTTACGCTTGTGCCCTTGCGACTGTACTTCAGCAGCAAGGGAATGGCCAAGGTCGAACTGGCGCTGGCCCACGGCAAGCGGCAGTACGACAAGCGAAAGAGCATCACCGAGCGGGCCCAGAAACGCGACATCGACCGGAGCATGAAGAAGTACAAGGGAAGGTGACGATGGCAGACCAAGAGAAAAAACTCATCATCGACGAGGACTGGAAACAGCAGGCACAGCGGGAAAAGGAGATTCTGGCCGCCAAGGAAAAAGAGGAAAAGGAAAAACAGGCAGCCGAAGAAAAGGCCCGGGGGGGGCCCCTGCCGCCGGGAACCTTTGCGGCCCTCGTCAGCATGCTCGCGACGCAGGCGCTGTTCGCCCTGGGCTTGATTCGCGTGCAAGGAGAGGAGGAGCGAGAACCGGACCTGGAGATGGCCCGGTACAACATCGACATGCTCGATATGCTGTCGGAAAAGACCAAGGGCAACCTCACGCCCGAAGAACAGAAGATGCTTAAGAATACATTGGCCGATCTGCATATGGGGTTTGTCAGCGTGGTCAACCAGATGGGAACCGAAAAGGAAGGTTGATTTGGGTACTATTCTGGACACCATCGTCGCGGACAAGCGGGAAGAGGTGCGCCGACGGCAATCACAGACCTCGCTCCAGCAACTCCAGGAGCGCATCGCCGGTTTGCCCCAATGCCGGAATTTCTTTTCGGCGGTCACCAAGCGAAATGTGCGAGGCATCAACGTGATTGCGGAGGTCAAGAAAGCCTCGCCTTCGGCCGGAGTGATCCGCCCGGACTTCGATCCTGTGGCGATCGCCCAGACGTATGAGAACTGCGGGGCCGATGCAATCAGCGTTCTGACCGACGAAAAGTATTTTCAGGGGCGGCTCGAATACGTCGCCCAAGTCAAAGAGGCGGTGTCCCTACCGGTCCTGCGGAAGGACTTCATTGTCGACATGTGGCAGGTGTACGAATCGCGGGCCGCCGGAGCGGACGCGATCCTTCTGATCGGCGAGGCGTTGACGTCAGGTGCTCTGATGGACTTGATGATCGCGGCGGGCGAACTGGGCATGACCGTGTTGCTGGAAGTCCACGACGTGGATACCTTGTTGGCGGTGCGCAGTCTGATCGGGTTTCCGAAGAGGGGCTACAGCGTACTGGGGATCAACAACCGCGATCTGAACACAATGCAGGTGGACATCCGCACGACCGCCCGGCTGATGAGCCTGCTTGAAGACGGCGAGGAGTTGGTCTCCGAAAGCGGGATCAAAACCCGCGATGACGTGCAGAAGCTCAAATCCCTCGGCGTACGGGCCATCCTGATCGGCCAAACCCTCTGCGAGCAACCTGATATCGCAGGAAAATTCGACGAGTTGTTTGGCTGAACACCACGACGGGTCATCCTCCGCCGAAGGCCGGGATCAGGATTCGCAGGCCGACCATGGTCAGCGCCAGCGCCAGGCCTCGCATAATCCATCGTCCGTGAATCCGGCTGGACAATCGCGCGCCGATCCGGGCGCCGCCGACCGCGCCGGCCCCGATCGCCAACGCGCGAGGCATTTCCTCCCACCCAAGGGTGCCGTCGAGAATGTGGAGTGCCGTAGCGGCGAACGACATGACCATCAGAATCGAATGGCTCGTCGCAGTGGCGATGTGGACCGGAAAATCCAGCAGGTTCACCATGGCCGGAACGTGGATGATGCCTCCGCCAATTCCGAGCATGCTGGAGGCCACGCCCACGGCGAAACTCAGCATCATGCCCAGCGGGAGATTGTAGGCGTATGTGTGCCGCGTTCCCCCGGCGTCCACCAGTGTCCGGCGGAAGGTGGCCCTCAGCCAAGGCTTGGGTTCATTATGCAGGTATGTGAGAAGAAAGACGAAGGCTCCGCCAACGAGCAAGAACAGGCCGAAGACCAAGTTGAACGCATTACGGGGTACCCGGTGGATCAGAAACGCGCCTGTAATCGCGCCGGGAACGCCCGGCAACAGGAACAGTAACGCCGACTGGAAATCCACACGTTTCATCCTGGCGTACGACCAAGTCCCACTGGTGGCATTGAAGAACACGACAGCCAGCGAGAGGGCGGTCAACGTCGCGGCATCCGCGCCGGGGTAGGCCAGCAGCAGAATCGGCATCAGGATAAATCCGCCGCCGGCGCCGATGAGTGTGCCGAACGTACCGACGGCCACGCCGAGCGAAAAGAGCAAAAAGTATATCATGACGATCAGTCTATGGAGTTGTCGAGTCCATGGCAAGAACGGAAATGTCGCGTTTGACTTTGCCCGGCCACCGAGCTAAAATGTCGGGGACACATGCCCGCCGACGGGGTGGGCCGAACCTGGATTTCGGTAGGAACCGATGAAACGTGCAATCCCTCTGAATCAATCCAAGTGGGTGATCGAGCCGGGATGTGTGGTGCTTGTCACCGGCGGCACCATGGCCAAAGCCAACGCGATGACGATCAGTTGGCAGACGCCGATCAACACGGCCGACCCTTGCCTGGTCCTGCTGGTGATGGGCCATACGCGATACACCTACGAGCTGATTCAGCAGAACAACGAGCTGGTCATCAACGTTCCCGGCGAGGAGCTGATCGAACAGACGCACCTGCTGGGCACGGTCAGCGGTCGCAAGGGGGACAAGATCAAGCAGGCCGGATTGACCCTGGAGCCCGCCAAGCTGGTGGAACCGCCGTGGATTGCTCAATGTGCGGGGCATCTGGAGTGCCGGATCGTGGAGAAGTTCACCGTCAAAACACACGACTTGCTGGTCTGCGAGGTCGTTTATGCTTCGGCGGAAGAGGAGTTTTTCGACGGTGCGTGGATCCCCGAAAAATTCCACACACTCCACTACATGCAGAAGACCCTCTACGGCGTCCTCACCCGGCGGATCGACGCCGCACGATAGCGGCCGGGCTCTCACCATTGACCCGGCCCCCTCGGAGCGGATATAAGGGGGCCATCGAACCAAAATAAATCCGACCGGGGAATCCCTGATGGCCGATACGAAACGAAACACCTGGATGGCGAAGATCAAGAGGACCTTTACCTCGTTGCTGCCGGTTTCGCCGCGACGCAAAGGGCAGTGCATCCACTGCGGGGCTTGCTGCCGGCTGCCGGTTACGTGCCCATTCCTCAAAGCCAACGGCGACGGCAAAGGCTACTGTGGTGTCTATCCTCTTCGCCCATTGAACTGTCGCAAGTACCCCAGGACCGAGTCCGAGCACATTACCAAAGACACCTGCGGCTTCTATTTCGATTGAATCCCCTGCCGATGGGGGTAGATTTGTTTGTGGACACTCCAAAGGCCTGATTTTCTTACCGGACGCTTGCGACCGGCCGGCTTCCACAGGCAGGCGTCCAGGGATAAATCTTGTTAAGTTTTGTGCATGCTTGAGCGATAGTGGTCAAGGACACGATATCGGATGGCCCCCCAGGACCCCATGATGGTTGTTGTACCATGGAACCAGATCTACACATTTGGCCCCAAACTTGGCAGACGGTCAATCATACCGCCAAGATTTTCGCGATCCTGGAAGGCATGAAAGGCGGTCGGCGGGAATTTTCCTTCCGCATTCCCTCCGAACGTCTGACTTGTGTGACGGATCTGGCCGATCCGTTTGTAACCGCAATGATATTCACTGCGATGAGAAATGCCGCGAACCTGAGGGTACATGGTTCTGTATCCCATGGGCTCCTACGCAATCTCGAAGAGTTTCAGACGGCTTGGCATTGCTGGCGTCCGGACTGCTATCATGTTGTAAATGTGATTCCTGATCAAGAGGTGCGCGTAGCCACTCCTGCAACGGACCGGGCGTTGATCGCTTTTTCCGGGGGGTTGGACTCTTGTTTCTCCGTTTGGAGACACACGCGCGGGGATTGTGGTCGTTTGAAACGACCCCTCAAGGCCGCGGTGATGGTTCACGGTTTTGACATTCCCCTTCAGGAATCGGATGTTTTTGGGAGAGCTGCGGAAAACTCGCGGGCGATCGTACAGAGCGTCGGCCTGGATTTGATCGCCATGGCGTGTACGTTCCGGGAGCTTGGCGACGATTGGGAAGACGCCCATGGGGCCGCGCTTGCATCCTGTCTGAGTCTGTTCAGCAAGGGGTTTTCGACAGGCCTGGTCGCCAGCTCGCATGCGTACAATACGTTGCGGTTTCCCTGGGGTTCTAATCCTCTGACTGATCCCATGTTGTCAAGCGATTCCTTTTCCATCGTCTATGATGCCGCCGGGGTCTCCCGTCTTCAGAAAGCCAAGAGTGTTTCCGAATGGGACGAGGCCATGTGTCGTCTTCGTGTGTGCTGGCAGGGTGCGCACAAGGACCGCAACTGCGGGGTTTGTCTACGGTGCGTCGCGACGGCTTTGTGTTTTGCTGCGATGGGGGTACGTCCTCCGAGTTGTCTCGGTGTTCCTTCGCTCGACGAAGGCATCCGAAAGCTGCGAACCCAACGAATCCCACCGGTAGCCGTCGCTCGTCTCAGGGATATTCTGGAAGCTGCAAAGAGAACCGGGATCAAGGACTCCTGGGTTGGAGGACTGCAAACATGTATTCGTCACAAGGAAAGACAGAATCGCAGGGGGCCGTATATGCTTCGCGCCAGGGCGATCGCTTCTCATTGTTGTGTTTTGGGACGGGAATTGTTCCGCAAAACCACAGCGTGGACACAATTCAGATCAAAGTGAGGAACTGAGATGTCACTGCAGGATTCGAGAGACTCCGGAACAGCGAACACGGCGCCTGGAAGACCGCCTTCTTGCCGGGATTATTATCAGCAGTTGGATGACGATATTAACCGGACCTGCGGCATCGATGTCGGATGGACCGCGTTGATCGCATGCCGGTCCTACCCGATGGAAGACTCCGAGTGCCAGGCTTTTCGGTCCCGTTACGCCGTGATCAAAAGGTTTCAGGAGCAGACGCTCGCGTTGTTTCGGGCGAGCCTAAACGGCCAGTGCGATCCTCAGATTGCCCGTATGGTGGTGGAGGATTTGCCTGAACATCTCGGCGTGAACTATCATCGGAAACTTACTGACCATCAGCATCGTACGCCCGTGTTTTTTCGGACCGATGAGGTGTCGCCGGGGAAACTTTC
>JAGPGT010000116.1 GCA_018055905.1 Phycisphaerae bacterium
TGCCCTTCGAATTTGTCCCGGCAATATCATATTTGGAATTTCCAACATGCCCAAGAGCAGATTCAAGCATAGAAACATCATTGCTATCAACCCTTCCATTAGAATCAAAATCAGCAATTGCAAGAGGAACAGTTTTAGCATCTGTTCTTAAGATAAAATTATGCCATGTTCCAGCATAAATTGTTCCTTTTGGCATATCAGAAAGATTAACAACTCCAACGCCGTTTCCATCTTCAATTAAATCCCTAATTAAATAAACAGGATAAGTCATAGCATTAGGGTCCGGAATATTTGGATCATTTATACTTGGAACATATTCCTGTAAAGTTAATATTCTTCCAGGAAATTTCTCATTAATTTTTCCGTTTTCTTCTGGAAATGTAAAAACAAGAGAATTTTCTTGGGTCCATGGATTATATGCTGATCCAGAGTGAGAAAAAAATACCTGCTCCAAAAAGAAATTTGAATTTGAGGTATTGGGCCTTTTATCTGCAGTAAGGTAAGTTTCTCCGATTCTAGAAAGTATTGCAACAGGAGGTATCCCAGTAAATCTAGGGTATAAAGTATCCTCTCCTTCTTTGATGCCTTCAGTTGCTCCATCTTCAAGAGCAAGTTCTACTGAAGTAATTTGAGATGACCTGCTTATCACATTCTCAATTAAAAGCCTTCCAGGCGCAGGTTTTTCAACATCATTATTAGTCTCGCCAGTTTCATTAGGTTCAGTTGGGTCTTCGCCTCCACCATTAGTCCCAACATATTCCACATGTACAGTCCAAGTCGCAGTTGGATGCTCTCCCTCTCCAAATGTTCCAGTAAGAGTGCCTAAATTAACAGTGCTATTCGTAGATATATCCTGCCCATTAACATAAACCTTACAACCTTCTAAACCACGAAACCAGCATTTTAAATAATTTGAAGCATTATCAAGTGTTATAGATTTTCCACTATTAACAACAATGCTCCCATTAAAAGAAGTTCCACCAGAACTTCCAATAGTATCAGTAAGAGGCGGATAAGAAACTCCAGCAGCTTCCCTTCCTTCAATACTTCCAACACCCTTAACATGCGCATCATCAGGAAAAGATAACTCATAATAAGCAAAATCAAAATTATCCCAACCGTCTTTTGCCCCTTCAATAAAATTTAAACCACAAGTGTACCCGCCAATACTATCTACATAATAATCTATCCACAAAGAGCCCTCAATATCTTTTGCATTAGCTTTACCTGCTAATAATAATGGAGAAAATAGTGTTAATCCAACTAATCCTAATTTAGCATATATAGGGACAGTCCCTATTAAGAGAGATGATAGGAATGAAAAGTTTATATTAAGGATATGAAGGATGGATCGGAAGGTGGTCATCGAGGGGGTTGGGTGGCTCTTCATGGAATGTCTCCTTCAGTACTTTGCGTATGGGTGCAAATGGGAGAAATCTTCGATTGTCTGGGCATAGTCGTTTCCCAAGGGCCGGCGGATCAATGGATGTCCTTCTTCGCACACGTTGGGTCCAGCGGCCTCCCTGTCGGGAGCCATTATACCACAACCAACCGTGCGAACTGCAAGGAAATCTCCCGTTTTTTTATGAGTCCCTCGTAAAGAACGCATTTTGATCCGGGCATGACCGAGGTGGGCGGGCCTGGGAGATTTTGCGCTTTTCGCCAGCAGCATGGACGGCGTCCTATGCCTGCCTGGCGGGGGACCCGTGGCCGGTGTCTCGGATTGCGGATCCCCCTCCATGCTAGGGGTTCAAAGCGGAAAATCTCCGTCGAATCCATTGCGAAAGCAATTCACAGAGGAGCTCTGCTTTCTCCTTCTTTTCATTCTTTTCATTCTTATCATTCTTGTTAGTTGTTGGCTGTTTGTTACCTGTTTGTTGGTCGTTTGTTGTCTGTTTGTTGTTTGTTTGTTGGGCAGGGGTGTCGTTGATGTCGTAAATCCTGTGGTCCAGGAGAGTTGCGACCGTTCCCCGGCTTGTTGGCTTGAACGCGGCCAGACCCCAACTGGCGAGATGTTTCTGCGCAGTGCGGTATTGTTGATGCGTCAGGCCGCAGCGACGGTAGTCGCCGATGAGGGCTTGGCCGTCGATCGAGAGCCCGCGATCCCGACGGAATTGGCTTCGTTTGGCGCAGAACCAAAGTCGGAGGAAGTTTCAAGTGACGGCTCCGACTTCCCCCTTGAAACTCGCACCCTCACTGCTCCATTGACGCAAGTCCATGAACGGCTATCGGAATCAATTCTGATGTGTAACACAGATTAACGGAAGAAACAGGAAATGTTCATCGCCGCCTAACACAAGGTCGATATGATCATCGTCCGTTGGACCGAAACGTTGTCCACCTGCCCACGGATGAACTGGCACACATTCTGAGCAAGGAGTACCGATGGTCGGCTATGCGATGAACGGTTTGCGATTCACAGATCCCCCCGGTCTCGGGTCGGGAAGGACGATCCCTTATGGTTTTCTTGACGAGGCGGAGTTGATGGCTTTTTCTGTCCTGATCCAGCATCGCCGATCTTTGCCCCTGTACTTCGGCGACTGCTGGCGATGTTATCTTTGCACGTATACTTGTCTGGATTTCTTCGACATGGTCGATCATATTCTCCAGAGCCACGACCCGGAGCCGTTCAACGAGGCCGATGAAGCGGAACTGGAGGAGTGGGGATGTTCTGAAGCAGACTGAATGACTCGCAACGCGTTCGTCTCCCCGTCGTGGCAAGTGCCTCGTGGTCATGGGGCCAGGTGAATCGACTGGATCTGGGCTTTCGGAATCGGAATGGTCTTCATATTGCCCGACGACGGATACGGTGCCTGGATCTCGACGGTGTCGGCCGAGATCGCGTGCAACTGTCCCTTGTACACCGTGGTCGGCCCGGCGATGTAGACCATGCCCATTGGGGGCGGAGGCGGGACGATCCGCGTGCCGCCCTCGGGCGATTGCGCCGCCACAACACAGGTTTTGCCGATATGGCTGCGGGAGAGGCTCTTCAAAGGGATGGACGTCATCCCGCGAGTCATCGCGGCAACCACAGCGGCGCTCTCAGGCGACGCGGCTCCCGGCAGGACGGTCGAAGCGTTCTCCTTCGGTTTGCAGCCCAGCATGCCCAGGATTCCCATCGCAACGATCAACCCACGTCGCCAACATGGTGTATGCATGACATAGCCCTTTCGCTTTCTGGGAGCGTGCAGTCTCGTCGGTCTCACGGAGCCGGCCGCACGCCGGTATACCAATACTGCGGGACGTCTTCCCCCGTGGTTTCCTTGATTCCGCTGACGTGCCCGTCGAGCCAGCAGACATTGGACACGCCCGCATGCCGGAAGATCTCCTGGATCGCCTCCGGGAAGTTCCCCAGGGTGCCTCCGTTGCGCCACTGCGTCAGGTTGATGGACTTCCCGGCCTGGATGTGGAGCATGTCGCCGTTGTCCTCGAGTTTCTGCTCAACGTGGTCCTGAAAGGCGATGACCTCGTCATGACGCTTGAAGTCGTGGTCGATCTTGATATTCCGATTCTCCTTACTGTTCCAGGTGATGTATCCGTTGATGCCATAGGAGCAATACTTGAAGTACTTCTGGTAGGCGATCCCCCAGCCCCACTCGGGCCAGTCGTCGACTCGTTTGGTGCTCGGGCACCGGAAGATCTTCTTATTCTGGGCGTAGGGATAGTAGGCGATTCCCCAGTAGGCGTTCTTGTCGTTCGGGCCGTAGGGTTTCACGACTGGCAGCCCTTCGTAAGCGTTGTCCCACAGGCCCACGTTGGGCGAGTTGTGTGTCTTGCCCTGATTGTCGTCCACGTACATCCGCAGGGAGACGCCGAGCCCTTTCATGTGGGCCGTGCAGACGACTTTCTTGCCTTGCTCCCGGGCCTTGCCCAAGGCAGGCGTCAGAATCGCCATCAATAGCGCAATGACGGCGATCACCACCAGCAACTCGATCAATGTGAATGCATCGTGCTTTCTCATAACCGAAACTCCTGTCATTCTCTCGGATTCCCTTCTTCTTTTCCTTTTCTTCTCGCCTTTGACTATAGCGGGCACTGTTGGATTTTGATGAAGGTTGTGCTAATTCATCGTTTTCCCTGTCCGTTCTGGGAGCGATGCAAACGCCGGAGGGCCGCCCTCGATGGACGGCCCTCCAACTGCATGAACTTGCATGAGCCAGAGGGCTCACGACGCGTTGTTCTTAGGGTTCAGTCATTCGACGAACGTGCCGACGACCTCGATGTTGTCGATGGCCCACCACCAGTTGTTGCCGGCCTCGGTCAGGCCGAAGGTGATGACCATCGTCTTGACGCCGGCGGGATTACCCAGGTTCACCGTCACCCGCTCGTTCGTGGCGTCGGGCTTGAAGGACGTGGGATTGCCGCCCTCGGATCCCCAGAGCATGACCACCACCGGGTCGCGGTCGTCGTAGGAAACCAGCACGCTGGCGGTCTGCGTGCCCTCCTGACGCCAGCTCGAATCGAACGCAAGCTGCAAGGAGCCTGCCTCGGCCCCTGCGACGTTGATCGAGGGTGTACTCAGGAACGCGTTGTACAGGCCCGGTGCATGGGGTAGATCGTCCCATTCATCCGGATCGGCGACCGCCACGATGCCCTGGCCGGACACGAACTGCGAACGCTGCTGATCCTCGGCCACCTGAACCCACCAGTCCTTGTTGACGAAGGACCAGCCGGCCCATTCGGTTACGCCGTCGGTCGTCGGATCGCCCGAGCCGGGAACGCCGGCGTCGTTGACCACCCAGCCCGCCGGCGGGACGTCGGTCCAGTAGTTACCCACGGCCGGGGGCGCCTCATCGACCGGCGCGCCCAGCGGCACGCTTTCGAAGTCTTCGGTGAACAAGGCCTTGGTGACGCCGCCGGAGGAGCCGGTGACCAGCAGGTTGTCAATGGCCCACCACCAGTTGTTGCCGGCGCGGGTCAGGCCGAACGTGATGACCATGGTTCTGGCTCCGGCGGGCTTCTTCAGGTCGACGGTGACTGTCTCGTTCTCGGCGTCATCGTGGAAGTTCGGATGCCCCGGAACGGATTCCCATCGCAGGACCTCGACGGCGGGTTTGCCGTCGTAGGAGACGGTGATGGTCGCCGTCATCGTAGCCTCGTCGCGCCAGCTCGAATCGAAAAGCAGTCCCACGGACCCGGCGTCCACCCCGGAGACATCGATCGCCGGGGTGCTGAGGAATGCGTTGTACTCGCCCGGCAGGTGGGGCTTGTCGTCCCACTCGTCACAATCCGCGATGGCCACCGTGCCGATGCCCTTTGTGAACATCGAACGGTTCTGATCTGCGGCAACGAAGACCCACCAGTCCTTGTTGGCGAAGCTCCACCCGGCCCACTCCGTGACGCCATCGTTGTCCGGGTCACCCGCGCCGGGCACGCCACTGTCGTCGACCACCCAGCCTGCGGGGGCCGTCTTGGTCCAGACTTCCGGACCGCCGGGAGCGGCCTCATCGAGCGCCGGCCTGAGCGGCAGGCCCTCGAAGTTGGCGAAGAACACACGCCGCGTCCTCTGTTCGGGGACTCCCTGCACGACGAGGTTGTCGATCGCCCACCACCAGTTGTTGGCGGCATTGAAGTATCCGAAGGTCAAGATGACCGTCTTGGCCCCGGCCGGGTTTTGCAGTGCGACGACCACATGCTCGTTGGTCATGTGACCGTGATAGTAGCTGCTACCCGACTTGGACTCCCAGCGGAGGACCTCGATCGCAGGAGCGCCGTCATAGGAGGCGGTGATCGTAGCGGTCTGCGAGTCTTCCGGCCGCCAGCTCGAATCAAAGACCAGCTCGAGCGAACCGGCCTCGATGCCGGCGATGGCGATGACCGGCGTGCTCAGAAAGGCGTTATAGGTGCCCTGCGGATCGCCCTTGTCGTCGTACTCGTCGGAATCGGCGACCGCCACGGTACCGATCCCCAGCGTGAACTCGGATCGTCTCTGGTCCTCGGCGGCCTGGGCCCACCACAGGCGGTCGGCGAAGGTCCAGCCTTCCCACTCCTCGACGCCGTGGGCGGGGTCGCCGGCGTTGGGCACGCCGCTGTTATCGCGGGTCCAACCGGCCGGGGGAACAGGCGTCCAGACGGCCGCGCCCGCCAGCAACTCATCCTTGTTGGGCCCCAAGGGCAACCCCTCAAAGTCCTCGACGAACACCGGGATCTTTTCTTTCTCCAGGCCGGTGACTTCGACGTTGTCGATGGCCCACCACCAGTCGTTGCCGGCGTCGAAGAGGCCGAAGGTCAGCGTGACCGTCCGTGCGCCGGCGGGGTTGTCCAGATTGATGACGATGGTCTCATTGGTCGAGTTGTCGTTCTTGAAGTGCAAGCTCGACGGATTGGACTCCCACCGCAGCACCTCGATCGGCTCGCCGCCGTCGAAGGAGGCCGTGATGTTGGCCGTCTGGTGGTAGTTGTCATCGTACTCCGGCCGCCAACTTGAATCAAACTTGAGCTGCACGCTGCCGGGCTCGAAGGCGGAGATGTCGATCGCGGGCGTCGTCATATACGTGTCGTACGGGTCTTCGGCGATCCGTCCCTTGCTGGTGTGGGGCTTGTCGTCCCATTCGTCACAGTCAGCAACCGCAACATTTCCGCGGGCCAGGGTGAACTCCTCGCGTCTCTGATGATCGGTGTTGATCCAGAAGTCCTTCTCCGCGAAGGACCAGCCGGCCCACTCGGTGACGCCGTCGTTGGCGGGATCGCCGAAGCCGGGAACGCTGCTGCGGTCCACGGACCAGCCCACCGGCGGGGTGTGGGTGAAGGCGTTGGGCACGGCGCCCGGTGTGCCTTCGTCGACGTTCGGTCCCAGCGTCAGGCCGTCGAAATCCTCGTACAGCGCGACGGTTCGGGGTCGGGGAGCGCCCAGGACCTCCACGTTGTCGATGGCCCACCACCAGTTGTTGCTGGCATCGAAGTACCCGAACGTCAGAGTCATCCTCTTAGCCCCGGCCGGTCGGTCGATGGCGACTGTGACCAGTTCACTGGTCAGATGTCCATGATAGAAGGGGCTGGCCATCGGGGATTCCCAACGCAGCACCTCGATCGGATCGCCACTGTCGAATCGGGCGGTGATCGTGGCTTTCTGAGCGTCTTCGGGCCGCCAGCTCGAATCGAATCGCAGGAGAATGGTCCCCACGCCGGCCTGGATGCCGGAGACGTCGATTGCAGGGGTGCTCAGGAAGGTGTTGTAAGTGCCCTGCGGATCGCCCTTGTCGTCATACTCGTCGGAGTCGGCAACAGCCACCGTACCGATCGCCAAGGCGAACTCGGTGCGGCGCTGGTCACCGCCGGCCAGGGCCCACCAGGCCTGATTGGCGAAGGTCCAGCCTTCCCATTCATCGACGCCGTGGGCGGGGTCGCCCGCGCTGGGCACGCCACGGATGTCGCGAGTCCAGCCCGCGGGAGCGACGCTCGTCCAAACCGCGTCGCCGGGCGTCGCCTCGTCCTTGTTCGGCCCCAGTGGCAGGCCTTCGAAATCCTCCGCCAGCAATTGAATCATGTCTGTCTGGGGCATGCGGCGGACCGCCTCGATATCGTCGAAGTACAGGACCCCCGTGCCGCCGGACTGCGGATTGTCGCGATCGCCGACGCCGAGAATCATCTTCTTGACCGACTTCAAGTCAAGGCCGGCGTTCGCGAACTCGCTCAGCGCGATCGGCCATAAGGTCCACTTGTCGGTCAAAACCGCCTCGGACCCTGCGGGCTGGTAAACGTAGGCAGTCCTGCCGGCGGCATCCACCAGTCCTACGTACAGAGGCCCGGGATCGTTGCTGGCCAGACCCACTTCGTCAACCTGGGCGATCGGCCCGGCAGACGTGTTTCCGGTGATCGTCACATTCGAGAACTTGGCGCTGCAGACCGTTCCGTCCTCGCGGGCCGCCGTGACCGCCAGACCAACGTAGACCGTATCGGACATCCCGAAAAACTCGAACTGCGAGGGATCCATCGGATCGACGCTCTTGATCGGCGACCAACTGGTTCCGTTGGCGGAGTGCTCGGCCTTGATCAGGGGACCGGTGCGGGTCAGGCGGATCCAGTGGGGCAACGTGAAGCTCTGTGCCGCGGTGCTGGTGACTGCGGTGTTCATGCCTTGGGTCCCGCGGAAAGCGAACATCGCACGATTCGTCGGGGCCACCGCGACCGTGGCATGAACGGAATCGGCGTCGAGGCTGCTGCGAATCATCAGACCCGCCATCGCCGATCCGCTGGTGTTGTCCACGCTGTCGATGCGGGCGACCAGCGTCGCGTTGCCTGTCAGTTGCTTGTAGGCGAAACTGAACTCGTCGCGGGCCTTGCCGATCCCGGCGCCTACGCCGATCAGGGTATAACCGGTGCCTGTGGGGTCCGATGTGATCGCGGCGGCTTTGCCGCGGAGGCCGTGATACCAGAGAGTCAAAGCCTGCAGCGTCCCGCCGGCTGTGACGTCGATCGTCGAGTCAAACGTGCGCTCGGCCTGGGAGATCCTGGCGGTCCCGCTGTTGTCGTACTGGAAGATCATGGACTGGGCGCCGCCGTGGACGACCCCCCGCTCGGCGAACGGACTCTCGGAGTGCCCCACGATCGACCCGTTTGCGGCGTCTTCCCAGCCGTCCACCCAAGCGTCGAAGATCCTCATCGGCGCGACGTCCCCATACGGCTCGAAGTCGTCGAGCACGAGGGGGGTGCCTTGCCCTCCTGTCGCCGCGCCTGTCACGAACAATCCGGCCAACACCAAGGCCAGCCACGAATGTTGATTTCCCATCCTGTTCCTCCTTTCCAGAATTCCACGATTGCGTGCTCGCAGATGGAGCGAGCGCGATGAATGCCGCGCATTCAACTGATGGCTTCCATCATCGCGGCGTATATTGTGGGAGGATTAGGACCGAGTTAGTTCTCTATTTCCTGTCGTGCAACTTCGGGTTTGTCGTACGCAACGCAGATTTAATCAAATCCCAATCACACCCTAATATCGTCCGCGTACTGTGGCTGCGATGCAGACAACGTCCCCGACAATCGGCGGAGCCCAAACGGCCGGTCCTGTGCCACGAGAACGCATCCTGGTTCTCTGGCAGATACGCGCGTTCTTCAGCATGGCCGTGCTGTATCTGTTCTACTACTTCGGCAAAAAGAACCTTGGGCCGGCCACGCGGGCGATCGAGGAAACCTTCTCTCTTTCGCATTCGCAGTTTGGCTGGGTAATGACTGCGTTCACGCTGACATACGCCCTGGGCCAGTTCATCAACGGCTTTCTGGGCGACCGCTATAATCCCAAGACGATCATGCTCGTCGGCGCCATTGGCGGGGTCATCGCCAACGTCCTCTTCGGATTCAGCGGATCGTTGCTGTTGTTCATCGTGATTTGGGCGTCAAACGGCTATTTCTCCTCCATGGGCTGGGCGCCGGGGTGTCGTATCCTTTGCAACTGGTTCCCCGAGCGGCAATGGGGCTGGTGGATGGGTCTGTACAACTTCTTTCCCTATTTCGGCGGGGCCCTGGTGGCGCCGGTGGCCGCTTGGTCGGTCCAACGATACGGCTGGCGCGGGGCGTTCCTGGTGAGTCCTGCGTTTCTTCTGGGCATGGCCGGTCTGTTCGCTCTCCTGGGACGCGGTTCGCCTGAATCCGTGGGCCTCCAAATCCCCTGGCGATCCCGCCGGGAGAACAGGCATTCCGAGCGCATCGGTCTGAAGGAATACCGGCGGGCCTTCGCACATCGACGCATGGCGGCGCCGTATCTGGTCGCTTTTGGAGCCAATGGGATTCGCTGGGGCCTGTTGAACTGGAACATCATGATCCTTCAGACGCCGGTGGCGGAGGGAGGATTCGGTCTGCCCCTAGTCAAAGCGGGATTCGTCGCTTCGCTCGTGGACTGGGGCGGCATGTTCTTCGCCGTGACCCTCGGCGTTCTCTCCGACCGCTTGTTCGGAGGTCGCCGATGGCATACGATCCTTCTGGGCATGGTTGGGACCGCCGGGGCGCTTCTGGTTCTGGCGCAAGGCGCATCCCTGCTCGAAGCCCCGATGGGAGTATTCTGGCTTTGCGTGGTGACGTTCGTGGCCGGCGGTTTGATCCAGGGGATTCACACGCCGTTGTTCTGCTTGCCTGGCGACATCCTCGGACAGCGGCTCTCGGGCACCGGAACCGGGATCATGGACGGTTGGATGTACGTCGGCGCGGCGCTGGCCGGCTTTCCCCTGGGCTGGTGGTTTGACGCGCACGGTCTGACCGCGGGGATCGCGTTGCTGGGCGTCCTGAGCCTGTTGTTCGGCCTGCTGGCCATCGGTATTCGGCGGTAGGAACGACCTTATGACGGTGTTTGTGCGGGGGGATGGTATTTGTGAGTGTTGGGAACTGGACCGTTTCTCAAGGAGATTGTGACGATATGCAGATAGGACAGCAAGTATCCGGTTGGAAGGATCGTATCCTCTTCACTCCCGGGCCGTTGACGACCAGCCGCACGGTCAAGCAGGCGATGCTCAGGGACCTCGGCTCGCGGGACCATGAATTCATCGGGATCGTCCGCGATGTCCGCCGACGGCTGGTCGAACTGGGCAAAGGCGACGACCGCTACACGGCGATCCTCATGCAGGGCAGTGGAACGTTCGGCCTGGAGGCCGTCGTATCCTCCGCCATTCCTCGGGATGGGGAACTGATGGTGGTGATCAACGGGGCCTACGGACGACGCATCGCCAGGATGGCCGCGATGCTCCGGATTCCGGTGCACGCCGTGGAATGTCCCGAGAACGCCAAGCCTGATCCCGAGAGAATCCGCGCCGCACTCAAGGCCCATCCCGGCGTCGCGATGCTCGCCATGGTCCACTGCGAAACCACCACGGGGATCGTCAATCCGATCGAGGAAGTCGGCGCCGTCGCGCAAGCCGCGGGTGTGAAGTACTTCGTGGATGCCATGAGCAGCTTCGGAGCAATCCCCCTGAGCCTGCCGGCCTGTCGCATCGACTACCTCGTCTCGTCGGCCAACAAGTGCATCGAAGGGGTCCCGGGATTCTCGTTCGTCCTGGCTCGGCTGGCCTCTCTCGCCCAGACCAACGGCTATGCTCGCAGCATGAGTCTGGATCTGTACAGCCAATGGGCCGGTCTGGAATCCGACGGCCAGTTCCGGTTCACCCCTCCGACGCATGCGATTTTGGCCTTCCACCAAGCCTTGCTCGAAATCGAAGCCGAAGGCGGCGTGGAGGGCCGGGCCGCCCGCTATCGGGCCAACTACGACACCCTCGTCCACGGCATGCGACAGATGGGGTTCCAGGAGTACCTCGCTCCCGAGGATCAGGGCTACATCATCACGTCGTTTCGCTATCCACAGGACGGTTTCGATTTCAACGAGTTCTACGACCGGCTCAACGCGCGAGGTTACGTCATCTATCCCGGCAAGGTGTCCGATGCAGACTGTTTCCGCATCGGCAATATCGGCCGGATCTTCGAGTCCGACGTCAAAGACCTGCTGGCGGCGATTGCCGCAGTGGTCCAACAGATGGGAATCAAGCCGGGGGGCTCCTCCGGCAGCGACGCATCTTCGTCCACAAACAGATCATGTCATCACAGGCCACCAAAGGTGGCGGAAGGACGATCTTCATGAATGTGAATCATCGCGGATACAAGGGACCGATCAAAGCCGTTCTGTAGCCGTTCACGGAGTGCGGCGAAAAGAATTTTGTGAAGCAGGGATTTTTGACTGGCGCGAAGCTGGGTAAGGCGATATATCCTCATCTATGGTAGACAAGGATGTCACGGCAGCCCAGTTGCT
>JAGPGT010000343.1 GCA_018055905.1 Phycisphaerae bacterium
GGACATATCTCTGCGCCGCCACCGGCAGGGAGGCAAAACTCGTGGCGTTGCCGAGATCTTCGTCCCAGCCGGACAGGGTCTCATAGACCGGCTTGGCCCGCGCCAGCCTGTCGATGTTGGAGGGAAAAAACGTCGTCTCTTTCCCGTCGATGCTGTAGGCCCGGCACACCTGGAGTTCCTGGATGCCGGTGAGCGTGTCCAAATGCATCAGGGCCACGGAGTCCACCGAACCGATGCGAATACTGTAGGCGGCCGCCACGCCGTCGAACCACCCGCACCGCCGGGGCCGACCGGTCGTCGTGCCGTATTCATGGCCCTTGACGCGGATATACTCGCCGATAGCGTTGTCCTGCTCGGTCGGAAAAGGCCCGGCGCCGACGCGGGTCGTGTAGGCCTTGGCGACGCCGATGTATTTGTCGACCATCCTGGCCGGCACACCGCAACCCGAGGGAAGACCCAGCGAGCTGGAGTTTGAACTGGTGACATAGGGGAATGTCCCATGGTCCAGGTCCAACAGCGAGCCCTGGGCGCCTTCGAAGAGGACGGATTTACCCTCGCCGATCACGGCGTGCAGCAACTCGGTGGTGTCCGTCGTATAAGGAACCAACCGGTCCGCGTATCGCCTGCAATTTTCGATCACCACTTCGACGTCCATCGGCTCGGCGCCATAGAGAGCCCCGAAGAGCTTGTTCTTGTACGCTAAAATCATCCGCAGCTTCTCGGACAGAGCCTTCAGATCGCGCAAGTCGCTCATCCTCACTGCGTAGCTTCGTCCCACCTTGTCCGCATAGCAGGGCCCGATCCCTCGAATCGTGGTGCCGATCTTGGCCTTGCCCAGCGACTCCTCGCGGAGCTGATCCTCGCGTTTGTGGTAATCCAGCACGACGTGGGCGTTTTCGCTGATGAACAACCTTCCAGCCAAAGAGATCCCCCGCTGGGCCAGGCCGTCGATTTCGTCGATGAGCACCGAAGGATCGACCACCACCGCGTTGGCAATCACGCATAAAATGCCCTCGCGGATCGCGCCGCTAGGCAGAAGGTGCAAGGCAAACCGATTGTCTGCGATGACGACAGTGTGTCCGGCGTTGGCCCCGCCTCCATAGCGAACCACGACCTCGCTCCGCTCGGCAAGGATATCGACCACCTTGCCCTTGCCTTCGTCACCCCACTGCAATCCGACGACACACGTATTCATTGGACTCGTATTCCCCAAACCTGCCAATCACCCAAGGAAACTGCAAAGCCGAGATAGCCTACCGACCCGCCCCCGGCCGGTCAACCAAATTGTGCCGAATCCCCCGACCCTCCCGGCCGGCGCATAAGCGCCGGTGGCGACTTCTGACGGCTTGGCACGGCATTCCTTCTCCGATCTCCGCATCGAGTTCGTTGAGGCGAGATCCCTCGCCAGCTGTGAGAGATCCCGAAGAAAATATCCTCCATGGCCAGTGCTGGTTCTTTGGCGTGGGATCTGCGAAAACCGCGATCCCTCTCTCCTGCCCTCAGACCTGTTCGGCGGCGTCCTGAGGCACCCAGGCTTCGGTGCCGTCCGAGAGGCGGATGTGTAGCCAGCCGGGACGCTGCTCGATCAGCTCGAATTCGGTGCCTGCATGCAAAGGGTCTTTGAAACTGGGCGGATAGTTCGGGCCGTCGCCCTGGCGGGCGACGATTTCCGAAACGGTGATCACACCGAACCTCACGGCGGACTGTCGGTGGGTCTCGATCAGAATCGATGCGAGCAGACTTACCACCAGCGCGCCGGCCAGAACCGCGACGGCCACACCCAATGAGCCTCGACCCCGCCAGATCATGACCGTCATCACAATGCAGCAGCACGCAAAGGCCAGGCAGGCCAGCAAAAGCTTTGTCTGCAGCGACAGATCGTAGTGCCAGAAGAACAACGTTTCGAGAACACGTTCCTGGGTCGGGGTTTCGATCCGGTCGATCCGGCGGCTCCGCGCGAACGCGAGGTTCTTCTTAATGTTCAGGTCCGAGCGGTCAAGCCGCTCGGCCCGTCGGTAGTTCAGAATCGCTCGACCGAGGTCGTCGGTCAACAGATAGGCGTTGGCTAGGTTGTAGTAGAGACCCGCGTTCCGTACACCGCCTTCGCGAATAATCTTCTCGTAGAGCAGAACGGCTTTCTGGTAGGATTGCCTCGCTGCGGCCGGATCGCTGGCCGCGTTGCCCTCCTGGAAAGCCGCATTGGCCTGGTTGAGCAGGGTAGAGAGATCATGACTGGCGACCGGTGACTCGTGCTCCGAACCATGGGCTCCACGCGACGGGGCACAAAACCCCAGGATCGTTCCCGTCAAGAGAATCGTGATGGCATTGCGAATCGTCATTTCCTCAGCCGTTTCTCAATAGCCTCGATCAATTCCATGGCTTGCTGCACCTGCGCCGATCCGATCTCGGCGGCCAACGGCGCGTAACGATCGGCTTCGCAGGCCGCAATTAGATCCCGACACCGACAGGCCAGGTCATCATCGTCGAGGGCTTGGGCCACTGCATCACGGCAGTCATCCGCGGTTAGCGAGGCCGTCACGCGGCCGAAGCGGTCGCCAATGTAACCTTTGAGGGCTTCGAGCAGTTTGGCGGGCCGCTCCCGCGGCGGGACGGAAGCGACGGTCTTCAGACGTCGCAAAGCCACGGGTGCGG
>JAGPGT010000117.1:0-3761 GCA_018055905.1 Phycisphaerae bacterium
CACGTATGAGTTCGGTCCGATCTTTCTCCGTCAAGGGGCGACCGAACCGACGGGCGAATCGCTGTACGCCCAGTGCTCGAACGGGCAATGGCTGACGTTCTGGCCGGCCTTCTACCGCGACGGCACGATCACCCTGGACGGCAAGACCTATCGAATCGGTCTGGTGGATTCCGATTTCGACGGTCGGTTCAATAAAGCCCTCGGTCCGATCGCCCCAAACGGTCGGGATGCGAGGTACGATCTGCTGGCGATCGATTTCAGCGGCGATTCACAGTTTCTCTGCAGACCGATGGAGACGCCGGAGGTGATGCCTTTAGGCAAATGGATTCGAATTGCCGGACGGACCTACGGAATTGAAGTGGCCGAGGATGGCGGTTCGATCGAGTTTCGCCTCGCAGAACCGGTCGAGCCTGCCCCGGGGACATGCATCCTTGACGAGGTCACTCCCAGGCGATGACGCGATGAAGGGCGAGGATTTGCTCAGAGGCTGTGGGTTTGTTGAGATCTGGGTGCAAAGGTTTTTTCAAGACGAAGGGGGAAGCAAGAGGAGTAGCATAGTGAGGAAGCTCCCCGGAATCACACATTTTTGTCCAGTCTTGTCGCAAGGTAGCGGCAAGGGCTGGGAGACGCTGCGAACGCTTACCCAATTGGAGCACATCCGCACACCGTACGATCTGACGGACCCAGAGATGCCCGGGGATCGGTCTTGCATCCAAAACACCAAGCCGCTCGGACACGGTATCGTGCCCGAGCGGCTTCTTTTTTTCGTTTGACTTTGGCGTCATCGAGCTAGCTCAGCAAGCCGTAGTCGGTCAGGGTCTGCTTGAGGGCCGTCTTCTTGGAGGGTTCCAACGGGGTCATGGGCAGACGCAGCTCGTCGGAGCACATGTCCAGCATGGCCATCGCGGCCTTGATCGGGATCGGGTTGGTCGCCAGGGTCAGCATGTTCTTACTCAACGCGAAGAGCTTGCGATGCCACTGGCGGGCCTTCACCAGGTCGCCTTCGAGGATCAGGTCGGTCATGGCTTTGACGTCCGCCGGGACGATGTTGGCCACCACGCTGATGACGCCTTTACCGCCGACGGAGGCCAGGGGTAGGGTCAGCGAATCGTCGCCGGAGAGGATCGTGATGTCGCACCGCATGGCGATCTCGCTGGCCTGGTCGAGGCTACCGGTGGCTTCCTTGATCGCCACGATGTTCTCCAGTTCATCGAGGCGCGCGATGGTCTCCGGCGTCATGCCCGCGCCGCAGCGGCCGGGGATGTTGTACAGCACGATCGGCAGATCAACCTCGTCGGCAATTGCCTTGAAATGCTGATAGAATCCTTCCTGGGTGGGCTTGTTGTAGTAGGGGCACACCTGCAGCGTGGCATCGGCGCCGACTTTCTTGGCGTAAGCGGTCAACTCGATGGCCTCGGCGGTACTGTTGGATCCTGCGCCGGCGATCACCCGTGTGGCGCCTGCCACCCGCTTGACGACCCGTTCGATGACCTGTTTGTGCTCTTCATGTGTGAGCGTCGGGGATTCGCCCGTCGTTCCCACGGGAACGATCGCGTCGATGCCGTTTTCCAACTGGAAATCGACCAACTCGTCGAGCGTCTCGAAATCGACTTTTCCGTCATGGAAGGGCGTGACAATCGCCACCATGGCCCCTGTGAACATTCCGCGTCTCCTGATCTACCTGTTTATTGTTTGAGTTTTTCTGTTGGTTATGATTGCGTAAGACGGGCGATTTGTCTGTCCGCTTCACGCGGTGCGCACTTCGTGCTTATCGATCAGCTCGATCATTTCCCGTGTGGCCTGGCGCAGGCCCACGAGCACCGCCCGGGAGATGATACTGTGTCCGATGTTGAATTCGCACAGCCCCTCGATGCGGGCGACCGGGCCGATGTTGCGATAGGTCAGCCCATGTCCGGCGTGCACGATCAGCCCATTCTCCAGGGCAAAATCCCTCCCGGCTTCGAGGTCCACGATCTGCCTCTTGGCGGCTTTCTCGGTCTTGGCGTTGGCGTACATGCCGGTGTGCAGCTCAATGGCGTCGCAGCCGGTCTGGGCGGAGGCGGCGATCTGGTCCCGCTCGGCGGTGATGAACGCGCTGACGACGATGCCTTTCTTGTGCATCCGTTTGACCACTTCGGCGACCCTCCGCTGGTACCGGACACAATCCAGACCGCCCTCGGTGGTCAACTCGGCGCGGTTCTCCGGCACCAGCGTTACCTGGTCCGGTACGACCTGTTCGGCGATTTTGACAATCGGCTCGGCCAGCGACATCTCCAGGTTCAGCTTGCACGCGACGGTTTCTTTGAGTACACGGACATCGCGGTCGTTGATGTGTCGCCGGTCTTGTCGCAGGTGCACGGTAATTCCATTCGCGCCGGCCAACTCGCACTCCACCGCCGCCCACACGGGGTCCGGCTCGTCGGTGCGCCTTGCCTGGCGAATCGTCGCCACATGGTCTATATTGACGTTCAGAACAGCCATTGGTCAGCCTCTATCGAAATCGGTTGAATTGTATCAACGGGCGAATGAACATCAAGTCGATACCGGCATAAAATCCGCACGGGGGGAAAAAGTCCATCAAATACCGGAGGGGAAAAGGCCGCGGGTCAGCCCGGATGTCGGTTGCCCTCAGAACGACAGCACGTCACCGTACGCCTGGGCGAGCAGCGAGAAGATCATGTAGACCATCAGCCCCATGATGACGAAGTAGATCACGATCGGGAACCCCCGCGCAAACCCGCGGAAGTACAAGTCCGCGCGGTCGGCAGAAATTTGGGCGATCTTGTCGAGGGTTTGGTCGAGTTCGCCGGATTCTTCTCCGATTTGCCAGAGATGGCGATATTCGCTGGGTAGCCGGGGGGAGAGGCCCTCCCAAGCCGTGCCACCGCTGCGGACGCTGGCGATCGAGCCTCGGAAGAGTCTTGCCACGGCTTTATTGCCCACCGCCCGGCCGGCTCGTTCCACGCTTTCGGATATGGGAACCCCCGCTTTGTAGAGCATGCCGAACGCCCTGGCGTAACGGCTGATGCACAATTGGTAGACGGCCGCCCCTAGAACAGGGATTCTCAGGACCAAGTGATCCATAGGCAGGCGGATCAAGCGTGTCGTCTCGGGCCGGTACACTCGAATGGCGATGATGAACAACAGGAGGTACAGCCAGACCACCGTCCCAAGGACTGAGAGCAAATATTGCCTCAGGCCCAGTTGGCCGAGGATGAATCTGGGCAACGGGAATGTGAAAGCTGCGGCGTGCAGAATGAGGAACGGATACGCCAGTCCCATGAGCATGCGAGATACGATCCTCTGGACAAATTCATGCCACTCCGAGAGCATCTTGAACACCTGGCCCACCGAGCCGCTGTGTTCGGCGGCCTCGACGAGCATACGGTCCAACGTGGGGAACACGTGGCGATGCCTTTCCATCGATTCGGCCAGGCTCGAGCCCTTGGACAGCGAGTCGCGAACCTGCGAAAGCACGCGCTTGAAATACCCCCTGCGACCTTCGATCACGATGTCGAAAGCGCGCATGATCGGGACCCCCGCGTCCAGCATCACCGACAGGTCGTAATAGGCTCGTGCCAACCGGCTTCGTGCGTTCATGATGGTTTGCTCCGCCTGCCTGGATCTTCGGGTTCGCGGGGACGGAGGGAAAATCCTCCCTTGTCAACCCGCGTAGCTTCCTTAATATAACGAACCTGGTGACGGATGCAATGACCAGCGATGGACGGAGTTCCAGATGGAATGCGACCTTCAGAACCGGG
>JAGPGT010000117.1:3861-11644 GCA_018055905.1 Phycisphaerae bacterium
CGCGGGGACGGAGGGAAAATCCTCCCTTGTCAACCCGCGTAGCTTCCTTAATATAACGAACCTGGTGACGGATGCAATGACCAGCGATGGACGGAGTTCCAGATGGAATGCGACCTTCAGAACCGGGGACAGAGACACTTGTTGGGTCGGTTTAGGCGGGCCGACACATCGCGGCTGAGCTGGCCGACACGGATCACGATTATGCGAATTCTGTTGATCGCCCCATTCGTGGGTTGCATGCTCAACACCCATGATCCCCAGTTCAGTGAAGAGACGCGGATCCTCCTGCGTCGAGTGGCGGTCGTACTGTTCTTTCTCATGGCGGTCAGCGATGCTCTCGACGGCTACTGGGCCCGTCGCCGGGGGCAAATCACCAAACTGGGCACGTTTCTCGATCCGTTGGCCGACAAACTGCTGATCACATCGGCTTCGTTGTTACTGGTCTCCGAACGGGGCCACGTAGACGGCTGGCCGTTGCCCACGATGGTTGTAGTCCTGATTATCGGTAAGGATCTCCTAATTACTTTGGGTTTTCTCGTCGTGTATCTGATAACCTCTCAGGTTCGTATTGTACCTGTTTACGCGGGCAAACTGGCGACCGCACTACAACTGAGCATGGTGATCGCCGTGTTGGTGGCTCCCGAACTGGATCGCGTCATACCCGGTTACCGCGGGTTTGTTCGCGTGCTCTCGTGGGCCGCGGGCGCGGCAGCCGTTTTGGCCGCCCTCATTTACATCCGCAACGGAGCCCGCTATATTGAGCAATACGAGCGGACGCAGGCGGCAAGCTCAAGCCGTTAGCGCCGAGGCCGGTCAATGCGTAACGGGTGGTTTGAAAACGATATCCGCATTTCGGCCTAAGTTACGTCTCGCCTGTGGCGGCCTCAAGGCCGTCTTGGTGATGATTGTTGTGCCGAACCCCCCGCGCAACGTACATGCAACAGAAGACCGGTCCAACGTCGGTTTTGGAAAACTCCAGATAGGATGGTTGACAGGGAATGCCAGAAGTAACTGCAGCACAAGGTTTTAGCGATATTCCGGAGGTCCTTGAGGACCTCCGCCAAGGAAAGATGATCGTTCTTGTGGACGCGGAAGACCGGGAAAACGAGGGGGATCTGGTCTGTGCGGCGGAGAAAATCACTCCCGAGATCATCAACTTCATGGCTAAGTACGGGCGGGGCCTGATCTGCCTGCCGCTGCCGGCGGAAAAGTGCGATTCGCTGGGGTTGTACCCGCAGGCGGTGGAAAACACCGCTCGCTTGGGCACAGCTTTCACCGTAAGTATCGACGCGGCCGAAGGGATCACGACCGGCATAAGCGCTGCCGACCGGGCGCATACGATCCGGGTTGCCATCGCCGACGGGGCGAAACCTCGCGACCTGGCGAGGCCGGGACATGTCTTTCCGCTGCGAGCCCGCGACGGTGGCGTTCTAGTTCGCGCCGGGCAAACGGAGGGGGGGGTCGACTTGGTTCGATTGGCGGGGCTCAAGCCCGCAGCGGTCATTTGCGAGATCATGAACGACGACGGCTCAATGGCTCGTGTGCCCCAGTTGCTGGAGTTCTGCAAGGAGCACGGTCTCAAGATCGTCTCAACCGCAAAACTCATCGAATATCGTCTCCAGCGGGAAAGCCAGATCAAGCGGTTCGAGTCGATCAGTCTGCCCACCGATTATGGAGAGTTCAAACTGATCGCCTACGAAAGCTCAATGTCGCCCGAGCCGCACCTAGCTTTGTGCAAAGGAGGTGTCGGCGACCTCGATGCCAAGGGGCAGCCGATTGAGCATGAAGAACCCGTCCTGATCCGAGTACATTCCGAATGCATGACGGGCGATTTGTTCCATTCGCAGCGGTGCGAATGCGGTTATCAGCTGATCACCGCCATGCAGATGATTGAGAAGGAGGGCAAAGGGGCCCTGATCTACCTCCGTCAGGAAGGGCGGGGAATCGGCCTATCCAACAAAATTCGAGCCTATAAACTCCAGGAACAGGGGCTGGACACCGTGGACGCCAATCTCAAGCTCGGATTTCTGGCGGATCGTCGAGACTACGGCATTGGCGCCCAGATTTGCCGGGATCTGGGTCTGCGGAATGTACGAATTCTGACGAACAATCCCAAGAAGGTGAGCCGGCTTGAGGTGTACGGGATCAAGATCATTGAACAGATTCCCCTTCGGGCCAAGCCCTGTAAACACAACGTGAACTACCTGAGGACCAAGAAACGCCGCCTGGGACACATCCTGGACGAGGACCTGTGAATGGATCGGCAAGCTAGAATTTACGACTTGCGAGGCAATGGGCCACGCCCTCTATCGAGTGGACGTGTGTATTCTTTTTTTTGCGGGTTTCTTTTGTTGACTTCTTTTTTTTTCAGCGGTGGTTGCGAGACGCCGCCGCAGTTGGCGCCGGTTGCGCCGCCGATCGCCGGAAGTGCCACCCAGGTGGTCCCGACTTTTGAGGCGCCCCCCAGCGGGTTTGGGCCGGCCAAGATCACGATCCTGCCGCTAAGTGAAATCACCGGAGCCGGCGGCGTTGGTCAGGACGCCAGACTGAACGTCTACGTGGCTTTGGTGGATGCCTTCGGATCTCCGATCAAGGCGCCCTGCTCGTTGCGATTTGAGTTGTATGAATACGTCCCGCGTTCTGCCCAGAGCAAGGGCCAACGTCTTATGATCTGGCCGGACATCGATCTAACTCGTCCGGCCGACAACCACAGGTTTTGGCGTGATTTCCTAAGAGCCTACGAGTTCACCCTGGATCTGAGGGTCGAACGGGACAAGACCTATATCCTGGAAGCCACCTACATGGGTTCTGATGGCCGACGCCTCTCGGGTGAATGGCCGATTCGCGCCGGACAGTGACCGATCGTGCAGAGAAACCTCGTGCGGTCTTGGGCGAAACACGGTCCGCAGGAGAGAAACTTATCGGTCCCTGAGCGAATTTCCTTGAGGTTCCAGCGGTTTCTGTGGTACAAATAGGGTGAATGACCTGCGTCTTTTTTCATTCCCCGGTGCGCACTAACGCAGCGGGCCCGGAGGATCGGCTATGGGTTTGGCATTGCAGGGGGGCCGAAAGGGTTTGAATCCACCAACCCGTTCTGTGCGCGCCCGGGTGAAGAAGGTTCGGCACAGAGGTCATGTCCGCATGTTTCACGTCGCAAGTTCTTTCTGAGAGGGTGTTTAGGTTAGGAGGTCTCCTACAGCCAGTCCGGGGATTTGTCGAAGACATTCATGGTGTACGCAGTCCGGGACGGAGTCAATGTGTTTGTGTCTGCATATCGCCAGGGATCAATCAGTGTGGTTCGAGATTTAATGATACAACGTGGTTTGGAGGATTGAGTATGATTCGGAAATCAGTAGTCTGGCTCGCTTTGATCGGCCTGGGTCTGATGAGCGGGGGGGCCAGTGCTCAACTGGTCGTCAAGATCAACTTCCAGTTGGAGACAGCGGCCGTGCCGGCAGGGTACCTCAGGGACTCGGGCGAACTGTTTGGCGACCGCGGCAACGGTTACAGTTACGGCTGGAGCGCCAACGCCACGGCTGACGACCGCGAGCGTAACGCCCATGCGGACAAGCGGTACGACACGCTGCTCCATTTCTCCAAGAACGCGGACAAGACGTGGGAGATCGCCCTTCCCCCCGGCGTGTACAATCTGTTCTTCGTCTGCGGCGATCCGAGCAACACCGACCAGACGAACACCTTGGATGTCGAGGGCATCATCGTCACAGACCCCGACGGCCAAGACAACTTCGACGAGTACACGCTGAACGGCGTGGTCGTTACGGATGGACGTCTGTCAATCAAGCCGGCGCCGGGCGCGTCCAATGCCAAGATCTGTTTCATCGACATCATCCAGGCGATCCCGCCGACGAAGGCCAGGGAACCTTCTCCCGCCGATGCCGCGACCGACGTTCCTCGCGACACGACCCTGAGCTGGACCGCGCCGGCGAACGTCGCCAAGCACTTCGTGTATCTGGGCACGGATCTCGATGAGGTCGCCAATGCGACGGTCGGCGAGGAAATGTTCGATGCGACCTACGAACCGGCCGGTCTGGCCTATGGGCAGACCTACTACTGGCGAGTCGATGAGGTCAACGCCACCAGCGCCAAGGTCACCAAAGGCGACATCTGGTCGTTTACCGTCGAGCCGTTCAGCTATCCGATCACCAAGGTCATTGCCACCGCCTCCAGTTCGCAGGTAGCCATGGGACCCGAGAACACCGTCGGCGGCGTCGGCCTTGACGCTGACGACCAGCATTCGGTCGACCCCAAAACGATGTGGCTCAGCGCCGATGTGTCGCCTGCGTGGATCCAGTTTGCATTCGAGAAACCCTACAAGCTGGATCAGATGTGGGTCTGGAACTCCAACCAGATGATCGAATCCTTCATCGGCTTCGGCGCCAAGGGCGTCACGGTGGAGTATTCCGCCGACGGGTCTGTCTGGACGGAACTGGCCGGCGTGCCCGAGTTCACCCAGGCCCCCGGCGTCGCCACCAGCAAGCATACCACCACCGTCGACTTCGGCGGCGTGGTCGCCAAGTACGTCAAGTTGACGATCAACAGCACCTGGGGCGGCGTCTCCAAGGGTGGTCTGGCCGAGGTGCGGTTCTATTATGTTCCGGTGCAGGCCTTCCAGCCTGTGCCTGCCGATGCGGCCACCGGCGTCGAAATCGATGCCACGCTCAGCTGGCGTCCGGGACGCGAAGCCGGTTCGCACAAAGTGTATTTCGGCAAGGACCGAGAGGCGGTCGCGGGCGGTACGGTGGCGGCCCAGACTGTCGCTGAGCACAGTTTTACTCCTGCGACCATGGACCTGGCCAGCACCTACTACTGGCGCGTCGACGAGGTCAATGGCACGAGCGTCTATGAAGGTGATGTCTGGAGTTTCGCTACTCGCAGATTCCTCGTGGTCGACGACTTCGAGAGCTACACCGACGACGAAGGATCGCGGATCTATGAGTTTTGGATCGACGGCATGACTGACGGCAAGAGCGGTTCGGTCGTCGGTCATCTGGATGCCCCGTTTGCCGAGAAGACGATCGTTCATGGTGGTGCGCAGTCGATGCCCATGACGTACGACAATACGAAGATGGCGACCTCCGAGGCCACGCTGACTTTCGAGCCCGCCCAGAATTGGACCGCCAGCGGGATCAAGAGTCTGACGCTGTTCTTCCGGGGCGCCGCCGAGAACACCGGTGCTGGCAAGCTGTATGTGAAGATCAACAGCACGAAGGTCTCCTACAGTGGCGATGCAGCCGATATCGCCAAACCCTTGTGGGCCGCGTGGAACATCGACTTGTCCAAGGTCACCGGGAATTTGAGCAAGGTGACCAGTCTGACGATCGGCGTCGAAGGCGCCGGCAGCAAGGGCACCCTCTACATCGACGACATCGGCCTCTATTCCACGGTGGCCGCTTCCGCCCAGGCGCCGGTCATTACGGCTGTCGTGCGGGCCAACGGCCAGCCGGGCACCCGAACCGATGCGTCCCCCATCACGGCGTTCACCGACAGCACGACGCCTCTGTTCCTCGTCGGTGGACTTCGGGACGGCGCTACCTGTTTCTCGGATCGTCCCTATCCGTGGGCCAATACGCCTGTGGAGTTGATCGGCGCCGACTACGTGCTGATGTTCAACCAGGATAAGACGGCCGGCGAGACCGACGTTACGTACACCGTGACCTTGGCCCGGGCGGCGACTGTGTATCTTACCTGCGACGATCGCATCACCGATCAGCAGGCCGCGGTGGACAAGGTCGTTGCCGCGTTCGCCAAAGCCGGTCAATTCAAGAACACCGGCCTGAAGCTCTACATTCGCGAGAGTGCCACGGTGGACCGTCCGATGAGCGTGTTCGCTGCCGATTTGGCCGCCGGGACGTATGTCTTCGGCGCCCAGGATTCCACCTACAACTTCTACACGATCGCTGCGATCGGTAAGTAGGAGTCACTCGTGTCAAGTCTCCGGCCTTTGTGCCGGGTGTGAAGTAGTTCTCGGTTCTCCTTCCTGCCCCGAAGGGCAGGAAGGAGAACCAATATATACACAGAAGCGACAGTATGGGCCCCACGCCTTGGGGGGCCCACACAATCGGTTCTCGAACAAGGGCAAAGTGTGGGGCGGATTCCCGTGAGCCGCTGCCGTTGCGGCATGGCGATGGCCCTGTGTTCCTTCGCATAACGTGCATTTCATTCCCGCAGGTCCTCGCGAGCCCGGAACCCGCCGGCATATTCAATCCAGGAACGCTTGAGTGGTCGATTGCTGACGTTTGCGCCGTCCACATCGAAGGCCGACCTCATGTGATCCTTCCCCGTCGGGCGGTCGCATCAACCGTTTTTCATGTGTGTGTGGGATCGAAGGAGAACAGGTATGTGCCGGAAATCATTCATTCTATCGGTGTTGGCGCTGGGCCTGTTGGTCGGCTCGGCGCAGGCCCAGTTGATCACCGGGCTGGCCCATCGCAACACAGACACGGACGCCCCCGAGGAGCCGCAGGTGGGGGCCGCTCCGCTGGCGGAGGGTTCTCTCACCTTCCTTGATCGGGTCCATATCTACAAGGATGTCCCGGCCCTCGTGCTCGGCGCCGAGTACATCCTGCTGGCCAACGACAACAAGAACCAGTCAAGGTACGAACTCGACGTGACGGTGTCCAGGCACGCGACGATCTACGTCTTCGTCGACAACCGCATGGGCGGAGCTGCAGGCGGCAAAGGGGTGGCTCCCAACATCACCGGGATGCCATGGCTGACCAACCTCGGTTTTGTCGACACCGGCGAGGACATCGGCATCGATGAGTCCGCCGATGGAAGTATCAACCAATACTTTTCCATTTTTGCGTTGGATGTTAAACCCGGCACTATCACGCTGGGGGGCTGCACCGAAGGTCACGGCGGGAACATGTTGGGCGTGGCGGTCAAGTCGCGGATCCCGGGATCGCTGGCCAGGACGCCTGTTCCGGAAGACGGCGCCATGGACGTGCCCCGCGATGTTCAGTTGAGCTGGACCGCAGGAGAGGGCGCAACGAAGCATCACGTGTATCTGGGTACCAGTTTTGCCGACGTCAATGACGCGGTTTTGGCCGACGCGGTCAGCGCTGGCCAAACCGACACCGCCTATCAACCCCAGAGCGTTCTCGTCTACGGTCAGACCTACTATTGGCGCGTCGACGAGGTCAACGGTGTGGACGGCAAAGTCGCCAAGGGCACCGTTTGGACATTTACCGCCGAACCCTATGCTTATCCGATCCGCAGTGTCACCGCCACCGCCTCCAGCGCCCAGGCGAACATGGGACCGCAGAATACGGTCAATGGCTCCGGACTCGACGCGGACGATCAGCATTCGACCGAAGCAACGCACATGTGGACCAGCGCCGGCGTGCAACCGAACTGGATTCAGTTCCAATTCGACGCGGTCTACAAGCTGCATGAAATGTGGGTCTGGAACTCCAATCAGTTGATTGAAGGTTTCATCAGTTTTGGGGCCAAGGATGTCAAGGTCGAATACTCACTCGACGGTGCCGCTTGGACGGAGTTGGCAGACGTGCCCCAGTTTGCCAGAGCCTCGGGCCAACCCAACTATACATACAACACAACGGTTCATTTCGGTGGGGTTGCAGCCAAGTACGTGAAGCTGACGATCAACAGTAGTTGGGGCGGTCTGCCGACGGTTGGCCTCAGCGAAGTCCGGTTCTTCTTTGTTCCGGTCCAGGCTCGCCAGCCCGTCCCCGCCGTCGGCGCCACCGGCGTCGATCTCGACGCCGAACTGAGTTGGCGGCCGGGACGCGAAGCCGCTTCG
>JAGPGT010000118.1 GCA_018055905.1 Phycisphaerae bacterium
CGTCCGACGTATCCTGCGGGTTTTGCGCCGGGTACCCGCGTAGTCCTGCTCGCTGACGCCCCGACGGTAGGCGAGGGGCTCAGGGCAGGCATGAGCGGCACAATCATCTGTTGTGACACCGCCGACTGCACCGGGTCCCTCCTGGTAAGCTGGGACCTCTGGACCGGTGGTCGGGACGACGAAGGACGTTGCGTCACGTCGCCTGTCGGGCCGTATCCTGCCGGTTCCGCGACCTGGGTCAACCCCAAAACCACTCTCTTGGGCAGAGTGTTCGACAAGGTCGGCATCCTGCATCGAGATGCAGCAGGGTGTTCTTCCTTGGTGACCGAGGACGGGGAACGGTTCAACCTGCTCATCGGACCGGAATTCTTCGAGCAGTGGCCGGTGGTCCTACCGGGCAACGGCGTTCGGGTCCGCGGGCTTCTCAATGCCAGTCAGCCCGCTCCGGAGGACCGACGGGACTGCCCCCAATTCAACGGAGATGTCTACCATCCGATTCTGACCGATTACAAATGGACCGGCGATTCCTGCTGCGATCCGTTTGTCTGTGGGTTCCTGTACGGCGACCGTGTCGTCCTGATCGGCGAGTCCAATCCCAACGGCGCCGTGGATCTGCCGCGAGGCGCCTCGGGCACTATCATCTGTTGCAATGCCCGGGCGGACAACTCCGTCCTGGTCAGTTGGGATCTCTGGACCAACGGCGGCGACCCCAACGACTATATGACCTGCAACGAGCGATTGACAGGGCTCTTCCCGCCGGCGTCCACCTGGTGGGTCCCCGTGCGGGATCTCGCCAAGTGCATTCAGACCCACTGCGGCGATGTGCAGGAGTTGCGCATCTGCTCGGCCGATCAATGCCAAGAAATCCTGGGCGTGGGGCTGTTCATCAAGAATGAGGGGCTATATTACCTGCCCGATCTGGCGGCGTCCCAGATGCCTCAAACCGGCGGGGAATTCCTGGTCTCGGGCCTGTTTGCCCCTTACGCTGCTCTGCCAACCGGGCTGGTTGTCACCTCGGCCCCCAGCGGTCAGAAGGCCCTTGCCGCGGTTATCCTGCACTCGGTGCTTTTGCCCTGTCCGCTGACCGGCTGCTGCGTTCCGGCCTACACCCCCGGCGATCGCGTTCGACTGCTCGTAGACGAACCCGGCGGCGCAGAAGGCCTGTTCATCGACGCCGGCGGCAAGGTGATCTGCTGCAACGCGAATGACCCTTGCACACCAATCCTGGTCAGTTGGGACCTGTGGACCAACGGTCATGACGACGATGAAACTTGTACGTGCTGTTTGCCGATCGGCTGGTATCGCGACAAATCCGCATGGTGGATGTCCTGCAAGGAGATCGAGCCTATTGTGAAACCCGACCTGTACGACGCCGGCGAGTCCTACCGGGGCTTCACTCCCCCCAGCGTTGCGGCCGGAGTCGCCAATCAGGGCCTGGCCATCACTGGTATGATCGCCAACCGTGGTGGCAGCCAGTCCGGCTATTTCTTCGTCGAGATTTACGCCTCACTCGATGACGAGATCACATACGAGGATTACTTCATCGGCCTGATCGGTATGGATATCGAAGCCGGCGGCATCTCCGAGCTCTTTTGGGCCGGAACGTTTCCGACCAACATCCCCCCAGGCAGCTACTACATCGGCTGGTTGATCGATCCCGATGATTTCGTTCTGGAGGCCAGGGAGAACAACAACACCGCAGTCATCCAGGCGGGCAAGCTCGTCGTCACCGGTCCGTGATATTCGACCGACTTAAACCCCAGAGATTCAAAACGGCCCCTGGCGACACGAAATTCGCCCGGGGCCGTTGACTTTTGACAAAAAAAGGGTGCCGTGGGCGTCTGTCCAAACTCCAAAGCCGCCCACGGCACCCCGAATACCCCATTACCTTATCGAGCGGTGACCGAATCCGCCCACTCGCAAGTCACCCCGTCAACTCACGGAGCGATGTACACCGGTCCCGGCCGGCCGACAAGGCCTGCCACTTCCGCATCGGACAGGGCGCGGTTGTAGAGTCGAACCTCGTCGATCATTCCGTGCATGTACTCGGTGCCGGAGCAGTTGCCGATCCGCAACTCCTGGCCGGCCTTCATGAACAGCGGCGTCCCGGAGAAGGTCACCGTCGACGCCAAAGCACCGTTCAGATAGATCTTCGCGGTATCGCTGGCATCGTCGATCACATAGACGATATGGTGCCAGACGCCGGTCGGCAGAACGCCGCCTTGCGATGCGGTGACGTCCACCGACGTGTTCAGCCAGACGGTGCCGTCGCCGATGTCGCCATGGACGCGGGTGGCCTCGACCTTCATATCGAAGGTGTTGTCGCCGTTGAAACGCGTTCCGAGGATGGCCCGGAGAGCCGATACATTCGAAACATTGACCCACGCGGCGGCAGTGAACGTGTTCATCGCCAAGTCCGCGGAGTACGGAACGGTGACATACTGCCCGTCGGCGGTCATGTTCAGGGCCTGGCCGACCTTGCCGGCGACATAACCCGGCGATCCGGTCGGAGTTCCGTGGTGCGTGCCGGCCGAGTCCTTGGCGTCGCCGTCGAACTTGTAGTAGGCGACCAGACCGGTCGTACCCGGGTCGACAGGCATCACTGTCCCGGCCACGCTGGGGAACAGACGAATCTCGTCGATGAACAGGCTGCCCTTGGCGCCGGCGCCTTCGACGCCGACCGCCAGCTTCGTCACCTTCTTAAGGTTGGCGCCGGTGGAAGCCAGATCGATCGTCCAGGGCATCCAGACGGCCAGCGTCAGATCCGAAGACGCGCCGCCGTAAAACACCTTGGTGTTGTTGATCTTGACGTACAGCTTTCCGGCGCCGGTGTTGGCTGGGTTGCCGAAGAAATAGAGCGACAGGCCCTTGAGCCCGAACCGGGTCCAGTCCTGGCCGTCGAGGGTCCGCTCGGCCTCGGAATACGAGGCGCCGGTGGTGTTGTCATACTCGAACGGCATGGACTGAGTGCCGAAAGCAATCGTCTTTTCGGCAAACGGAGCCTGGCCATAGCCGACGATCGAGCCGTTCAAAGGATTCTCGAAGCCGTCGAGCCAAGTCTGGAAGATCGCGCCATTGGCGTCCATGTTGTCGTTGTAGCTCTCGAAATTCTCGACCAAGATGGAGCGAGCGGTAGAGAAGCTCCACACCGGGCCTTCCCACGCGCTGGGCGTCTGGGCGTCGTTGACCTCGACCACCTTCCAGTAGTAGGTCGTTCCGAGGGCCACTTCCGTCTCATACGAGTTCTCGGTCACCGTGGCGACCAGAGGCAGATTGGCGGCGTCGGTTCCCAGATACACCTGGTGCGAACCCGCGTCGCGGCCGGGACGCCAGGAGAGGGTCACTTCGGGAGCCAGACCGGTAGCGCCGGAAACCGGGTTCGGCTTGGCAGCCACCGTCGGGATCTGGAAGAAGCGGACCTCGCTCAAGCCGTACTGCTTGACGACCCCGCCCCAGTTGCTGATGATTGACACCTTAACATACTGGGCCGCCGCGCCTCCGAGATCGACGGTCGTGTTGGCGGTGTAAGTCGCTGCGCCCGAGCCCTGTGCGAACTCGAACTCACCCAACGACGTCCAGGTTTGGCCGTCGAGCGAGACCTCGATCGTGGCAGCCTTGACGCCCCAGCCGATGGCCGGCTCGGCTGCCTGGTTCGAGTTCCAAACCAGCATCTTGTCGAACTTGTAGACCCTGTCAAACGCGTACTGAATCCATGGCTGCGGATCGTTCATGGCGCTAAGCCACATCTGTTCGCCCGCGGTGGAGTGAGTATCGTTGGCACTGAGGCCGGAACCGTCGACGGTCTTGCCCGGTCCCATGCTGGCCATGCTGACACTGGAGGCGGTGGCTGTAACCGAAGCGCCGGCAATCGCGTAGGAGACCGGCTCGACCGTGAAGCTCCAGACCATACCCTTGGTCACCAAAAAGCCCGGGGCTCCGCCGACCTCGTCCACGCGCCAGAAATAGGTCTTGCCCAGTTCGAGACGGCCCGGGTCGAAGGTGGTCTCCTCCTGGCCCGCGCTGACGAGCACGCCTCTGGGATCGGACGAAGTAGCGGCATCGACGTCGGCTGCGGAGAAGCCCAAGTAGACGTCGTGCGTCACGGCCCCATCGCCGGCGCCCCAGGACAGCACGGCTTGCCGGTAAACGTCGGTGGCCTTGTCCACAGGAACAGGCTTGATGGCCATGCCGCTGGGGACCATTTCATTGGTGATGCCGTAGAGATGCACGCCGTTGTTGTTGTCGTTGGTGAGGAACCGCATCGTGACGTCGGCGTCGTCGGTGATGAAGGTGTAGTCCAGGTAGTGGGCCCCGCCGCCGTCGATCTCCACGTCGATCACGTCGGAGAAGACGCCGTGGTGGCCGCCGTCGCCCTGGATGGTGATCGTTCGGGCGGTCGCGCCGCTGCCCCAGGAGCGATAATAATATCGGGTCGAATACATCATGCCCGGCGTCAGACCCGACAGGGTCAGTTGAACTCCGGCGCCGATGGTCGTCGAAGAAGCATGATAGATCATGTCTGTCAGCATCCCCCGCGAGTCCCCGTCTGCTTGCGAGGCGGTGTCGCTGCCCTCGTGAATGTTAATCGAAACGGAGGAGCGGGTATCCGTAATCGTATAGCCGAAACCTTGCCTGCTTGTGCCGTTGAAGGCCGCAGTGAAACTGGCGGTTGGTCCCTGCTCGAAGGCAACCCCGTTGATAGTGACTGGGGCATTGGACCCGAAGTCGAAGGTGTGCGTGTAGATCTTGTCGACGCTGATGCCGATGGCGGCATCGGTGCCTGTGGCCGGCAGATCCACAATGGTCAGCGTCCCGGCCTGGGCAGCCGAAACGAGAGCCACGACGGTAAGGAGCACAAACGGAATCCTCACCGAATGTCCCCAGAAGGAAATACCCGTGTTACGCATGATTTGGTCCTCCAAAAATCCTCAGTCCGCCGGGTCCAGCTGCCCACATGGGCCCGATTCGCTTGGTCCGACGAGAATACCCTTCACGCCGCAGAAAATACCCACCTATTTTAACTATTATAGGTATCTTGAACCATACTCTTTAGAAAAAATCACGTTCTATCGATCATTTTTCCCATGATTCCTGTTTCCCACAGTCCCTGAGAATGCAGAAAACCGTATTTCTCTGTCACACCGACCCTTCGGAAGATAGAATTCGGAAATGCGTCGGCCCAGGAACATCAAACAGCCCAAGGGGATAGCTTGCGCATGGGAGTGACTGCAATGATGCATCGGGTGACTCAGGTCGTATTGCTGGCAGGGCTTTCGACGTGTTTGGCTTCTGCGGACACGCCCCGCCAGATGGAAAACCTTACCCGCGGCGTCGTGGCGGTCAAACAGCCCGGCGGCGTCTATGTCGGCTGGCGGCTCTTCGGAACCGACCCCGAGGGGATCGCCTTCAACCTGTATCGCGTCGCAGGCGACGCCGGACCGGCCAAAGTCAACGAATCCACCATCGCCGGCGCCACGAACTACGTTGACACGAAGGCCGACCCGAACCTGCCCCTGCGGTACTTCGTCCGGCCGATCGTCGAGGGCACAGAGCTGGCCCCCTCCAAACCCGTCCCAGCCTGGGGGGATAACTACCTCGAAATCCCGATCCAGCCCATTGGCGACTATCGCCCGGGCGACGCCTCCGTAGGCGACCTCGACGGCGACGGCGAGTATGAAATCATCCTGCACCAGGTCTCGCGCGGGCGGGACAACTCCTTCGCCGGCGTGACGGGAACCCCGGTCTTCGACGCCTACAAGCTCGACGGCACTCACCTGTGGCGAATCGACCTCGGGATCAACATCCGCGAGGGCGAGCACTACACGCAGTTCATGGTCTACGACCTCGACGGCGACGGTCGGGCCGAGATGGTCTGCAAGACCGCCGATGGGACCAAGGACGGCCTGGGCAAGGTCATCGGCGATAAGGACAAGGACTGGCGCACGCTCAAACCAGGCGACAGGACCGACGGACGGATCCTCGACGGTCCCGAGTTCCTCACGGTCTTTGACGGCCGGACGGGAGCCGCACTCAAGACGGTGGACTACATTCCGAGCCGTGATCCCATCGACGGCTGGGGCGGCATCGGCGGCAATGGCGGCAACGACAGCTACGGCAACCGCTGCGACCGATTCCTCGCCTGCGTCGCCTACCTGGACGGCGTGCATCCCAGTGTCGTGATGTGTCGCGGCGTGTACGGCAGAACCGTCTTGGCCGCCTGGGACTGGCGAAACGGCGAGTTGACCAGCCGCTGGGTCTTCGACTCCGGCATCAGCAGGCCGCCCTTCTCCGACGCATCGCCCTACTCCGGCATGGGCGGTCACTCGCTCTCAGTAGCGGACGTCGACGGCGACGGACGCGACGAGATCGTCTATCACGCGATGGTCGTCGACGACAACGGCAAGGGCCTCTACTCCACCGGCTGGCGACACGGCGACGCCATGCACATCGGCGATTTTTGCCCCGACCGGCCGGGCCTGGAGGTCTTCACCGTCCACGAGAATGAGGATGACACCGTCCGATTCCAAAGCCCCGGCGCCGCGATGCGCGACGCGCGAACGGGTGAAGCGATCTGGAAACACAGCCCCGGCATCGACGTCGGTGGCGGCCTCGTGGCAGACATCGATCCTCGCCACCGCGGCTGCGAAGCCTGGGGCGGCCCCGGGGGTCTGCGGGACTGCGCCGGAAATCAGATCGGTCCGGCCCCACGATCAAGCGGGTTCGCAATCTGGTGGGATGGGGACCTGCTGCGAGAGCTGATCGGAGGCTCGAACGTCACGAAGTGGAACTGGGAAACGAACACCGAGGACCGGATCTTCGCCACCGGGTCCCGCCCCGGCGGCCGCGGCCCGAATCTGACTGCCGATCTGGTGGGCGACTGGCGTGAAGAGATCCTGATGACCGCCCCGGACGGCAAGTCGCTTCGATTGTACACCACGACGATCCCGACAGAGCATCGCCTCTACACGCTGATGCACGATCCGCAGTATCGGCTCTCAATCGCTTGGCAGAACGTGGTCTACAACAAGCCGCCGCATGTAAGCTTCTTCCTGGGCCAGGGGATGGCCGCTCCGCCTCGTCCGAACATCACGCTCATCGGTTCCGGCGAGGCCCTCCGGTAGGAACGACACACGCATCGCCCTCGCGTAGAACCGAGGGTGTCACTCAGGATAGGGACCGTCAAAAATCTTTGCAGAGGCAGCCTTCTCGCCGCCGGGCAGATAGGGTAGAGCCGCTCGTATCCAGTGGCCAGCGTGCTCGCCTCGAACCACATATCCTTCTGCGAATAGACAACCATCGAGCCCTCTCGCATAGAGCTCCGCGGAGAACAGCTTGCCCTTTTCGCCGGGATAGCCCACCGGCCAGGTCAGCCCGTGAAAAAAGGCCCTGGGCCAGGTTTGGCTGGGCATCTGGGAATCGAGGCAATCCACGATCAGCAGGCGCCGTTCGTTGCCTTGCCCGAAGGGGACCGCGCCGACGCTGTGGCCGACAACACCACAGTTGAGACGGATTACGAAGAACTCGCCCTGCCCGGCCCCGCGGTACAAGGCCCCGACCAGATCCGTGCCGCGTACGCAATCGAGCTTGCCGGCGTCCAGACAATCGGCCAGAGTCGGGATGCCGCCTACGTAGTTCTCCCATCCCTTCAGAATGCTGTTAACAAGACCATGGGTCCGCAACATCGCCAGATCTCTCGGACCGGTGATCACGCCAGAGGCATTGATAATACGCGGATCGTAGCGATCCGACCACGGAAAACCGCTGCTGTAAAGCCCCGCCCGATAGAACAACACGTCCATCAGTTCGGAGATCGTCACAGTCTCGTGGCATCGTTCGAACCGCTGAAGAACCAGCGTCATTTGTTCGAGCACGCCCATGGAGACGGCGCGAAAGAGCATGTTGGCCAGATAGGACCGCTCGAAAGGCACCGTGGCGGCCCGGTCCCAGACTGCCCGAGTCGCAGGCGACAGGCGGTTTCGCACGGATAAAAACGCCGAACGGACGTCGGGCGGCATCCAGCGAGCGGTCCGCGTGTTGGTCAGTTCCCGGGAGACAACCGTCGTAACCCACGTGGCAGGAGGCCCAAACAGCCCTTCCGCCTGACGTTCCGCCTCCAGGTAGTTCACACACCAAGCGACCATCTGTCCGGCGGCGGGCAGGCAGGAGTCCTGTTCCCTCTTGGGTTCATGACTGACACGTTCGGTCCATTCGAACGCCGTTCGGCATCGGGCCTGGAAATCCAGCGATAAGAGGTGGCTGTCCAGCAGAACGTTGACCCAACGGTGCAGATCCGCCAAGGCAAAGGTCGCAGCCGCCAGTTCATCCGCCCAAATCCTTGCTGAGGCCCAATCCTCTTCCGCAACGGCCTCTTTCAACCGGCCAAGACATTGCGTAGGCCAAGCCGGAGAATTCGATATATCGTCAAGGGAAAGCCTCGCTCCCCCTTGAATCGCTTCAGCCAGTTCCCGGGCGGCGGCCGCCAGTTTCTCCGCTTTGACCAGCACCGAGGCATTCGCGTCTCTCTGCCCGCGGAGAAATGGACGCAGCTTCTCCTGGCACCACTCATACAACGCCATGGGATTTTCAGGCGAGTCCCTGTAGAACGCCACGATTCGCAGTCCGATGCCACCCGTGGGACTGCCCTGCAGAACGACGCGGTGGTCCTGGAGGTCTCGCGTGACGCAGGTGGGGTCGCCCTCGGGACGTTGACCAAGCAGGACGGCCCGGCTCTCCATCAGAGTCGAGTCGATCTCGGAGACAAGCTGCAAGCCATGGATGACGGAGGCGATCTGCGGCGACGGCCCCTGGTCGTTGGAGGACCACGTCGAATG
This sequence comes from Phycisphaerae bacterium, assembly GCA_018055905.1. Lineage (GTDB taxonomy): Bacteria > Planctomycetota > Phycisphaerae > Sedimentisphaerales > Anaerobacaceae > PLanc-01. Next base: position 8,832 of record JAGPGT010000118.1, read on the forward strand.
CGCAGCCCATGCCGCCAGCACCACCAAGGCCAGCGAAATCATCAGGAATACACACGTGGTCGGCGCAGTCCAAAAGCCCCGTCCCTTTTCCGGAACGACCGTCGACCGCGTTCGCTGTGGTTTCCGGGGCGAACGTTTGTTTCGGCGTTTGCTCACATTCACATTCAGACCGCATTCTGACGACAGACCCCAGGCATGACGGACGAAATCCGTGTGAGGAGAAGCAACCGGGCGTGCGAAGGAACGCCCCATCCCTCAAACCCGGCGTAAGAGCCGCAAGACCCCCTTGGGAAATGCGAGAGGCTTTGGCCTGCTCGAGAAACCACACCGTTCTAGGCTCTTTTGTTCGGTAGGACCGGGCTTAGCCTTCTCCAAAAAAGCCAAATCTGTCTAAAAACCGCGCAGACACGGTGAAAGCACAGCCCCCCTGCCGTCCAAAATCCAGACGAAACACCCGCCCAGACCTCAACGGCCCGACACTGCACCGGCTGCTTATCTACTACCTTGATAGTAGCAAAAAACCGCCGGCGGTGACAGAAATGACAAGATTATTTTTCAGTCCAGAGACGACGGTCCTCGGGGCAGTGGGACGTAGGACACGTCATATCCCGTCTGGCTGAAAGTCACTCGAGCATCGTACTGATTGTTGAACAGATAGCTGAACTGGGCGGTCGCAGCCAGTGGATTGGCTTCGTATGCCTCTGCGAAACGACTGTGTTCTTGGCCGTGCCTGGCAATCTCCAAGGCCGAGGTGGCCGCGGTATAAAGGTTGGACAGCTCGGGATTCTCAGCGAGCAACTGCTCGATCTTGGCGGCATCGGGATGATCGTTCGTGACCTTCAACCGACCGCTGCGGGAATCCTCGGCCAGGGAAATCGGCTTGGTGGTGTCGACGCCGTTGGCTTCCAAGAACTGCTTGAACTGCTCCTGAAACTCTTCGAGTTTCTTGTTCGCGAACTTCATCAGATCGTTGAGCGTGATGACGTCTGCCGACTGACCGCCAAACAGGGCCGATAACTGCAACGCCTGCGGCGAGAGCGTGGCTGAATCCTTCGTGGTCGAGGTCTTTTCTGTGTTCGTCTTGGACGCGTCGTTGACGCCGTAAATCTGATTCAATACCGCTGTCAACGACCGATCTACCGCCGAAATCGACATGTTCTGCCCTTCCTTCATGAGACCATTTTCACATTCCATGCGACAAAGCACAACATGTGCAAATTCCATGCCGAACCGGCGGCACGGCAGAAAATGGGGTCCAAACCGACCTGTGGCGATCATAAGGTCTCCGTACTCGGTCTGACTTCAGGAGAGAATCTCCGATCGCCAGGAAGATCCTTCTCCCGATCAGACGGATCGGCGACGGACCAATTCGGTGGGCAGTTTGATCGTCACCGGTTCCACGGACCCTCGAGACTCGACCTGTTCGATCAACAATGTGACCGCCAGAGCTGCCATGTCGTCGATCGGCTGCCGAACCGTGGTGACGGGGCAGTCAAAATACTCTGCGTTGGGCATGTCGTCAAAACCGAGCAGGCCCATCTGACCGGGAATGGCGATTCCGTGCTCGCGGAGAGCCCGTAAGGCCCCCAGCGTCACCAGATGACTCAGGGCAAAGATCGCATCGGGCGGAGGGTCCATCTGCAAGAGACGCTTGGTTTCGAGATAACCGTTCCGTTGGCCATAGAGATCGCCGACGATCAGTCGGTCGTCGACGGGAATCCCATGTTTCGCGTGGGCGTCCCGGTAACCTCGAATCCGCTCGTCGTTGATCCATGAATGGGGAAGCCGCTGAATGCAACCGATCCGGCGGCGCCCCGACTCGATCAAATGCTCGGTCGCCTCCAAAGCCCCGTGGTAGTTGTCCACCCCCACGCAATGGCAACCCACATCCGGGACGATGCGATCTACCACGACCATTGGCAACCCACGGTGAGACAGTCGAACGATGTGGTCCCATTGCCGCCCGACCGGCAGGACAAGCAACCCGTCGATGTCTTGCTCGAGCAACTGCTCGATCCGCTGAATCTCGGTTTCGGTGTCCTCCAACGTGTCGCAAACAAACACCGCCAATCCGAAGGCCGCAGCCCGGCTTACAATCATGCGGGCCAGCCGACCCAGAAAAAAATGGGAAAGATCCGGTATCACCAACCCCAAGGTTTGGGTCCGCAAGGGTTTGGGTTTGAACACATTATGCCCGTGCGTATACCCCATCCGCCGGGCGGTCTCGAAGATGACCTTCTCCGTCTCCGGCCGAATCTTGTAAAGGCTCCCTTGACCGCTCAACACCCTCGAAACCGTGGCCTCTGAGAAACCTGCTGTCTCCGCAATCCGCTTCAGCGTAACCTTTGCCATGCCCAACCAGATCCACGCATCGACATTTGTCAGCACTATGCAAGTCTTGCACGTGATATCATCCCCAGGGTCAACCCGTCAAGAAAAAAGCCGTGGCCCCGGCGATGCATACCGAAGCCACGGCGGATGGTTCGCTTCAGATGAGCGCACTGCTCATCGTCTGTATCGTAATGCACCTATTGGCCGATCGGACGGCCGAAGCCGATGTCGTCGATGTAGACCGTGCCGGTGCCGCCTTTGGCCGGCGCGGCCTTGTTGCCCACGCCGATCATCAGCGACTTGACCGCGTTCATCTTCACGCCGGCCGAGGTGAACTCGCTCAACGGAATTCGCCACTGCTGCCAGGCCAGGAACGCCGTGGCGGCGGCATTGGGATGCTGCACCACCTTGACTTTGCCGGCGTTGTCTTTGACGGACAGATAGATCCCTTCCACCGAATTGCCCGTAGG
>JAGPGT010000119.1 GCA_018055905.1 Phycisphaerae bacterium
TCGCCAAGGGATTCGAGTTCACGTTCGATCCCACCTGTGCAGAAGAGATCGCCGGGATGGAGGGGCAAGGCGTGTCCTACCGCAAGACGCTGGCGATTCGAATCAGCAGCGACTCGAAGATCCCCGCTCCGTCTCGTTTCCGCGTATACACGGATTCGGTCTGCAAGCCGTTGCGGGTGCGAATCCGGTTCGGATCGCCCGCGGACGGAACGATTCAGGCGGATACGCCCGGGTCAAGGCGTTTGGAGGTCTTCAACGGTCACGTCGCGGCGGTTCGCGAGGATGGCGATTCCGCAATCGAGGCGGACCTTGTGATGGCTGTCGATTCGGTCGATGGACGATATGATCGGACGATCGTCACCGTCCGTTCCAACACGCGACCGTTTTCTTTCGCAGCCGATGAAGTGGCGCGGGGCGATCGCATTCTTGTGGACGATCTGGGGGTTCTGGTCACCGGCGGGGACGACCCCATCTCTCTGGAAGCCTATCGCGAGGTTCTCCGTCGCGAGTTCGCAGGCCAGACCGTGTACGACCGCGTCGCAGCCCAGGACGAACAGACACTGACCCGCGCCTGGAACGACATGCCGCTCAAACGTCCGCTGTATTTCGTGCATGGGTTGCCGGGCAATCGCAACACAATGCGACAGACCCCCAACGGCGACGTCGAGGTCTCTGCGGTGCGCCGGTGGTTCGAGGTACAACGAAGTCCCCGCGACAGCGACCGCAAACTCTGGAAGGGGGATTGGCTGCAGATCACCTGCGGTTTGCCTTCCGATTCTCTTCGCGGCGGCCGCGAACTGCAGGAGGGGTACCTGCCCGTGCTGCGGACTTGGTGGCAGGAGGGGCCGCTGTACTATGAACAGAAGACCGTCCTGACGGCTCCGCTGCTCAACGAGATCACGCTGAACCGTCCGACGGTGCTGCTGATGCAGATCCGCGTCGTCAACACGTCCGATTCCGTCGCGGCCGATGCCACACTGCGACTTCGTTCACACGCCGGGGGCACCGAAGACCTCGTTCTTCGCAAGGGACGCGCCCTGGCCGTCACGCCGGAGGGCCAACGACTGCGGTTTCTCGTGAACGCCAAAGGCCACGACGATTTCGTGGAAGACCGTGGCGCGGTAGCCTGGACCGCGAATCTAAGGCCCAGGCGCAGCAGGATCGTGCAGATTACGATCCCTTCAGTCACTTTGCTGACGGAAGATGAGATCGATTTTGCCGCCAAGTTCGATTTCGACATCGAGGCGGGGCGCGTTGCCGCGTTCTGGCGGACGATTACTGCCAAGGGCACGCAGATCGTGACGCCGGAACCGTGGATCAACGATTTCTATAAGTCTCACGTGCGACACCTGCTGGTCAATTGTCTGAGGGAATTGGATTCGGACGTGCTCCATGCGCATGTCGGCACCGCCTACTATGGCGTTTTCCCCAACGAGTCGATCATGATGATCAGCGATCTAGACCGACGGGGCTACCACGACGAGGCTCAACGCAACTACGACGCGTTCCTGCGATACCAGGGGACCGTCTCGATGCCAGGCAACTTCCAGAGCGCCGAGGGCCAGTTCTACGGGGCCGGCGGCCACGAGACCGGCGGCTACAACAAGAGTCACGGCTACGTCATGTGGGGCATGGCCCAGCATTGGCGGCTCACCCGCGATCGCGAGTGGATGGCCAAAGCGGCCCCCGGTTTGGTCAAGGCCTGCGAGTGGGTCATTCGCGAGCGGCAGGCGACCATGAGCGAAAACGCCAAAGGCGAAAAGCCCCTGGAGTACGGCTGGCTGCCCGCCGGCTCGCTGGAGGATGTCACCGACTACTGGCACTGGCTCGCGACCAACAGCGCAACCGTCTGGGGTTTCCAGGCCCTGGCGGACGCCCTGGCGGAGTCGGGCCACGTCGAAGGCAAACGTCTCCAGAGCGAAGCCAAGGCCTTCTACGAGGATTTCATGCGAGGGATCACGGAATCGCGAATCCTCTGCCCGGTCGTTCGACTGCGGGACGGGACCTATGTCCCGAAGATCCCCTCGAGGCTCTACGAGCGAGGCCGCGCCCATGGCTGGCTCCGCGAGACGCTTGAAGGATCTCTGTTTTTGCCCGCCTACGGACTGCTGGCTCCCGACGCCCCGGAGACCAAGTGGATTCTGAAGGACTACGAAGACAATCTCTACATCTCCGACCGATACGGCTACTCCATCCCGGCCTACGACGCCTTCTGGTTCTCCCGCGGCGGGTTCTCCATGCAAGCGAACCTGCTCGACGGTCCGCTGCCGTACCTGTGGCGCGACGACGTCAAGCATTACCTCCGTGCCTATTTCAACGGTTTCGCCTCCGCGTTCTACCCGGAGATTCGCTTGTGCAACGAACACTCTTTGCCCGAGCTGGGCTATCCGGCGGGCGATCACTTCAAGACCTCGGACGAAGCGCAGTCCACTTACTGGCTGCGTCTGATGTTTGTGAACGAGCAGGGCGGCGACCTCTATCTCGGCCAGGCCATTCCGCGATACTGGCTGGCCGACGGCAATCGCATCGGCATCGAGCGGGCAGCTTCGAACTTCGGCCCGTTGTCCCTGGCGTATGAGTCGCGTGCAGCCGCCGGCGAGGTGAGGATCACGTTGGATCCGCCCAGCCGAAATCGACCTGAAGTCATCTATCTGCGCATCCGCCACCCGCAGGAACAGCCGATCAAGAGCGTTTTGGTGAACGGAAGGCCCTACGAGAAGATCGATCGAGCAAAAGAGTGGATCGTTCTGCCCGGCTCGCTCGAAGGTCGCCAGGAGATCCTCGCTCGCTACCGCTGATGTTCTGTGCTCTCGCTCCCGATCCGGACGGGCATCCCCAGGAGAGTCCTGGGGATGCCGAATCCGTGAGTTGATTATTTGACGACGGGCGTCAGGACGAGGCTTCGGTATCGGATGGCGGTGTGGTCGCCCTGGAGGTAGATCGGGCCGGGACGGGATTCGTCGGACCACAGCGCGCCGCCGGTGCAGCCCAGGACCGGTTCGTTGTCGATAATTTTCTGATCGTTGAGGATGACGGTGATATGGCGGTCGACCAGGGTGATGTCCATCGTTTGCCACTGGCCGGCGGGCTTCTCGGCCGCCACGCGGGGTGTGATCCGGCTGTAGACGGCGCCCATGTTGTGCGGATTGACGTTGCGGCCGTAGGTGTCGGCGACCTGGACCTCGTAGATGCCGCGCAGGTAGACACCGCTGTTTTCGCCTTTGCCGACGTTCACTTCGACCTTGAGGTTGAAGTCCTCGAACTCGGCCACCGTGCGGAGATTACCATAGCTCAGATGGCGTCCCTCGGGTTGAACGGGCTTGTTGACCAGGAGTCCGTCCTCGACGGACCAGCCGTTCCGGTCGTTCGGGTTCACCAGCTTCCATCCATCCAGGCTTTTGCCGTCGAAGAGGACGATGGGGTCGCCGAACTTGACCTTGGACAGATCGGGCTTGGCCGGCAGGGGGGGAATCCGTTTTCCGGTGAATTCCCGCTGCTCGACGCCGAGGCCGTTCCTGCGCGGCTGGATCTGCACCAAGTACAGGGTGTCCCCGTCAACCCTGGCCATGATCGCTTCCGGGAACGTCTGCGTGCGGAGGACCTTTCCGTCGGCGTCTTTCCGTTCGACCTTCTGCAGGCGGATGACGTACAGATCGCCGTTCATGGTGAAGACGCTGTCGACCGGGACGACGCTGCCGCCGCCCCAGAGGATGCTGGCGTCGATGTAGCCGTTCTCCTGGGTGACGCCCAGCCAGCCGGCGCCGCCGCCCGGGATGGTCAGGGCCCATCGGCCGATGAAGGGGTCCGCTTCGCCTGCGAAGGCTGCTGTGGAAGCGACGGCGAGGATCAACAGGATTGCCGCGTGACGTGTGGTGCTGCTCATGAACTGCCCTTTCCAGAATGATATGGTGACTTCTACGTTTGGAAGGATACTCCAGTTGGCGTGCGAATTCAACAAATTGATGTTCACGAGAACTTGTGATATCCTATCCACTTCGTACCCGGGGAGGCTCGTGCCCCGTGGCCGACGAACAAGGTCGCTGTGGATGAGGCCCGACAATGGAAACGAGGATGGAATCGAGCGGCGCCCGCGTGCTGTCGATCGACGCGCTGCGAGGCTTCGACATGTTCTGGATCATCGGTGGCGGGGCGATCTTCGAGAGCCTCGTCCACGTCTGGAAGCACCCGATCACCGAGACCATCGCCACCCAGTTGACCCATGTGGAGTGGGAGGGCTTTCGCTTCGAGGACCTGATCTTCCCGTTGTTCGTGTTCCTGGTCGGAGTGGTGCTGCCGTTTTCGATCGTTCGCCGCAAGGAGCAGGGGCACAGCTCCGCGCAGCTTCATTGGCATGTCGTCCGCCGGGCGGCGACGCTGTTCTTGCTGGGTCTGATCTACAACGGTCTGTTGGAGTTCGACTGGCCCGACGTGCGGATTCCCGGCGTGCTGCAGCGGATCGCCATTTGTTACTTCTTCGCGGCCTTGATCGTGCTGCATACGCGGTGGCGGACGCAGGCGATCCTCGTTGTGGTGGTGCTGCTGGCGTACTGGGCGGTCACGATGCTGGTTCCCGTCCCGGGCGGAAAGGCGGGCGACCTGACGATGGAGGGGTGCTTGTCATCCTACATCGATCAGCGGTTGATCCCGGGCGAGCTCTACTACAAGTATGGCGACAACGAGGGTGTGATCTCGACGTTCCCGGCCGTTTGCACGGCGTTGCTGGGGGCGCTGGTGGGTCAGTGGCTGCGGTCCGATCGTACCGGCTCGGTCAAAGCTGCCGGCCTGGCTCTGGCCGGGATCGCCTTTGTGGTTGTCGGCTGGCTCTGGGGTCTGGTCTTTCCCATCATCAAAATCCTCTGGACCAGTTCCTACGTTCTTTTTGCAGGGGGCTGGAGCCTGTTGTTATTGGCTTTGTTTTACTGGATCATCGACGTCAAGGGGCACCGCAGGTGGTCGTTTCCTTTCGTTGTGATCGGCACCAACGCCATCACGATTTATTTCATGCAGAGCTTTGTCAACTTCGAAGAGATTTCTCGGTTCTTTTTCGGTGGTTTGTCGCGGCACTGTGATGGGTTGGCTCCTCTGATCCTCCCGGCGGGCGCATTCGGGGCCAGTTGGCTGTTCCTGTGGTTTCTTTATCGCCATAAGATCTTCTTCAAGGTCTGACATGGCTGTGTCAAAGACAAGCTGGGAGATGCCCCTGCCGCCGTGTATCCTTGACTTGCCTTCTCATTCTCGCGCCCCATCTTTGTCAGAACTTCGCATGGGGGCTTGACAAATGCTGCGAAGAATGCGAGACTACGGTCCTTCAGGACGAACCGTGATCCTGTGAACCAGGGGGCATTCGGGGTCGTATCTAATCCACGAATCGCCCGCCGGTGGTCCGACCGGGTTCGATGTGGACCCGGCGCGGATGTCGCGAGGGCGGCATCCGACGCGAGGATTCTTGGTAGAGGCAATTTAGGAGGCCGAAAAAATGGCAAAGAGTTCGAAGAAGAGTGTTTCCACAAGTTGTGGGTGCTCATCGAGTTGCGCTTCAGGGACCGCGGTGGCCGCTGCGCCGCGTGCGACTACGGCTGCTACGCCGAGTACCGGCGCGGTGACACCCACGTACGAGCAGATCGCGCAGCGCGCCGCGGAAATCTGGAAGAAAAAAGGCTGCCTTCCCGGCCAAGACGAGCAGAACTGGCTCGAAGCGGAACGACAGTTGAAGGCTGAACTTGCTCGCAAGTAAGGGATTTCTCAGGCTGTCAAGGAGTAGTATCTTGCGGCCTGGGGCGGATGAGCCTCGTTGTTGAGGATTTTTTGAGTATCAAGCTGTCATGGCTGGACAGTTTGGGGGTTGCCTTGCGCAGGTCCAGTCATGACAGCCGGCGGTATCTCAGGAAAAATTGGACTCCATACGCGAGGTTCCATGTGAAAGGGACTGGGACCATCCCGCAGAGACGAGGGCGAACGCAAAACGGCGTCTCCAAGGCGATGTTTTGGGATGGTTAGGGGGGATCAAACAGGCCAGTGGTAGGGGAGTTGTTTTCGGTCCCGCCGCCCAGCGTAGGCGGGTCGTTGAGAGGTACAGGCTGTATCTGGGGGCCTGTGTCGGGGGCGTGCGCGGGTACGTGGGCGATTGAGGACTGGAGAAAGGTGGCCAAATTGGCTTTTCGGTTACGCAGCCCCAGTTTACGGCGGACATTTTCCCGATGCCTGCGGACCGTTGCCGGCGAGATGCATCGCAGCTGGGCGATTTCTTTGGTTGAGAGTCCATTTCGGATCATTGTGCTGATCGCAATCTCAACCGGCGTCAGTTGCACGTGATCTTTGGCGATTTGTGTGAGGAACGGCGACGTAAGTTCCTGCAGACTGCGGCGCAGCAGCGTCACATAGGATCGCTGGCGGCCGCTGACTTCCAGCTCCAGTTCGAACACGATCGGCATGATCACCTTCTGAATGTTCGCTGCGACGGAAGCCTTGATTCCCTGCTTCTCTTCTTCCAGGCGGGACAGCACCGTCCGCAGCGCGATGTTCGCCTCCTGGAGTGCCTGATGTTCTCTCTGGATCGCGCGATGGGCCTCTCGCAGGTTCGCGAGGGCCTTCATATGCATCAAAACGTTGCCGATCTGTTCGGCGACGGCTCGGATGAGGGCGTGTTCTTCCTGGAGGAACGGTCCTGAGGCCGACGTCGGTACGACTTTTCGGTAGAAGACCTCCACCATGCCTGCGACCCGACCTTCGGCCATGATGTTTGCTCCCATCCGCCATTTACCTTCGGTGAAGCGTTCGGTAATGTATACCTTCTGGCCGTAGGTGATCCTCGCGCAGGCGTGCTCGGGGAACTGCCAACTCTTGGGCAGGCATTCGACGACACTCTGGAGGAAGCGGTCCGGATTCTGAAAGTACATCTCCCGAAACGTGGAGATGGTGTACAAGCAGTCAAGTTCTTTGACTCGCTCGCGTAGGGCGATTTCCAACTCGGATTTGGGTTGTCTGGCGGCAGTCTCAAGCATTGCCAGACGCCGACGCAAGGCCTCGATTTCTTTGAGCAGTTCCTCGCGGGTTGCGGTTTTGGTCATGCCGATTACCCATCTAATGCACATGGACGCAAACAAACATGGACTGTGTCTTTCCATGATGAAGGAAATGCGTCCTTTTCGCAAGCCTTTTTTGGTTTCCCAATGAAATAGCTATAAACCTTTATAAATTAAGATGATATAGCGAAGCCAGTGTTGAGTCTGGGAAGTTAAAGTCTACGGTGACATTGGCTAAAAAATAGGTATTCCTTGGGTACTCTACAACCTATTTGCCCTATGCATTTTGTGTGTTTTCTGTTGGGAAAGGTTTGTTTCATCGCCTCGCTACAATAAGACGCGTGTCCGATGTGTGGCACCTGGGTGCCTCGTCATCTGCGTGCGTGACTGAACCGCTGTCTTGAAGATAGGAAGGTCGCGATGGCCGCTGAACCGAGAAGAAAAGCCTTTTGTGCCGAGACTCCTGCGGAGCAACCGAAGGTTTTGCCTTTCACGCCTTTGGTCGAGTTGGATCACCTGCTCAAGGTCGCTGGCTCTGTTTCGAAAGACGCCAATCAGATCTGGGCCGAGATGTGGGGCGAGTTTCGTCGCTTGGTGACCAGCAGCGGGATGATCATTCCCGAAGCGGCGGAAAAATTTGTTCCGGCCTGCGGCTGGCCGGAGTTCCTGGAGAAATTCTGGCTGCTCAAGCATTACCTGGATTCTATCCAGAGGATTTGCGAGAGGCAGCATTGAGAAATGTTCGGACGGCCCAAGCCGCGCCGAGGCAAACGAAACCCTCAATCGAAACAACCACATGGTGGTACCAGAGGAGAACCTATGACTGTCGTCAAGTCGCGAACAACGGAAGAAGCATCTATTGAGGCCCTAGTCGACGTTTTCATGCAACGTGTCGTCGCACAGGCTCCCGGAGAGGTCGAATTCCATCAGGCCGTGCGGGAAGTAGCCCGGTCGGTTATGCCCCTCGTCCAGAGCAAGAAAGCCTATCGGGACGCCAAGGTTCTGGATCGACTCGTCGTGCCCGAGAACGTCTACCAGTTTCGAGTGGTCTGGACGGACGACGCGGGAGAGGTGCAAGTCAACCGCGGGTACCGTGTGCAGATGAGCAGTCTTTTGGGCCCCTACAAAGGCGGTCTTCGTTTCCATCCCTCGGTCAACCTGGGCGTGTTGAAGTTCCTGGCGTTCGAGCAGGTGTTCAAGAACAGCCTTACCACGCTGATGCTCGGCGGCGGCAAAGGCGGGTCCGATTTCGATCCCAAGGGCCGCAGCGACAATGAAGTTATGCGTTTCTGCCAGTCCTTCATGTCCTGCCTGTTCCGCTACATCGGATCTGAGATCGACGTGCCGGCCGGTGATATCGGCGTCGGCGGTCGCGAGGTCGGGTATCTGTTCGGCCAATACCGAAAGCTCACCCACCGGTTCGACGGCGCCCTGACCGGTAAGAACGTCGCTTGGGGCGGCTCGAATCTGCGTCCCGAAGCCACCGGTTACGGCGCGGTATATTTTGCGGAAGACATGTTGTCCACTCGCGGCGAGAGCGTCAAGGGCAAGACCGCGACGGTCTCGGGCTCCGGCAACGTGGCCCAGTACACCGTCGAGAAACTCAACACGCTCGGCGCCAAGGTCGTAACCATGTCCGACTCCAACGGTACGATCGTCGATCCCGACGGCATCAACCCTGAAAAACTCGCCTGGATCATGGAACTCAAGAACGTCCGTCGTGGGCGCATCAGCGAGTACGTCAATCAGTTCCGAAGCGCACAGTACCTGCCCGGCAAGCGGCCGTGGGACGTTCCCTGCGATTTGGCCTTCCCCAGCGCGACCCAGAACGAAATTGAAGAAGAAGACGCCCGTACACTGGTCAAGAACGGTTGCTACTGCGTCAGCGAAGGCGCGAACATGCCTTCGCACGCCGATGCGGTCGAAGTGTTCCTTGATGCTAAGATCCTTTATGGTCCCGGCAAGGCCGCCAACGCCGGCGGCGTCGCGGTCTCCGGCCTGGAGATGAACCAGAACGCAGGTTGCATGCGGCGCTCCCGCGAAGAAGTGGACGCCCAGCTCAGGACGATCATGCACTCGATTCACGAGAATTGCGTCAAGTACGGCCGAGAGAACGGTTTCGTCAACTACGTCAAGGGTGCCAACATCGCCGGATTCGTCAAGGTCGCGGACGCCATGGTGCAGCAGGGGTACGTCTAATCGAACGACCCGCCGGGGTCCTTCATCCGAGCCATGCCCCGGGCATTGATCCCGGGACGGGGCGAGGCTCTCGTCTGAATCTTGGGCTGTTGCAGATTCATTAGCGGAAGACGGGAGCCTTGCCCCTTTGTGTTTACGATCCAGGATCGACAGGTTCCCCTTCGGTCGATGTACGAAGAGGTTGTCCTTGGGGAATGATCGTCGGCGTCAACTCCAAGTTCTACTTCGAGGTCGAGGGGATCTCGCCGACCGGGGGCCAATGCGCCGTGACCGGAAGGACGATGTGCGAAGGATGCTTGGCGTTCATGTAGATCGTGTTCGTGGCCATTTCAGTCTGGCCGTTTGTGCCCGAGGGCTTGCCGGTGTTAGGATTCGGCTCAAAACGCGGGGCATTGCTGGAAGAAACTGCGACGCGGATACGATGGCCCGGCCCCACGGTCAGACTTGTGGACCACAGGTCGATCTCCATCTCGTAGATTTTGCCCGGTTCCAACGGCTCGCTCTCATTCATGGAGTTGCGATGGCTGGCCCGTAGGATGCCGTCGAGGACGACGATGCTTCGCCCGTCAGGGTAGACGTCGCAGAGCTTGGCTGTAAAATCGGTGTCCGTCGTGGTCGAGGAGGCCCAGAACTTGAGTCGGACCTGCCCGGTGAACTCGATATACCTGTCGAACACCGGCGAGTCAAACAGTAGCACGTCCGACCGTTCCTCAACAGGACGCTGATCCTTGGGGCCTTTGCTGCCGGTCAGATTCGCGCCGCCGATCGTGGGAACCGGGTTCTTTGGATCGTAAACGTACGAGAGCGAGCCAAAGAGTTCCTCGGATGCCCGCAGGCGCAGCTTGTGGTCTGTGTGCAGGTAGACCGCCACCATCTGGGCCGGGATGGGCCAGTCGTCGGCGGTCTTCCATCGGTTCCCCGGAGTGTTCGGGTCTGATGGGTCGCCCATCACGAAGTATTGAACTGCCGGGATTTGCTCGATTCCCTTGCCGTCGTTCTTGAGCCACAGATCGAACCAGTTCCATAGGTCGGCCGATTGCGGATGGCTGGCGTTGGGAAAGACCAAGTCGTCGCTGCGGCCGTGGCCGTAGGGCTCCATGATGAGCCGGCATTTTCCGCGGGCGCCTTCACCACCTTGCTTGTTGATCGTGACAAAGCTGTTGAGCGTGCCCGCCGAGAAGATATCGTACCAGCCGCCGAGGAACAGAGTCGGGACGTTCACCTGCGAAGCGACCCGCTCGGGATCGAGCGCCTTCCAGAAGTCGTCGTAGTTCGGATGGGCCCGGAACAATTCGAGGTTCTTGGGAGTGAATTTGCTCTGCGTAAGCCATTCTTCCAGGAGGCCCTTGCGGAAGGCCCCGCCCTGATAGGCGGCCTGCGAGTACATGTTGGAGAAGGCGACGCCGACATAGCAGCAGGTCAGGTGCGGGGGCCGACTCGGAGCGGTCATGTTCAGCGCGATACCCGGCGCGCTGAGGCCCCATCCGCCGACCTTGCCGTTGGACCAGGATTGGGCCGCGATCCATTCGACCGTGTCGTATCCATCCTGTCGTTCACCCCAGCCACAGGAGAGAAAAACCGGATAATCGTCGCCTTCGGATTCGAACCGACCTCGAAAGTCCTGGGCGACGAGGACGTATCCTCGCTTGCCGGTCTCGGCGGCCAGGCCCTCCAGGCCCTTTCGATTGTAGGGGGTCATCACGAGGATCGTCGGCCAGGGACCGCTGCCTTCGGGCAGGTGAATGTCCGTGGCGAGCTTGACGCCGTCGCGCATGGGGACCATCACCGTCTCTTTGGCCCCGGCGCGACCGGGGATCGCGACCGCGGCGACGAGAATCACCATCCAGAACAAACCGATTCTGCGTGTTGCCCGTTTCATCGCGGACCTCCAATCGTTCCTTCTTGCGAGCGAGTCTTCATGATGCATGATTTTATGGACCTTGGTACAGACGTGCAATCCTGATCCACATATTGCGGAGAAACCATCTTTCGTGCAGAATCACGGGAGACTTTCAATGCCGGGGAAGACAGGGATTCCCCCGTCGGAAGTTGGCTGACAACGTGACGGAGTGCGAATCGTATGGTCGCGATGACTTTGGTTGTTGGGTTGGTTCTGGCGATGCAGACGCCGCCGCAGGCCGATGCGATACCTCTTCGCAGCGCCCACGCGCACAACGATTATCTGCATCCTCGGCCTTTACTCGATGCCCTGGACCAGGGCTTCACGAGCGTGGAAGCGGACATCTTTCTCGTGGGCGACGAGCTTTGCGTCGCTCACGAAGAAAAACAGATCCGACCCGACAGGACGTTGCGATCTCTGTACCTGCAGCCCCTGCGGGAGCGGATTGCCCGCAACGGAGGCCGGGTCTATCGGGA
>JAGPGT010000344.1 GCA_018055905.1 Phycisphaerae bacterium
TCGTGGATGCCGTTGGCGATCCCCACGCCTGGCGCGCAGAATTTCAGCATCTACGACGGGTTTGTTGAAAAACCGCGATTCAGTCCCGAGCGGGGTTTCTATGGCGGGGAGATCCTAGTGACAATCGTGTGCGACACGCCTGGAGCGGTGATCTACTACACCACCGATGGGACGGAGCCGTATTCAACCGCGACCATGCGTCTTGGCGCGGGCGCCGCGATGTATAACGGCCCGATTCGTGTCCGCAAGACGACGTGTCTGCGGGCGGTCGCGACCCGACCCAACTGGAACCCTTCGCCCATCGCGACCAGCACGTATTTCTTTGTGGCCGACATCATCACGCAATCCCCACAGGGGCAACGTCCGGGACCCGCCTGGCCTGCCGGCAGCGTGAATGGCCAAGTCATCGACTATGGTATGGACCCGGATGTGGTGAATGACCCACGGTACAAAGACCTGATGGCTGGTGCTCTGCTTTCCATCCCGTCGTTGTCTCTGGTGACGGATCTGGCCAATCTGTTCGACCCCGTCAAAGGCATCTACGTGAACGCTCGGAACGAAGGCAGGGCTTGGGAACGTCCGGTGTCGGTGGAATTGATCGATCCCCAGGGTGCCGAAGGGTTTCAGATCGATGCAGGTATCCGCATCCGCGGCGGCTTCAGCCGCGGGGGCGACAACGCCAAGCACTCTTTCCGCTTGTTCTTTCGGGGCGAGTACGGAACCCCTGTGCTCCGCTACCCATTGTTTGGTTCCGAAGGGGCGGAAACTTTCGAGAATCTCGACCTTCGCACCGCGCAGAATTACGCTTGGAGTCTGGAATCTTCCAATCCGGGCGAAAAGAATACCTTCGTCAGAGAAGTGTTCTGTCGCGATCTCCAGCGTGAAACCGGACAGCCCTACACGCGGTCGCGATACTATCATCTCTTCATCAACGGCCAGTACTGGGGGCTCTACCAAAGCCAGGAGCGGTCGGAGGCGTCGTACGCCGCGACGTATTTCGGCGGCGAAAAGGAGGATTACGACGTCGTCAAGGCGGACAACTATCGAACCTCGTATACCGACGGTACCCTCGACGACTGGAACTTGCTATGGGCCCTCTGCCAGCAAGGCTTCGGGAGCGACGAGTTGTACTATGCGGTGCAGGGCAAGAATCCCGACGGGACCGACAATCCGAGCGTTCCTGTCCATGTCGACTTGGGGAACCTGATCGATTATATGATCGGGATCTTCTACACAGGCAACGACGATGCGCCTGTGACGCTGGGGGGATCGCAGGCCAACAACTTTTTTGCAATCCGCAATCGAACCATCGAATCGCGCGACGGCTGGAAGTTTTTCGCGTACGACAACGAGCATTCGCTCGGGGTCCTGCGGGGCCTGTACGACGACCGTACCGCCCCGGTGTCCGCGGGACAATCGCGCGAACATTTCAATCCGCAGTGGCTGCACCAGAAGTTGATGGTCCATCCGGAATACTGCATGCAGTTCGCCGATCACGTGCACAAGCACTTCTTCAACGGCGGGGTGATGACCCCGGAGAAAGCGATCGCCCTGTGCCGGTCGCGGGCGGATCAGATCGATCTGGCGATCATCGCCGAGTCCGCGAGGTGGGGTGATCGGCGGTCGGCACGCGTGAACAACCCCTATACAAAGGAAGACTGGTCGAAGGAAGTTTATGGATACCTGATCGGAACGTTCTTCCCCGCTCGCACCGAGATCGTTCTCAACCAGTTCCGCAATCGCGGTCTCTATCCACGAGTCGATGCCCCTGTATTCCATGTCAATGGCGTCTACCAGCACGGCGGGCATGTTTCGCCGTCGGATGCCCTGACCTTGACCGGCGGCGGCAGGGTCTGGTACACCCTCGACGGCAGCGATCCCCGAGTGCCCGGATCGACGCCGGGGGGCTCGGATGAGGTCTTGCTCATTCCCGAAGGCGCGGCCAAGCGTATCCTGGTTCCCACAGGCCCGATTCCCGATGCGTGGAAGGGCGGCGCTGCCTTTGACGACTCCGCCTGGATCGCGGGTGTCGGCGGCGTCGGTTTCGAACGCAGCACCGGCTATGAGATGATTTTTCAGACCGACGTTCAGAGTATGATGTACTCGCGTAACGCAAGCTGTTGCCTACGAATTCCTTTCGAGGTTGCGCCGTCGGATTGGGCCGCCCTGTCGAGCTTGACCCTGAAGGTTCGTTACGACGATGGCTTCGTCGTTTACCTCAACGGTTCGGAGATCGCGAGGAAGAACTTCACCGGCAATCCCGTCTGGAACTCCGCCGCCAATACACAGAATCCGGATGAGGCCGCGGTTTCCTGGGAACCGTTTGACGTCACGCCCCACTTGGACACGCTGCGGTCGGGCCGGAATCTCCTGGCGGTTCACGCAATGAACGTGTCCACCACGAGTTCGGATTTCCTGATTTCCGTTGAACTGGTCTCAGCGAAGGCCCCGGCGGGCGGGATACCCACCGGCGTCTCGCCGACGGCTTTGCAATACACCGGGCCGATCGCCTTGTCGAGCACCGCAGTTGTGAAGTCACGTGTTCTCAGCAATGGCGTCTGGAGCGCGCTGAACGAGGCGGTCTTCGCGGTTGGTCCTGTTGCGGAAAGCCTACGGATC
>JAGPGT010000345.1 GCA_018055905.1 Phycisphaerae bacterium
GAACCGCTGTGAAGTTCGTTCCAGGCTTTGTCCATGCCGAACACCCAAGCGAACAGCACGACCTCGATCATCGCGAAGAGCACTACGCAGAATGTGCCTCCCCAGAAGTCCATCTCGTCGAGGGCCCCCTGCCCGTTGAAGAAGATCACCACTTGGCACAAATTGAACGTTACAACCGCAAAAAGGACACTAGCGGTCTTTCGATCCAGATGAAATTCATCCTGCAGAAATACGATCGCCGGCATCGCCAGAGAAATGGAGCTGGTCACACCGGCGATAAACAGCAGAAAGAACCACGCGAACGCGAAAAACTGCCCGAAGGCAACCTGTTGTAACACCAAAGGCATGGTGACGAAACCCAGATTAAAAGCCCCTCCTTTGGCGATTTCCATCGTGCCCTCCGTACCGAAAAAGGCGAACGCCGCAGGGATCACGATGCTGCCGCCCAGGATCACTTCGGCGAACTCATTGGCCGTAGAGGCGGTCAAACCCGAGAGGGCCACGTCGTCGCGCTTACGCAGATAACTGGCGTACGTCAGGATCACGCCGAAACCGACGCTGAGGGTGAAGAAGATCTGCCCCGCGGCCGCCAGCCATACTTTGGCCTCTTTGAGCTTGGCCCACTGCGGATTCCATAGGAATCCGAACCCGTTGGCGACGTTCCATTCCGGCCGAGCCGGATTAGGTGCCCCGAGGGTCAGCACGCGAATCAGGATCATGACCGCAAAAGCGAAGAGCACAAGTAAACCCATCTTGCACACCCGCTCGATCCCCCCCCGCAATCCGACGCAGAGAATCACAATATTGACGGCAAAAGTGATCAGAAAGAACAGATATGCCGTGCTGATGCTGGAAAAATGCTGGTTCTGCGCGAGCCCCTGATACGCCTGGAGAAAGCCGGCCATACTTGCCTGGTCTGTACACGCCGCATATTTGCCTGTCAGAGCAAAGACGCTATAACCCAACAGCCAGGATTCGATGTAAACATAGTAAACATAGATGACCGACGGACCAAAGATGCCGATGACGCCGAAATACTTGATAAAGCGATTCTTTCTCCAGAGCGTCTCAAAGATGCCGGGGGCTGTGCTCCGCTCGAATCCGCCGCCGAATCGACCGATGGTCCACTCGACCCACATCAAAGGCAGACCCAGCAACAAAAAAGAAATGAAGTACGGGATCATGAATGCCCCGCCGCCATTCTGCGCCGCTTTGACGGGGAACCGAAGGAAATTGCCCAAGCCGATTGCGCTGCCCGCAACGGCGAGAATCACCCCCAGTTTGCTGCCCCACGCCTCCCTCGGTTGCTTGCCCGGTTCTGCCATAGGCTTTATCCACCAGTTATTGGGTTCCGCAGGCCAAGATCGGCCGGCCCTATCCGGCCGTGGTTCTCCGGATGCCCAGCAAGTCCAACGAGTCCCGCTCGATCACGCTGCGGATACTGCCTCGCGGAACTGTCGGCAGCTTCGTATCGGTCAACAACATGTTGAACCCAAGTAACGCCTCGATGCACTCCTCCGAATTGGCCGCGGGAAAACCGCTGCCGAACAGGAGTTTGTCCATGACGTTGCGTTCGTGGGCCGCCACAACGATGTTGTAGGTCTGCCAGAGTTTCGTGGGACGGATCGTCAGATCTGCAAACACATTCTCGTGTTTGGAAACCATCGAAAGCGTCTGTTCGACAAACGGCACCCCCATGTTACCGATAACGAACTTCAGCCGCGGAAAGACTCTGGCCACCTCGTCCAGAAGGTACGGCTGGGCGTATTCCAGCACGGCCTGAGCACCGAGCGAGTGACTGCCGTTGTGGAAGAAGATCGGCAACCCCGCCTCTTGCGCCATCTCGTACAGCCGCATGGCCTGGGTATGAGCCGGGTGAAAACCCGCCGTCGAACAGTAAATCACCAGCCCCGGAAGCCCCAACTTTTCGGTCAGAACCGCCAGTCCCCGATCGTTGAGCCGATCCTGCGTCGGGTCCACCACCGCGAACCCCACCATCTTGTCCCGGTGGCGACCTACGTACTCCGACAGCTTGCGGTTGATCTCCTCCCGCGGCCCCTGGCAAGACGCCAGGACGATACAGGCATCTACCGTTTCCACCGCCGCCAAATGCTCGGAGATGTCCGTGTTGTCCAATGACCGAAGGTGCGTGTGACAATCGATAATCATGGCTCTGTCCTGTTCCATCGCGGGCCGTCACATCGTCGCCCACCGCAAAACGGCATATTGTAGGGCCCAGTCCCACCCTGCGTCAAGGGCAAATATCGGCGGGTTTTCTCGCGTTCCCTTTGAGGCAAAGCGAGAATTGACCGCCTTGGATACCTGTGGTATGCAGGGATGTCAGATCGGTATTTTAAGGAGATCGTAAATGGAACGGACGTCGCGGCTCTTTCGGCTGGTCTCGCGAGTGACACTGGCCTCCGTTATAGTGTTCAGCGTCTACGCAGGTGGAAGAACCGTCTCCGCACAATGCGAAACGGTCGAGATCTTTTGGGTGCAGGTTTCATTTTACGTACCGGGTTACGCACAGCGGCGAAGCCGTCTGTAGGTATCCCAGAATTCCTTCCACAATCCGGATTTGACGTAGCAACGGAAGTTGAGGATTCGCTGTCCACCTT
>JAGPGT010000120.1 GCA_018055905.1 Phycisphaerae bacterium
TGAACTGTCGCCATTGCACATGGCCGTCCACGAAGAGGATGTTGCCCCCCGACGCATGGGTGCCCTTTCTGAGGTGGTTGGAGCGGTCGGTGACCTGCCATCGGGTCCAACAACCGCCGGTGGCTCCGGCGAAGTCCGCAGTCTCTCGGTTCGGCCCATTGCTGGCCGTGACATCCGTAATCATCTCGACGGTAGCGGGGGCAGCCTTGGTCTTGATCACCGATCGGACCCACTCCTTGCGGCCGGTCGTACTCATCGGAGGATTGGCTCTTCCCGCTTTGGTGTCAAGGAGCCAATAATAACCCATGATGCGGTGATAATCCTTGCGTGTCGCAACGGAAGTGGGTTCGGGCCGCTCAAAGTCCTCCGGCGTCCCGGCTGGCAGGTTCTCGCCGTAACGCCAGAAGATGATGTTGTCCCGCTGGGGCCAGGAGGGGCAATAAAAGATGTGCCGATCAAAACCGCCGCTGGCCAGGATGATATCCGTGGTCCAGTACGAAACGTCGAAGAGCCATCGATCTATTTCATTGAGCGGCAATTTGCCATTGTAGTCGTTGGCGTAAAGGAACAACCCCAAGCCGGTGTTTTTCTCGTTCTGGCTGCACACGGCCCGCCGTCCCTGCTCCCGGACGGCACTGAGGGCGGGCAACAAGATCCCCATCAAGATCGCAACGACCGCGATCACGACCAACAACTCAATGAGCGTGAATCCCCTTCGGACGGTCATGCCGACACCCCTCCCGTCCCGGCCAATGAGCCGACGCAGCGACGATCAGAAAATCGGCGCCGGCTTTTCGCCCGGCCAGCTCAACTGCCATGTGTTGCCCTTGGGAGCGTTCTCGTCACCCTTGGGCGGATAAGGAGAAACCTCTTCGACGTGGCTGTCCACAAAGACCGCAAAGCTCACGCCTGCATTTCTGTCGGTGGACCGGGTCTTGTGGAATGTCGCAAAACAGTCGGTAGTGCCATTGGGCAAGGCTCGCAGGTTATTGTCGTTGATGCCTGCTCGACTGTACCCCTCGATGGGCCAGGAGTTCTCCTCGCCGAAGTAGAATGTCTGGGCGGGGCGTTTCACCTGGGATTCGAGCTTGAGCTTCGCGATGGACGTTTGATATTGGGCCGGAATGTAGCCAAATCCGTCACCGTTAAGGTACGAATTCATCGTGTACCCATACTGGGGTTTGATCGGAATCGTCGCGCCCCGACAGACCGAGCAACTCATTTCTCGGGCCACCGCGTCGAACTGCGGGCACAGGTTGATATCCTGTCCTTTGAGGTAAGGCCACAGACACCCCGCAAGCTCAGGAAATCGATCGAGGTTCTTAGCGGGATTGTGCCACGTGCAGGCCTCGTTCTTTGCATAAAGCCAAGTAAACGAATACGGGAACTCACCGTTGTTGTCGTCGGAGTACATTCTCCCGGTCAGACCATAGTTCCGCAGGTTGTTC
The DNA here is from genome assembly GCA_018055905.1 of Phycisphaerae bacterium. Classification (GTDB taxonomy): domain Bacteria; phylum Planctomycetota; class Phycisphaerae; order Sedimentisphaerales; family Anaerobacaceae; genus PLanc-01. The sequence continues at coordinate 1,449 of JAGPGT010000120.1, forward strand.
CTGCAAACGGTGAGTTGGGCCTGCGCCCTGACGCGTTGAAGCCCCGGCATGAGAATCGCCATCAGGATCGCAATAATCGAAATCACAACCAACAATTCAATCAGGGTGAACGCATGTTTTGTTCGCATGGCAGAACTCCTATCACTACCTCCAGGCACTCTAGGCGCCGCCGACATCCCTCAGCGGACTCGCCAAGTTTATAGTGTACCTCAACTGAGCGATGGATGCAAGAAAAGCGTGACTTAAATGCGCCTGAAGGGAAGCGAACTATCGGCCCTGGCGCTATCAAAAACCGCGATTTCGAAAAATTTGCGCACAAAATCCGGCACACCCTGCGCACAAAATCCGGCACAGATCGACCCCGATTTGAAGCAGATCATCGACGCATGGTCCGACCTCAAACCGGCCGTTCGTGCGATGATCCTGGACATGGTCCAAAGCGAGACCCACGCCCCCGACGTGGACCGCCGGCGGGCCGACGTTCTGGAAGCCCTGGAGCAGGCCCACAACGACGACCGGACCCAGGACCGACACGATCAGGAGGAGCGACCGTGAGCCGGCAGGACCGCGACGACAGGACTGGACGCCGAGGGGAAGTCGCGACCGACCACCAGCGGCGAGTACTGAACGCTGTAGCGGGCTTCTACGAAGGCCAGGACACCCGGACCCCTGCCCAGGGTCGGACCGCGGGCAGATCGACCAGCCGCGACGACGTGGCGCAACGGAGCGAGCACCCACAAGAGCAACCGAACCCCGACGACCACCCGCCCGCGTGAGGCGGCTGAACCGTCGGATACTTCAAGGGGAACGAAGATGCACACACACACAGAGATCACGACCGGGAACCCGCGACTAGACCAGATGCTGGACGCGCTACCCCTGGACGCGGTGTTGGCGATGCTGGCGATGCTGGACCGCCACGGACAAGATGGCGTTGTGGACCGGGTGAAGGACCGCCTTGAGGAACGGGCAGAGCGATTCGACCACCCGGACGCCCTGATGGACCTGTGCATGGCCCTGGACGACGGCGCCCTTGAAGACCGCGTGATATTCTGGCAAACATGGCGAGACGCCTGGAACCCCGACAGATAGGCCACAAGCCGGGCCGGTGGGCAGGGACACCAGCCGGCCCCTTGATGGTCCCGCAGATTATTTCACGCAACTGCCATGTCACGCCTCCGCCGGACCGGACCGAGATCGCCCAACAGCGGGGCTCTGGCGCAACGGAGCGAGCCACAGACGGAGCAACCGAACCCCGACGCGACCACCCGCCCGCGTCCAAGAACCGTGTGACAAAAAAATTCATGGCGAGACGAAAAATATTCTTGAATCGACGCGACGGAATGCTGTATGTTCAAGTTGTGCTGTGAAGTGTTGGTGCTTCGGCTGGCGGCGACGACCCCGGTCGAAGGCCAGTAGCCCCGACGGGGCGACTTCCAGTGACGCTCAGGCAGCCGAGGGCTGCGGGCGGGTAATGCTGTATGTTCAAGTTGTGCTGTGAAGTGTTGGTGCTTCGGCTGGCGGCGATGACCCCGGTCGAAGGCCAGTAGCCCCGACGGGGCGACTTCCAGTGACGCTCAGGCAGCCGAGGGCTGCGGGCGGGTAGAAGAGTAGGGCCGACGCAAGAGAGGCCCAACATTGCGAAACCCGATCGTAGTCTGTTCTTGAGGTTGCTATGATGATCGAGACTTCCCCCGATTATCTCACCGGCGCCGAGGTGCTGCGCCTGCTGCGGATCGAAACGAAGACCCCACGCCAAACCTTGCTGCGGCTACGCCGCGCGGGCCTGCCCGCCGTGCGGGTGCTGGGCAGATTCTTGTATCCAAGGGACACGACCGTTTCGTTCTTGCGAGGTGGCCGCGCGAGATGAGCAGCGGATTCTTGATGCTCAAGCGAGGCCCCGAAACCCTCGAACTCCTGAAGGACGGCGACGCCTTTCTGCTGCTGACCCAGATCGCCTATCGGGCGCGGCGTAGCGCCGACGGCGTCAACCCGTACAACCTCGCAGCCGGCGAGGCGATGCTGGGGGACTACCACAATTGTGGGCTCTCAGAGCGACGAGCCAGGACGGCGAAGGCCAAGCTCGCGAAGTGGGGGCTGGCGACGTTCCGCGCGACGAACAGAGGGACTATCGCAAAGCTCTGTAATTCAGCGGTTTTTGACGCGAACATCGAGCCGCGCGACGAACAAAACGACAGGCCAGCGACGAGCCAAAGACAAGCCAAAGACGAGCGGCGCGACGAGCCAGAGACGACTAACAATAAGGAAGAAGAACTTAAGAAGGAGAAAAAAGAGAGAGCCGCTTCGCGGCCCGCCCGCTTCGTCGTTCCGACGCTGGAAGAGGTGGAGGCCTACTGCCGAGAGGACGGCTGCCAGATCGACGCCCAGGCGTTCCTAGATAACTACCAGTCCAAGGGCTGGTTGGTCGGTACGACCCCGATGCGCGATTGGAAAGCCGCCGTCCGCAGTTGGGCGCGGCGAGATCAGACCCTGCCGCGCACACAACCAGACCCCGTCCACTTGTGCGCCAAGCGGCACATGGGGGGCTGCAACGGGCCGGGGGTGCATCGGCATGAGAGTTGGGAGTCCGGGCCGTACTGGCTCTGTGATGCGCATGAAGCCAGGGCCCGACAGGTGGCGGCGGAGCCGACGGGAGGGTAGGCGTGGTAACGACGGAGCCAAGATCCCAACCGCGGACCGGCCATCCGCCGGCGTGGTTCATCGGCGCCGTAAAGAAGCCGTCCCATGAGGGGGGCTTCGGCTACGTGCCCTACGGAAAAGGCATGCGTCGCGGGCCACCGACCATAGCGAACGCGTTGCCCAGCATCTGCGTTTGAAGGCGTCCGCGCTGCCAAACACGGGAGGAGTCAAAATGAGCCAAAAAGAAAAACGGCACGAACTTGCGATTGAATCGCTGCTCGAATGCGAGACGATCACCGAGGCCGCCCAAAGGGCCGGCATGAGCCGCCAACATCTGACCCGCTTGTTACGCGACCCTGACTTCAAGAAAGCCCTGGGCGTCGCCAGGAGCGAAGCCCACAACCACAGCATGAGCCGGTTGTGTCGTTTGAGCAGCAAAGCGGTGTCCGTGCTGGCCGAGGCCCTGGAGGGCAAGGACGTGCCGAAGGGACGGTTCTTAGCCGCGAGGGCGGTTCTGGAGTTCACGGGCAAGATCATCGACGCCGACCTTGAATCCCGTCTTGCGGAGGTTGAAGAGCAACTCGAAAGGATGAACAATGAGACGGCTTCCACAATGTATTAAAGCCCTGTTGTCGCGCGCACAGCAGGTCCGCGATGCCAAGAATCTGGCCCATCGGTCCGGCGTGCGGGTGATCGACGCCGAAGGCGACGCATTTCACGTCGAGGTTGGGCGGATCATCCGCGAGGAACCGCCGACGCCGGGTTTCGGCTACCTGTTTGTACCGCGTACGTTGAGCGTGGAGGAGTGGCTGAAGAAGCATCCGCCCGCCGAGCAAAAAACTGAATGACCCGTTTTAGAGAAAGGACTCATATATGAATGACCTGACCCCCTATTTAGCGAAACAACGGTTGTCGCGAGCGATGGTCAAGCTCGACGAACTGGAGAACCGCGTCGCGCTCGGTCTACCTAACGTTCCCACGCCCAGCGACGAGCGGAGACTTGCCAGCAACGTGCGCGATGGCTTGGCCTTGGTCGCCCGCGAAGTTCGCGACAAGACCAGGACCGTTGTCAGCAACGGCGATTTGTCCGATAGCGGCAAGGTCAAGCAGCTTGAAGCCATCGCAGCATCCATCCGCCCTCGAATCGAAATCTTGCGGAAAGCCGTCACGAATAGGGTGGAAGAGCGGCTCGCGACCCTGCGGGCGCAGTTGACGCAGCCTTTGACGGGGCGGGCAAAAGACGATGTCATCGGGGAAGTTCGCGCCGGCGAAATCCGGACTCGGTTATCTGCGATGGATGAAGCCAGTCGAATTGCCAAGCTGTGGAACGCGGTCGACATCGGCGACGAAGAGACACTTCACGCGATTGCCACCGCACCGAAAAGCTTTTCGATTGTCGGCGGTGACGATCTCGCCAAAGCGACGGAGGCGTTTTGGCAGAAACAACAACCGGAGATCGTCGAGGAGATCAGCGACCTCGAAACAATCGGCCAGCTGTTGGCCGACGACTTCCAGGCGATGGATTGCGCGCTGGACAACCTCGCCGAAATCGCCCGCTACAACCCGGCATCCGAAGGCCAGACCAGCGACGAAACCGAGTGATTGTCACCTTGTCACCTGGGTGGGGCTGGACTCGTGCGGGCGGACCGCCGGCCTTGCCGCTTTTCGAGAGATGAAGGAAAGAATGCGAATGTTTCAGATCCCCAAAGAACAACCGATTCAGCCCTTGTTGTTGACCGCCAGCCAGGCCGCCAGGGCGCTGAGCCTCTGCGAAAAGACCTTGTGGACCTTGACCAAGCGAGGCGAGATTCCAGCCGTCCGGATCGGCCGAGCCGTTCGATATGATCCGCGCGACCTGGACGCCTGGATTGAGCGGGCGAAAAATTCTCGGATTGCCTCTTGTTTTTTTGAATCCCGTTAAGTAGGATACGAGAATGAGCAAGAAGAAGACATCCAGAATGGGCAGGCCGCCGAAGCCCAAAGGAATGGCCAAGGACGTGCAAATCGTCGTACGACTGACCCCCGCATTCCATAAGGCCCTTCTCGCGGCAGCGGCAGCGGAGGGCAACAGTGTTGCGGGCTACGTTCGCGATACTGTGGCAGAGAAGATCGGTTGGCGGGAGTGATATGGCGAGCATCGGACGCGACCACAACGGCAGACGAAGAATCCTGTTCGTGGACCAAGACGGCAAACGAAAGACTCTTCGTCTGGGGAAATGCACTCAGCGGCAGGCGGAGTACTTCCGTATTCGATTCGAGGCCCTGCTTGCTGGGCGGTTCAGCGGGATTGACGATGCAACGGCCCAATGGATTGACGCCCTGCCCGACGACGTTCACGGCAAGCTCGCAACCCTTGGACTTGTCGTACCGCGCCCGGAGCAGGCCGTCGGCGGTTTGACCGTCGGGGAGTTGTGCGAGCAGTACATCGCCAGCCGCGACGACGTAGGAACTTCGACGCGGACCGTCTACGCACTGACCCGCCGGAATCTGGTGGGTTTCTTTGGGGCAGACAAGCTCATCCGCGAAATCACCTTGCACGATTGCGACGAATGGCGGCGCTATCTTACGCGGCAGGGGCTTTCCGAGGCGACGGCCAGGAAAAGGGCCGGGGTTGCGAAGCAAATCTTCCGAACGGCTGTCAAGCGGCGGATTCTGACCGAGAACCCGTTCGCCGGTTTGAAGTCCACAGCCATAGCCAACAAGGCCAGGGAATACTTCGTCAGCCGTGAGGAAATCGAGAAGATCCTCGCAGCCTGCCCGGATGCCGAATGGCGGTTGATCGTCAGTTTGGCACGCTACGGCGGCTTGCGGATGCCGTCCGAGATGCTGGCTCTGAAGTGGGGCGACATCACCGACGACCGAATCTTGGTTCACTCGGTCAAGACCGAGCACTTCGAGGGCAAGGCCGAGCGGGTGATTCCCCTGTTTCCCGAACTTCGGGAACCCCTGCGAGACGTCTTCGAGCAGGCCCCCGCCGGCAGCGAGTTCGTCATTACCCGGTATCGTAAGCCCAACAGCAACCTGCGAACCCAGCTTACTCGGATCATCCACCGGGCCGGACTGGTGACGTGGCCGAAGCTCTTCCAGAACATGCGAGCCAGCCGGGCGACGGAGCTTGCCCAGGTGTTCCCCGCCCACGTCGTCGCAAGCTGGCTTGGTCATTCCCAGATGGTTGGGGCGAAGCATTATTTGCAAATCCGTGAGGAGGACTTCCAGCGGGCAGTAAAGGCCCCCGAAAAATGCGCACAGAATCCGGCACAGTACATGTCCGTACAGGGGGGTAAGGGGCATCAATCGACCAAGCCTGACGAAGTGGAAAACCCCGTTTTACTGCCCGCTACGGCCGATTACAACTGCTTACAGGAAAAGCACTTGCGCCTGAAGGGACTCGAACCCCTAACATTCAGCTCCGTAGGCTGACGCTCTATCCAATTGAGCTACAGGCGCCCTAGACCGCCCTAGTGTACTTTCAGCGGCTGGACCCTGTCAACTCCGAATCCCCTGCAATCTTACCCCACCCCTTGAAATCTAGAAAGGATCTGCCAATTCTCCTGCCAGTCCAAGGATTCCCCTGGTACCGTCGTGCGAATCCCGAACCCTGATTGTCATCCTCCCAAAAAATGAACTAGCAGCAACTCTTTTTCTATCAAGCACTTATGGCCGATATGAGAAAAATGTAAAAAACACAAAAAGACCGCGTTACGTTTACAGCCCTCCAGGACACTTAATTAGTGAAAGCACGGAGCAGTACAGCTCAACAGGACTTAAGGTAAGGTGGTGGTCAAGATGACTCTCGGCAAAACAAACAATCAGAACCCTTCGGCCAAAACCCTGACGATAGGGGGCTCCCGATGCGTAGCCATACCCAGGGGCCTGCGGGATGCCGTCCCGGCTTCCCCTGCAAGCCGCGGTTCTCAGGGCCGAGCCGGACACCCAAGGCCGAGATTCATCGCCAAGGACGCGACACCCATTGAAAACAAACCGATATCCTGCGACTTACCCTCGACTACACCCATCGCAGGAGGCCCGGAGATCCGACACACACCAACACCACTATCGCTTCCCTGATGACAGCAGCTCTCTATCACCTGCCTCCACCAAATGACGAGCCCCGCCCACCCGAGCGGGGCTCGTCATTTAGGGGTGTTCCTAATCCGACTCTGCAACACCAGGCCCATCATGCCCGACCGGGCATATGTGATTTCCGTTGAATCCCCGGCACAGGACCGTAGAATGGGGGTGGTCGAACGTGGGGCCTTTGAAGGGTGAAACAATGAAACGGCATACCGGACAACTCGTGGCGGTTCTTTGTGCATTGGTAATCCTGGGCGGCTGCAAGAGCACCTATTATTCCGCCATGGAGAAGATCGGCTATCACAAGCGAGACCTGCTGGTCGATCGCGTGCAGGACGCGCGAGAGGCCCAGGAACAGGCCAAGAAGCAGTTCGAGTCGGCGCTCGAGCAATTCACCGCCGTGGTCAGCTACCAAGGCGGCGAGTTGGAGAAGACCTACAAGCGTCTCAAGACCGAGTTCGAACGCAGCGAAGAGAAAGCCAAGGCCGTCCACAAGAGGATCGAAGACGTCCAGGAGGTCGCCAAGGCCTTGTTTCGCGAATGGAAAGCGGAACTCGACGACTACACCAACGCCAATCTCAAGAACCTCAGCCAACAGCGGCTCGAACAAACCCAGGAACGATACACCCGTCTCATCGAAGCGATGCAACGGGCCGAGAAACGAATCGACCCCGTCCTAACCGCCTTCCGTGACCAAGTGCTGTTCCTCAAGCATAACCTCAACGCCCAGGCCATCGCCTCGCTGGAGAATGAACTGGTCTCCGTGCGAACCGACGTCTCGACCCTGCTCAAGGCGATGGAGGCCTCCATCGCCGAGGCGAACGATTTCATTAAGGCGATGAGTCAGGAGTAGAAGAAAGCCCGAAATCCGAAATTCGGGGTTTGACCTATCGCTTGGTTTTCATTTCGCACTGATTTCCACATCGAGGTCGATGGTGGTCTGTCCGGCGATCGCCATGTTTACCGGTAATCCCCTGCCGGGGGCGATCAGGAAATTCTTCACGACGTAAGACAATTCGAGTGTCGCTTCCTCATTCGGGGCACTGAGCTTCATCCGCAGGACGGAGTTGGCAGGCAAGGTCAATTCCTTGGGCCCCAGGCGACCCTCTCGCGTCAGCTCCAACGGAAGATCCGAAGCATTGCGTAGGGTGAATCTCGCGACTTTGCCCTCTCGCTCGATATCCGTAATCTTCACGATAGCCTCAAACAGAGCGTCCAGATACTCCTGATGACCAATGATCTGTTTCTCGAACCATATTGCGGTCCGTCCGTCCTCCAGAGCGTCTTTCACCGCGGCCAGGGTCTTTTCCTGAGCAAAGACCAGTGTCATCGGACGATGGTTCTCTGCGGTGGATTGCTGCACCAACGACGGGGCGTGGATGTCCGAGTTGCCGAGAAATGTCAGTTTTTTGTCGAGGGCCCACTGGTGCACGCTGGCGGAGTACGTGTTGCCGTTGACGACCTCGATGCCCCGCATGTACTTCTTCTCGTAAAGCGTCGTGTGAATATCAAACCAACCAATGTGCTCCGGCTTCCAATCCGGATGATTCCACCAGATAAAAGCCCCCTGTTTGTCCGCAGCGGCCATACAATCCAATAGGTCCTTGGTGTCGAGCGGATTGATGTCGTCGAGGAATAACGCGTTGAAGTGTCCCGGCGGCGTATCCCGTGTGATCTCGGCACCCTTAATCAGGAGGATGCCGCGTTCTTTGGCCAGCGGCACCGCGATCTCATACGGCCGGTTGTGGTTGGTCGGAACGTCTTGCTTGTGGGGCTGATACTCGATGTGGTCGGTGATCGCGATCACATCGAGACCCTCGCGCCAGGCTTCCTCCACGCGGACGGTCGGCCAGACGTTCCCGTCGGAAAACACCGTATGCATGTGAAAATCGCACTTGAGCGTCCTGTAGCCCATGATGTCTGGGATTCGGACCTCCTGGCGGACTTGGGCAAATAGCCCGGTCGCACAGAACAGGACGATGATTGCCAGAACAGTCAGTGTGATACATTTCGAACGTCTCATTGCGAAACCCTTTCTTCAAACCAAAACCTGGGCATGACTCCTCGTGCATGGAAGTCCCTCGTCGAAATATCATGTCACGCGACAGCCCGCAAGTTAATTGTTCGTTATGATCTTCATGATCTTCCGCTGCCGCGTGGGAACCAACCTCTGAGGGTCTCCAACAGGTTTGGGTCCTGCGCGTTGCCGCCGACGGCATGGACACCCCAGGCGCCGCCGCCGATGGCGTAATACCCGAACGCCGCTCCACCCAGGGCGATACCCCCGATCGCCAGTCCCCCGACGGCCAACAACGCCCCGACCGCTGCGCCGCCGAAAGCGACCGCTCCCAGCGATAACCCTCCAAAGCTCAGAATCCCAAACGCGGCCCCGCCCATCGCGAAACCTCCGACCGCCACGGGACCGATCGCGATGATACCCTTGGCGACCCGGATCCTGCCGGTGACGGGATCGATGCCCTGCCCGCTGACGATGTGCACGAGGGGTAGGCCGAACAGTTCCCGCTTCGAGCGGTACTCGTATCCCCACCCTCGCATCGGATGGCCACAATGCGGACATGCCATCGCCTGATCGGAGATCTCTCGTTCACACTCGGGACAATTCACAATCGCCATGTTTGTCCTCCCTTCTGCATTCCACAATCTCCTGTGGAAAGAGTCACTTGAGCTTGTCGAGCCACCGGCGCTGTGTCTCGTCGGCCTCGCGGATGTGCTCCTCGTGTGTCTGAAGCTCGAATTCCTTCAGGATCTCGGCGACCCGGACGTCCGCGTCCAGGCTCTCGATGATCGTCCATTCCTCTTCATGGAACGTGCGGATGCGAACCTTCCGGCCGTACTTGGCTTCGATGTCGCGGAATCGCCTGCAGAAAGGCCACGAGTGCAGGAAGGCCTTTTCCAGGTTCACCGGCGCGCAAACCCAGGTTGCATACTGACCTGTGCAGGCGAGCGTTTGACCGTCGATGTCGCAGATCTGAGTCGTGCCCTTACGCGTGCTGGAAACGACGCAATACTTGTTCTGCCAGGCATGCGTGTTGACCATACAACCGCCGCCGAAGGCCGAGGGCCAAAACACCAGTTCCGCCCCCGCCTGGCGAAGCTTCCGCCAGCCATCGTACCACTCGATGTCGAAGCAGATCTGCGCGCCGAGGACACCGATGTCCGTCTTGAAAACAGGTGGGTCGGGATTGCCCGGCATGACACCGCCCTCGATCTCGTCAACTGTGGGATGCATCTTGCGATACTGGCCTAGATACTGCCCGTTGCGGTCGATGAAGACCGCGGCGTTGTAGTACCGCCCGTTCTCGACCGTGTAGATCGGACAGACGACGT
>JAGPGT010000121.1:0-7020 GCA_018055905.1 Phycisphaerae bacterium
TCGCCCCTTGCCTCGGTGCTGGCCTGAAGGATCTCGCAGTCCAGCCCGTGCTTGAGTTCGAGTTCACGAGCGAACTGGGGCAACGTCTCGGCGGCCTTGTATTCGTTCTCCGCGGAGAGGAACACCACCAAGGGTCTCTTGTCCTGCTTAAATCGGAATGGCGGTTCACCTGTGAAGACATTCGACGTGATCGTCGGGCAGACGTACTGTTCGACGTGCTCGACGACCAGATCGGTTCCGGTGAAATGACTCACCTGGGGCGACTTGCGGGAGTTGTACATGGTGTCGGTCAGATCCCGCATCAGGACCACATTCTTTCCGGCGATCGCCAAATTGCGAAGACCGAACGGCCTGCCGAGCACGCACATGTTCGTGTGCACTCCCATCAGGATCACGTTCTTGATGCCTTGCGCCTCCAGCAGGTTCCAGACCTCCACGCCTGAATCGCTGATCGCATCCTGATCCTCGATTTCGATGATGCCGATCTGGCTCGTCCAGGACGAAGCCACCTGGCAAGTGGGCTCGCAATCGCAGCCACCGTCGGAATGGTCGATGGGGTAGCCGGCAGACCTCTCTGCGTCGTCCTTCCACTGGCGCCAGGAGCGGATGCCAGAAGGCAGATTCGTGGCGTCGGGGGCCTGCATGGCCCTTCGGCGGGCCGGGTGGTCCTTGTAGTGGTCGATGACGCCGCTGGGGGCGTGGACGATCAGTACGCCCTTATCCCGTGCGGCGCAGACTACTCGATTCATCACCGGGGCCAGTTCGCCTACCCGCTCGGTCGCCCCTTTGCACCAGTGCTTGTCCCACATGTCGCAGATGATAATGGCCGTCTCGCAGGGGTCCCACTGCCGGCTCTCGTAGACGACGCGGAACAATCCCGGGGCATCAGGAATCGCCACGCGGCTTCGAAGATCCACGGACAGGGTTCCGGAAGCGGCGGCTGCAAATACGGACCCGAAAAACAAAACCACCAACACAATGTGCACCGTGGTTCGGACAACTCTTGATGCTTCGAAAGACATCATGGCGAACCCCTTCTGTGTGTGATCGTTCTGCATCAGAGCAACGAGCCCGTTCTCTATGTGGTGTAATATACGCCAGGATCTGAACTTGTGGCAAGTCTCAGGCACGCGATTTGCCAATAGCCAAAGCTCGAGTGGATCGGTTTTATTCTTTACAGCCCGAATCAGCGGTGATAGCATGATTTTGATGCTGAAGGAGAGGCGCGGCCCGTCACGTTTGGTCGTCCGGGCGAATTTTAGGGTTGGACAAATGCCAGGGACGTAGGAAATGGCAGGCAAAGTGGTCATCGACGCAGAACGATGCAAGGGCTGCGGTCTTTGCGTGGCGGTCTGCCCGAAACACAGCATCGAAGTCTCGACGGAATCGAACAAGAACGGGTACTATCCCGCGATTGCCAGGAACGCCGACTGCACCGGGTGCAGCCGATGCGCGATCATTTGCCCGGAGGGGGTCATCGAGGTCTCCCGCGAAGAAGCCAGCCGCATCCGCGACGTAGCCGCAGCCATCAGGAAGAGCACTGAACATCCCGTCCAGGAGAACAGGTGAAAGGATGGACCCGAAGGCGAAACGTTTGGTGGATCGCGTAAAAGCTCATCTACGTGAGACTTACGGCGAGAGCATCAGGCGGGTCATCCTCTACGGCTCCTACGCCCGGGGCGAGGCCACCGAAGACTCGGATGTCGATGTGCTCGCGGTGGTGGATTCTTCTTTGGACCCTTGTGAAGTCGAAGACAGCCTCAATGACTTCCTATACGACATCATTCTCAATGAAGGGGAACTTGTTTCCGTCATTGCTGTGACTGAGGAGCGTTTTGAGAGTTACCGTTCTCCGTTCATGCTGAACGTGAAGAAAGAGGGAATCACAGCATGACCGAGACAAGAGACATCATTCAGAAAGCAGAAAGGCTCTTACACACTGCGGAGTACGTTCTGAGCATTGGGGACTACGATTCGTGCGCCTCTCGGGGCTACTACGCGATGTTCTTTATTGCGGAAGCCGCGCTCTTGAGCAAACAACTGACCGCCTCTTCCCACAAGGGCGTTATCAGCCTGTTTGGCGAGCATTTTGTCAAGACGGGAGTGTTCCCACGACGGTTCGGGAACGCCCTCAATCTTGCCTATCGCAAGAGAATCATCGGCGACTACGGCGTAGACCGCAACGTCACAAGAGAAGAAGCCGAGAAATTGCTCCAAGCCGCCCAGGATTTCGTCCAGACGGTGAAAGGCTACCTCGATCAATGGATGGACGGAGGGGCACAGAAGTGAACGAACGGATTCTGATGTGCGGGAATGAGGCGATGGCGGAGGCCGCAATCATCGCCGGCTGCGACGCTTATTTCGGCTACCCGATCACGCCGCAGAACGAAATCTCCGCCTATATGGCCAAGCGAATGCCCGAGGAGGGCCGGGTGTTCATTCAGAGCGAAAGCGAGTTGGCGGCCATCAACATGGTCTTCGGCGCCTCCGCCACTGGAAAACGGGCGATGACCAGTTCCTCCAGTCCCGGCATCAGCCTGATGCAGGAGGGCCTCAGTTACATGGCTGGGGCGGAACTGCCGGCGGTCGTGGTCAACGTCATGCGGGGCGGCCCCGGTCTGGGGAACATCGCCCCCTCCCAGGCGGACTACTTCCAGGCCACTCGCGGCGGAGGGCATGGAGATTATCGATCCATCGTGCTGGGCCCGGCCAGCGTGCAGGAAATGGCCGACTGTATGCCTTTGGCGTTCGACCTGGCTGACCAATATTGCATCACCGTTATAATCCTTGCGGACGGCGTTCTCGGACAGATGATGGAGCCGATTTCGTTGGAGGCCAAGCCCCGCCGTGCGCTTCCCGCCAAAAACTGGGCTCTGACGGGCGCCAAGGGGAGACCCCAGAACATCGTCCGCTCGCTGTGGCTGGCGGACGGGGCGCTCGAAGTCCACAACAACAAACTCCAAGCCAAGTACCGGGAAATCCAGGAAACGGAAGTCCTCTTCCAGGAATATCGCATGGAGGATGCAGAAATCGTGACGGTTGCGTATGGAATTGCAGCGAGAATCGTCCGATCCGCAGTGGACCGAGCCCGGGACGAGGGCATCCCCGCCGGCCTGATCCGACCGATCACCCTGTGGCCGTTTCCGTCGGAGCAGATCGGTCGGATTGCGGAAAGATTCCCGATCTTTCTGACTGTGGAAATGAGCGCCGGACAAATGGTCGAGGACGTGAAACTCTCGGTGGCGGGCAAGGCCCCCGTGCTGCTCCATGGCCGACCGGGCGGTGGAATTCCGACGGTCGACGAGATTCTGGATAGAATTCGCCAACTTACCCTCCACCGCAGACAACCGGCGGCCTGATCGTCCCAGGCACGGCAAGGGCGAAGAAGTAATGGCACAAAGAACTATGAAAACGGTATTCAAACGGACCTCCGTCCTGAAGGACTGCCCGACGCATTATTGTCCGGGCTGCGGCCACGGCATCGCCCACCGCCTCGTGGCGGAGGTGATCGAAGAACTGGGTATCCGCGATCGCACGATCGGGATCGCCCCGGTCGGCTGCGCGGTCCTGATGTACAATTACCTCGACGTGGATATGATCGAGGTGGCGCATGGTCGGGCCCCCGCAGTGGCCACGGGCATGAAACGGACGAACCCCGATAAAATCATCTTTTCCTATCAAGGCGACGGCGACCTGGCGGCCATCGGCACCGCGGAGATCATTCACGCCGCCCACCGGGCCGAACAGTTCACAGTGGTCTTCATCAATAACGCGGTCTTCGGCATGACTGGCGGCCAGATGGCCCCCACGACCATGCTCGGACAGGTTACCGCGACAACACCCGAGGGCCGTCAATCCAACGGCCAAGGCTTCCCACTGCAGATCTCCGAGATCATGGCTCTCTTGCCAGGCGCGGTGTACGTGGAGCGGTGTGCCCTGAGCGGCGTACAGCGGATTCAGCAGGCCAAGGCCGCGATCAAGCACGCCTTCGAGCTGCAGATCGAAGGAGCCAAGGGGCTATCGCTCGTCGAGGTGCTCTCCCCCTGCCCGACATACTGGAGAATGACTCCAAGCGACGCGATGAAGTGGATCGAGGACCACATGAGCCAGGCCTTCCCCATCGGGAGACTGAAAGGATGACGACAGCCTACCTGTACGAAGAAATGGTCTTGGCCGGTTTCGGCGGCCAGGGGATTGTCTTGGCCGGCAAGCTCTTGGCCCAAACCGCGATGCGGGCCGGCCTGGAGGTGACTTACATGCCCTCCTACGGGGCAGAGGTCCGCGGCGGAACTGCCAACTGCATGGTTGTCGTCTCCAACCGGCCGATTGCCTGCCCCATTGTCGGCGCGCCGAACTCCCTGGTGATCTGCAATAAGGCGTCGCTGAGTAAGTTCGCACCCCGGCTTCAACCCGGCGGGTTGCTCGTCTTCAACAGTTCGCTGATCCAGAACCTGCACTCGATCCCCGACGGCATTGAGATCGTCGGGGTTCCGGCCGAGGAGCTGGCCATCGAAGCCGGTTCTCCCAAGAGCGCCAATATGGTCATGCTCGGCGCGTATTTAGGCAAGCGAGGCCACCTCAGCCCGCAGCAGGCGGCCGAGGCCTTGCCCGACGTCTTGGCCGAGCGTCATCACAAGACCATCCCCGTGAACGCAGAGGCCCTTCGCCGAGGAGCCCAGTACGCTCTTCAACAGACATAGCCGCATCATCGACGTGTCCATAGAGAATGCCGGCAGCCAACCTCTCGCGGTTCAGGCTGCCGGCATCATTTCTCGTACTCAACACAGGCGGCGACTTCGCTTCAACCAGACAAAGCGACTACGGAAGGAGCTGGATGTCGTCGAAGTATAAGATTCCTTTGGCTCCCGATCCCTCGACGCCGATCGTCAACGTGCGGACCTGCTTGACACCGCTGATTTTGGACAGATCGATGCTCCATGCGCGCCATTCGACGCTGGCCAGGTCTGCCGGGACGCCGTCATAGGCGACCTTCACGCCGTTGATCTTCGCGTACAATTGCCCCCCGTTACCCGCGGCACCCGCGAACCAAATCGCCAGGGTTTTGACGCCGTGGGCACCCCAGTCCTGAACCGAGTCGAACGTCCGTGTGGCCTCCGAGAACGCAAAAGACGTGTTGCTGTACTGAAGAGGCATCGACTGCCTGCCGCCATGAACGACCGTCCTTTCGGCAAACGGGGCGTCGGTATAGCCGACCTGTGAACCGCTCTTGCCGTCGGTGACTCCATCGATCCAGGTTTGCCAGATCGTCGCATTCGCCTCGATGTTGTCAGTGTAGAGTTCGAAATCGTCAACCACGAGGAACGCTTGCGTCGTGAAGCTCCAGACGTCGCCGGCCGTGGTTCCGGCGGGACCGACTTCGTCGACTTTCCAGAAGTACTTCGTCCCCAGCAGCAAACCCGGGGGACTATAGCTACGATCTCCGACGCTCTGGCCCGAAACGGCACCGTCGGAAACCGCCCCCCTGTCGATGCCGACGTACACCGTGTGGGAAGTCGCGTCACGCCCGGGCCGCCATTTCAGATCGCCCTTGACACTGACATCCAAAGCCCCGTCCGGCGGCTCAGGGCTATACGCCTGCAACGGGACGTAGAAAAACCGCACCTCGCTAAGACCGACCTGGGCGACCATACCGCCCCAGTTGCTGTCGATCAGCAGCTTGACGAACTTCGCAGTGACTCCACCAAAAACGACTGTCGTATTGGCTGCATACGTCGGCGTGCCGTCGGCTCTGCCGAACTCCGGCACGTTGTCCAGCGTCGTCCACGCCTGCCCATCGACCGAATACTCGATTCGAACGGTTCTGGCACCCATGCCGATCATGCTCTCGACCAACTGGTTGGAGTTCCAGACCCACATTTCATGGAGTTTGTAAACCTTGTCGAACTCGAACTGAACCCAGTGTGGCTTGGCGTTCGTGCTCGTCCACATGTCCGTCGGCTCGGTCGAATGCTGATCCAGGTCGTTGAGTCCCGAACCATTCACGATGTTCTGCACGTTCATGCCCGGCTGCGTGCTGGAGGCCTTGGCGATCACACCCTTGACAGGATACGCATAGGGCTCGACCGTGAAACTCCAGGTCAGGCCTTTGAAGATCGTGCTGTCGGGAGCCGCGTTGACCTCGTCCACACGCCAATAGTAGGTCTGGCCGTATTCGAGCGGGCCTTGTGGATGATACAGGGCGTCCGTCTGATCCTGACTGACGAGAACCCCTCTAGGATCGGATCGGCTGGCCTCGTTGACATCCCCAAAAACCGTACCGAAATAGACATCATGGGTCGCGGCGAACTGGCCGGCCGTCCAACTCAAGGGCGTGCTTCGTAACACATCCGTCTCCCGGTCTTCCGGAGAGGGGTCTTTGGCCATCTCCACCCCTGCGCCCGCAAGGATCCCTTTGAGTTCCTCTACCGTCAAACAGTGGTTGTAGATCCGGACATCATCGATCCCGCCGATCCAATCGCATCCCCAACCATCCGAACCGATCAGGACCGGGCACGTGCTGCCGGTGATCTGTCCCATGGCGGTTTGCCCGGCCAGTTCGCCGTTGAGGTAGGCTCTCAACGTTGCGCCGTCATGAGCACAGGCAATGTGGCACCATTCGTCCCGATTGAGCTTTCGGCCGACGTAGGCCCAAGCCCTGGGCGATGTGTTGAACGTGAACGCCATATAGGGTTGCGAACTGCCCCATCCGTACCGTACCTGCCAGCTCCAGCTCGGACTGGCCGTGCTCAGCGCTTTGGCCATCGGCGCGGTCTCCGTGCCCTTTCCCTCTGGGTCGTCGGCACCGGGCTTGATCCACAACGCAATGGAGATCTGGCTTAAAATGTTCAGACTGGGATCGCTGCCGCAGTTGATGTAGTCCCCTCCTCCCCCGGCTGCCCCCAAACCGTGAAACTCCAGAGCTTTCCCGAAGACACCGGCAATCCACGTCGGCTTGTTCACGATCGTACCGTGGTTTCCCTTCCCGGACGAATCGGCCACCACTGTGCCTCCTCCTTCATT
>JAGPGT010000121.1:7120-9044 GCA_018055905.1 Phycisphaerae bacterium
CGGGAAATCAAGGAATACCTGGATCAGTACGTGATCGGTCAGGAGAAGGCCAAAAAGTATCTGTCCGTGGCTGTGCACAACCACTACAAGCGGTTGCTTCACGGCGACATCGGCGACAGCGAAATCGAGCTGGACAAGTCCAATGTCCTGCTCATCGGCCCTACCGGGAGCGGCAAAACCCTGTTGGCCCGAACGCTGGCCCGCAAATTAGACGTGCCCTTTGCCATCTGTGACGCAACCACTGTGACCGAGGCGGGTTACGTCGGAGAGGATGTGGAGAACTTCCTTCTGAGGCTCCTGCAAAATGCCGATTTCGACCTCGAATCGGCCCAGCGGGGAATCGTCTACATCGACGAGATCGACAAGATCGGCAAAACGAATCAGAACGTCTCGATCACGCGGGATGTATCCGGCGAAGGCGTTCAGCAAGCGTTGCTCAAGATGCTCGAAGGAACAATCTCGAACATCCCCCCCCAGGGCGGTCGCAAACACCCTGAGCAATCGTACATCCAGATGGACACCACCAACATCCTGTTTATCTGTGGCGGCACCTTCGTCGGCCTGGACAACATCATTCGCAAGCGTCTCGGCCGCAAAATGATCGGCTTCAATTCGGAGATCTCCGGCCAAGCGGACGACAAGGCCGATCTGACCGATGTTCTCAGCCAGGTCATCCCGGAAGACATCATCGAGTTCGGCATGATCCCCGAGATGGTCGGTCGCCTGCCCGTGATTGCCACGCTGGGAGCTCTCGATGTGGACGCGCTGGTAGACATCCTGACCAAACCTCGAAACGCGCTGTGCAAACAGTACCAGCGGTTCTTCGAGATGGACGACGCAGAATTGACGTTCACGGACGACGCCCTGCGCGCTCTGGCCCGCAAGGCCCTCACGCGGGACACCGGCGCCCGGGCCCTGCGCGCGATCACCGAGGAACTCATGATGGACCTGATGTATCAGTTGCCGGAAGAACCCAAACCGGCCAGTTACGTCATCACGCGAGACATCGTGGAAGGCAAGGCCACCCTCGCAACCGCCCGACAGAATCTTCACAAGAAAGAATCCGCATAAACAGAGCGAGCAAGGACGCCACCGTCGTCCTTGCTCGTTTTGGGTTCCAGGAACCCCTCCCCTGCGGTCAGTCGAAAACCTCGACGTGCGAATAAACCGGGACCAGAAGGTTGTACATCAGCACCACTTCCCCGTTGAACATGCGGATGCAGCCCCGGGAACCGGCGGTGCCGATCTGATCGGGCTCTTTGGTGCCGTGAATGGCGAAGCCTGTCCTGCCCACCGCCGCTCCTTCGATGCCTTCCAGCGCAATCCAGCGAGTCCCCAGAGGATAGTCGGGATCATCGGCCTTATACACTCGACCGGTGTCCGGATCGGTCCACGTCGGTTTGATCAGTTTGCCGCCGTCCTGAACCCGCCAAAGCCCCGTCGGCGTCTCATATCCGGGTCGGCCCAATCCCACTTTAAAGCTGCGGACATATGTATCCTGGAGGTACAGATCCAATGTAAAGGTGGATCGGCAGACTTTCGCGTGAAACGGCCCTTTGACGACTTTCAAAGCCTTGCCCGCCTGCAGAGCCTGCGGACGCGGAATGTTATTGATCTGCATCAAAATTTCGTGGGGCACCTTGAGCCTGCGGCCGATGACTTCCAGCACTTCGCCCGAACGGACCGTGTAGGTGTCACAAAGCCTGTCGCTCGGGAATACAGCCGGCCCGAAAAGCCACTTGTCCGCCAGCCTGGCCATCTCGGTCTTGACTTTCTCGCGCTGCTGCGGACTCAACTGCATCTGCAAAATCTGATTGAGCTTATTGCGAACCTCGATCACCGCACCCGGTTGACTTTGGATCTGAGACAAAGCCTCCACGATCGCCGCTTCCGCTTGAGGATTGTCCGGCGATGTCGGAGCAAC
>JAGPGT010000121.1:9144-11483 GCA_018055905.1 Phycisphaerae bacterium
GAGAACAACCGAGCCATCCTATGCTCCTTTCTGCCCGTCGCAATGAACCACTTCCTCATCCGTGACCAGCCACTCTACCGGCTCGTCGCTCTCGGTCGTGGGAATTGATTCCATCACCTGCTCCGCAAACGCCAACCCGCACCGGGTCGCCTTCAGATCCTTGTTGGCGAAAAACCGGTCGTAATACGAACCGCCGCGACCCAGACGATTGCCCTTACGGTCGTAACCCAGCCCGGGCGTCACTACCAAATCGATCTGTCCGAACGGAATCGGCACCCCGGTCGTGGGATTGCGAAGCCCCCAGGCCCCCGTCGAAAAGCCGGTCTCGAGCGATTGGATCTGGACCGCAATCATATGCCGCTGCTGCCAGGAGATCTTCGGAACCGCAACCGTCTTGCCGAGTTGCCAAGCCTGCAGGATCGCCTCAGATGTGTCCACCTCGTGCGGAAGCGACAGAAACATCATGATCAGGGACGCATTTTGAAACGGCTCCATCGCGATCAGATTTCGGCAGGCCCTTCGACTTTTTTCCTTTCGCTGTTCCGGCGACATGGCCAGCAGACAGGCACGCAACCGGTTGCGTAGCTCAACCTTCTCCATGGGCAGGCCCCCGGCTGTCGTTGACGTTGGCATTCTGAGACATTCGGCCATTATTTATCAAGGATCGAAGTCTTTGTAAATGCAGGAGGATATTTTTCTCCCGTCCGGCGTCTTTCGGAACATAGTACGTCTTGGCAGGGCCCGGCAGATACTCCTGCGGCACGAAGCTATCCGGGTAATCGTGCGGATACTTGTAACCGACTCCAAACCCGGCCTCTTTGGCCGCCGGATAATGCGAATCCTTCAAATGCGGGGGCACCGCCTTCACCGGTTCATTCTTCACATCCGTCGCAGCTTTCCAAATGGCCGCCGCACAGGCGTTGGACTTCGGGGCACAGGCAACGTAGATCGCCGCCTGAGCCAAGACCAACTGGGCCTCCGGCAACCCCACGAATTCCGAGATCTGCACAGCCGCCGCAGCCAGTAATGTTGCAACCGGGTCGGCGTTTCCCACATCCTCGGCTGCACAAACCGCGATCCGCCGGGCAATGAAACGGGTGTCTTCGCCGCCGGCCAACATTCGAGCCAGCCAATAAACCGTCGCATCGGGGTCCGACCCTCTCATGCTCTTCTGGAGAGCACTGGCCAAATCGTAGTGCGAATCCCCCGTTCCATCGTACAGGATGGCTTTCTGTTGTATCGACTCTCTGGCGGTTTCCAGATCAAAAATTATGCGACCGCTTTCCCCTTGGCGGACCTGGCTGAGCACCCCCACTTCCAGCGAGGTCAGTGCCTTTCGAACGTCACCTTCGGACATCCGGGCCAGAAAGGCCAAGGCCTCGTCCTCCGCCTGAACGTCGAGTTTTCCCAGCCCCCTCTCCGGATCTTTCAGCGCCCGACGGAGCAGTTCCAGAATGTCCTGGGGCTCCACTGGCTCGAACCGAAAGACCGTGCTGCGGGATATCAAAGGACCATTGATGGAGAAATAGGGGTTCTCAGTGGTCGCACCGATGAGGGTGACGATCCCGGATTCTACGTCATTGAGCAGCACATCCTGCTGGGCGCGATTGAATCGATGGATCTCGTCAATGAACAGAATGGTCCGGGCTCCGCTGGCGATCCGCCGGTCCTTCGCCTCGGCGATCACGTCGCGGAGATCCTTGACCGTGGCAGCCGTAGCGCTAAGATAGTGGAACCGGGCTTGGGTCCGGCGGGCAATCACCATCGCCAGGGAGGTCTTTCCCACCCCCGGCGGCCCGCAGAATAGAACGCTGCTGAGCCGGTCGGCCTGGAGCATCCGCGCCAGCAGTTTCCCCGGCCCGAGGAAATGCCGCTGCCCTACGAACTCCTCCAGAGTCCGGGGCCGCATCCGCGACGCCAGGGGCGCCGCCGCATCGAGGCTCGCTTTCTCTTGGGCCTCGAACAGCATCTTGTCGGTGCGACTGTCGTGCATGGCCTTCATTATACGGCCTCAACGCTTTTCTGTCGAAGTCATTTGGCGAGCCGCCCAGATCGCGAAATTTGACGACATGAATTGCCTTTTTTATCGTGTGAATCCCCAAAAAGCCGAGTGTGTGACGATGCCTCGAAGCCAGCACAAGTCCTCCCACACAAGCGACTCACGACAGGACCGAATCGGCACATCGGCATGGCGTGACATCAGACAACCCTCGCACCCTACTATCGCGACAGGAAAACTCGGACACCTTCACCTAAACCATTCTCAAACAATCAATTACGAGACGTCGTTTGTCGCCGTAAAACTAGGCAATCCAACCACTGTCACACCAAATTCCCCG
>JAGPGT010000122.1 GCA_018055905.1 Phycisphaerae bacterium
CCGACGCCCGCTTCGCCGAGCAATACGGGGTTGTTCTTCGTGCGCCGGCAAAGGATCTGGATCAACCGCTCGATCTCCCGCGTCCGTCCGATCACCGGGTCCAGTTCCCCGTTGATGGCCAACTGGGTCAGATCACGTCCGAAGCTGTCCAGCGCCGGGGTCTTGCTCTTGGTTTTGCGACCGAGTGCAGGTCCGCCCATTTTGAGCCCAAGATCATTTGGCGCATCTTCGACGCCCGCTCCGAGCAGGTTCAGTACTTCTTGTCGCACGTCCTCGAGCTTCAGACCCAGGTTCATCAACACTTGGGCTGCGATACCCTCGCTTTCGCGAAGCAGGCCGAGCAGAATATGCTCGGTGCCGACGTAGTTGTGGTTGAGGGCTCGCGCCTCCTCAATGGCATACTCGATGACCTTCTTGGCTCGCGGAGTCTGGGGAAGCTTGCCCATGGTGACCATGTCCGGGCCGCTCTTGACGAGTTTTTCAACCTCCAGACGCAGCTTCTTGATGTCCACGTCCAGGTTCTTGAGAACCGTGGCGCCGACACCGCTGCCTTCCTTTACCAAGCCCAGCAGAATGTGTTCAGTCCCGATATATTCATGATTGAAACGCTGAGCCTCCTGGTTGGCCAGCGCCATCACCTTTCTCGCTCGGTCTGTGAATCGCTCAAACATTTCGTTTCTGACCTACTCCAAGAATAATGCCCGTTTTCCTTCGTTCGTTACGCCGTTTACCCGGTTTTCCGATGGCGGTCATCTTATCCCACAATTCCACCCTGTTGTCAATCGAGCCGTCCAGTCATCAGCTGGGAGGTCCGGACAAGATGACGAAGATCGGACTATTTGTACCGTCTGACCAATCATTATATGACGAAGGTTGCCTCCGTGTTCATGCTTGCAGGGAACTCTGCCCCTGATATTCCGGTATCGGCAAAATCGATTGGAAACTTTCCCCCATGTCCAGGTAAAAACATAACCTCTGAGGCACACAGACTTTCAGTGCAAAGACGGACGCAGATGCGTGTGTCAGCTCCCGGCGTTCCGAAAGCACCCCCAAAAAGTAGTGAACAAACCACGAGAACCCGCCTTGGCGAAAACCCGCATGCTCAACCGAGCTGCGGCGTGGAATCCCTTCGAACCCGCAAGACCGTCGGAACCTTGGCCCTACTCCCCATCGATCGATCCACCGGTCGTCAGCGGGCGATCACCCCTCCTCGTTGTTGCGGGGCGTATCCTCCAGCAGCTTTCGCAGGTACGTGTTCTCTCGGCGGGTCGCCTCCAGATCGAACGCCTGGTATTTGATGCAGACTCGCAGGTAGTCCAGCAGTTCCTGGAGCGTGGTGATGCTCTTCTGGAGCTGTTTGCGATTGTTCTCGGCCTGTTTGGCCAGATCGGCTAGTTTCGCCTGGTTCAGATCGGTGTTGTCTCCGAACTGTTTGGCCAACTCGTTCAACGCGCCCTCAAGACTGGCTTCGTCCATTGCATCCTCCTCCGGGAAAATACTTCTCTCTATGAGTATGGCGGTGGTTCCGAAACCGTAGCTGCATTATAGCAGATCCAAGGGGGGCGAAGGAAGCCCATTGCGGCCATTTTCGCCTGTCCGATGGGGGATGTACGTGAGAAAGGATGAAAGCGAATGCGAGTTTGTCGCTGGTAGGGTTTGCGACCGATTTGTCGAGCGGTGCGCCCGTACCGATTGTGGCGACAACAGAACGAAAATCACGGGTAGATGCCGATTCCCCTTGCTCGGAACATGCGACGCCGGCGGCGAACGCCGCCGTCTGTTGTGCTTCGGTTCCGGCTTGGCAGGGCCTGCGCCTACGTCTAACAGGGAAGAAATTACTATTTTATATGAACTGGCACATTATCCGGGAGCAGGTCAGTCAAAGCCGAGGGATGGCCTAGCGGAAGACAGGAATCGGCGTTTGTTCTTCTCGTAGGTCTTGCTAACCCGCCTTACGTTCGTATGCCCGGTAAAGCAGGTCGAGTTCGGATTGCTTGGCTTCGTAGGACTGCTGCAATTCCGCCAGGCGGTCGGGGTTCTTGTAGAGGTCCGCGTTGCCGAACTGCTGTTTCATGGACTCGATCTCCTGTTCGATCTCCATGATCATGGTCTCGATCTGATCGACGGTGTATTTGTTGAACCGCTTGAGTTCCTCCGGGGTTTTGTTGGGCGGGGCGGCCGTCTGCGATTTGCGGCTTACGACGTGCGATTGACGTTTCTTTGCTTCGGCGGTCTCGGCCTCTTTTCGTTCCTTTTCTTCGATCCGTCGGCGAAGGGTCTCGGCGTAGATTGAGTAGGCCGGCTCGCCCACGATGAACTCCGTCCGGCCGAGCTGTCGTTGGCCGAACTCGTCGATGCCGATCACAAGCAGCCTGTCCACGACGCGATCCAGGAAATAGCGGTCGTGGCTGACGGTGATGATCGTTCCGGTGAACTCGTCGAGGGCCTCTTCGAGCATCTCGCGGCTGGCGATGTCCAGGTGGTTCGTCGGCTCGTCCATGATCAGCACGTCGGGGGCCGAGAGCACCAGTTTGCAGAGCATCAGCCGGCTGCGCTGGCCGCCGCTGAGCTCGCCGCAGAGTTTGTACACGTCGTCGCCGGAGAACAGGAATGCGCCTAATCGTCTGCGGACCTCCTCGGGCACGAGTTCGGGATTCGCGCTCCAGGCCTCGTCCAGGACGCTGCGGTTGGGGTCGAGCACTTCGCCGTGCTGGTCGAGGTAGCCCACGCGGAGGGTCTCGCCCATGCGGATCTTGCCTGTCGTGGGTTCGGTCCGGCCCAGCGCCAGCTCGATCAGTGTGGTTTTTCCGGTGCCGTTGGGACCGGTGATGCCGAGCCGCTCGCCGTTGAGGACGTCGAACGTGAGGCCCTCGAACAGCGTCAGCTCGCCGTAGGATTTGCCCAGGTCCTCGCAGCGGACGATGATCTCGCTGGCCTTACCCGCTTTACCGAAGGAGAAGGCAATAGTCCGCTGGCTGTCGGGCTTCTCCAGGAAATCGGGGTTCTCCTTGAGCAGGCGGTTCAGGCGGGTCTTGCGGCCTTTGGCGGTGCCCCGCATGCCTTCCTGGTCTTTGTTTCGGGCGATGAAGTCCTTTGTACGTTCGACCATTTCGACCCGTCGGAGGTACTCGCGTTCCTCCTGGAGTCGGACGGTCTCTTTCGTTTCGACAAAGTTCGTATAGTTGCCCGGCCAGACCTTGGCCTGGCCCTTTGCGATCTCAATGATTTTGCAGGCGACTCGATCCAGAAGATAGCGGTCATGACTGATGACGACCGCGGCCCCTCGGTAGTTGGCGAGAAACCGCTCGAGCCATTCGGTGGCCTGAAGATCCAGGTGGTTGGTGGGCTCATCAAGCAGCAGCAGGTCGGTCTGGAGCATGAGGACCTGGGCCAGACCCAGACGCGAGAGCTGACCGCCGCTCAGCGCCGAGGTTTTGACGTGGTGCAGCGCAGGCTCGAAGCCCAGGGCCGCCAGGGTCATCTGGATGCGGGTCTCGTATTCGTAGCCGCCGGCGAGCTCGAATTCGTGGTTCAGGCGGTCGTAATGGCGCATCTTGGCCTGGAGTTCGGGACCGGTCAGACGCTCCATCTCGTGCGAGACCTCATGGATCGCCTCCTGGAGTCGGAAGATCTCCTCGACGCCGGCGTGCATCTCCTGAAGAACGGTCCGCTCGCCGCTGAAGGAGGCCTCCTGGGGTAGATAACCGATCCGTAGGCCCTTCCGTCGGATGACCTTGCCCATGTCCGGTGTGACTTGGCCGGTGATGAGTCGAAGAATGGTCGTTTTGCCCGAACCGTTGGCGCCGACCATGCCGACCTTCTCGCCCGGGTGGAGCTGGAGGTCCAGATGGTCCAGCACGACCTCAGGGCCGAACGCCACGTGTATGTCCTGTAATGTCACGATCGCCATGTATTCTCAAGCACCGGACTCGGGTCCGGCCCGTGTAGGGTGTGCTCTGCACACCGTTGTCGTCGCGGTGAATAAGTTGTCGCCGTGGAGAAAAGGTGTGCACGGCACACCCTGCCAGATCCACCAAACCTATGCTGCAACCACATTTATGTTACTTGGTCGGGAGGTTGGATTCAAGCGTCGTTACCGGATGCGACCTTCTTCATCCGGATCGCGAGGGTGCACGATCGTTTCTCTGATCCCTTCCGTCGGAACGCGCCAATCAGCGGTGAACGAGCGACTGTGGTCACACGCCACAATTGTGACCTCGTCTGAAAACAGGCTTGCAATCGCCGCTCGAACGTGGTTTATTTCGTCAATAATCCGTTACTAGCGAACGTCTTATCGTGCGTATGGCCCATGAAACAGCACAGAGGGCGGGCCGCCTTGGCCCTGTCTTTGGCACACCAGTCCTGTCGGACCCGCAACCGCTTCGTTTGCAGATCATGCCGTTGAGTACGACGGAGGTACCCCGTACACGTAGCATTGGAGAAATCAGATTATGGTGAAAAGAAGAAATTGGACTAGACGAGAACTCCTGCGGAGTTCGGCAATGGCGGCCGGGACCTTGGTCTTGTCCGGGGCGGCCAATCCTCTGGCTTACGCGCAGGGCAGCGATGAGATCCGCGTCGGCGTCGTCGGCTGCGGCGGGCGAGGCTCGGGCGCGGCCCACGACTGTGTCAATTCCTCGCCCGGCGTGAAGATCGTCGCCTTGGCCGACGCCTTCAAGGACCGGCTCGGCGGCCTCAAGAAGGACTTCAACATCCCGGACGACCGTTGCTTCGTCGGACTCGACGCCTACAAGCAGCTCATGGCGTTGGATGATGTCAACCTGGTGATCCTGGCCACGCCGCCGGGTTTCAGGCCGAAACAATTCGCCGAGGCGATCCGGCAAGGCAAGCATGTTTTCATGGAAAAGCCGGTGGCCGTTTGTCCGGCGGGCGTTAAGATGGTGATCGAGGCCTCCGAGTTGGCGAGCCAGAAGGGCTTGGGCGTCGTCGCCGGCACGCAACGACGTCACCAACCCGAATACGTGGAGACGATGAAACGCGTTCATGACGGCGCGATCGGCGAGATTGTCTCGGCCCAGTGTTACTGGAACATGGGCGGCCTCTGGGTCAGCGAGCGTCAGCCGGGGCAAAGCGACGTGGAATGGCAGATTCGCAACTGGTTGTATTTCACTTGGCTTTCCGGCGATCACATCTGCGAGCAGCACGTGCACAACATCGACGTGATCAACTGGGCGTTCAACGACGTCCAGCCCGAGACCGTGCACGGTCTGGGCGGGCGGCAGTACCGTACTGAACCCAAGTACGGCCACATCTTCGACCACTTCGGGGTCGAATTCACCTATCCCGGCGACGTTCGGACGATCAGCATGTGCCGCCAGATCGAAGGTACCGCCAACAACGTCAGCGAACGTGTCGTCGGGACCAAAGGCTGGACCGATTGCTGCGGGACCATCGTCGGCGAGAACGCCTGGCGCTACCGCGGTCCCCGCGCCAACGCCTACGTTCAGGAGCACACCGACCTGATCAAGAGCATCCGCGATGGCAAGCCTCTCAACGAGGGCAAGCGAATCGCGGAGAGTACGCTCTGCGCGATCATGGGTCGCGAGTCGGCCTATCAGCGCCAGCAGTTCCGGCGGTCCTGGATGCTCAACCGCTGCACGCTTGATTTGCTGCCCAGCGACGATTTGAAGCTCAGCGACGCCAAGCCGGTGCCTGCGGTGGCGATTCCCGGCCAGTACTTTGTGCCTGGGTGGGAACAGGAGCGGCGCGGTAATCGCGGCTGATCCCTTGGCCCGGCGCAGGTGCGGACTGAACAAAACGAAAGACCGAACAAAGGAGATTTGGCATATGTCGTCACAAGTGAACAACATGTCCGGGACACAGGCGGGTGTGGCGGCCGTGATGGCCGGGATGGCCCATGCGCAGGGTTCCGATAAGATCAAGGTCGGACTTCTGGGTTGCGGCGGACGCGGCAACGGCGCCTTGCAGCAGAATCTTGCGGCCGACCCCGGCGTCGAGGTGATCGCCTTGGCCGATCTGTTCGAGCACAAGGTCAAAGGGACTCGCGACCGGCTCATGAAAAATGAAAAGATCAAGGACCGGATCAAGATCGCCGACGATCACCTGTTCTGGGGATATGATTGCCATGAGAAATTGGCGGCCTGCGAGGCCGACCTGCTGCTGATGGCGACAGCCCCGGCGTTCCGCGGTCGTCAGTTGATGGCGGCGGTCAAGGCCGGAAAACACGTCTTCACCGAGAAACCCATCGCTACCGATGTGGCCGGCTGCAAAGAGGTGATCGAGGCCTCGAAGCTGGCCCAGCAGAAGGGGCTCTCGATTGTCGCCGGCACGCAGCGTCGCCACGAGTTCAGCCGGGTTGAGCTGATGAAACGTATCCATGATGGCGCGATCGGCGAGCTCGTCGGCGGCCAGTGCTACTGGTATGGAGAGGGCATCTGGTTCCGCGGCGCGGCGGACTGGATGAACGAGCTGCAGTGGCAGTGTGAGAACTGGTATCACTTCACATGGCTCTCGGGCGACCAAATCTGTGAGCAGCACATCCACAACATCGACGTGATGAACTGGTGCTTCGACGGTCCACCGAAGAAGATTACCGCGGTTGGCGGCCGCCAGTGGCGCAGCACCAACCCCGACCAGGTCCGGATCGCCAAGGAAGTGTGTCGCAAGTACAACAACGGCAGCGAAGCCGGCTGGGAGAAGTACAACGGCGACATCTGGGATCACATCTACGCGGAGTTCGAGTACGCCAACGGGGCACGCTGCCTGAGTTTCAGCGGCCACAGCCCCGGCACCGGCCGCAACGGCGAGAAGATCGTCGGTACCAAGGGGACCAGCGACTGCCGGATCGAGATCAAGGGCGTCAACTCTTGGAAGTACGAAGGCCAAATGGTCGATGGCATGGATCAGGAGCATATCGACTTGATCCAGAGCATCCGCAAAGGCCAGGGACTCAACGAAGGTGTCCGGGTTGCCGAGAGTACCCTGACGGCCATTGGGGCCCGCATTGCGGCTTACACCGGCCAGGTCGTCACGTGGGATTGGTTGATGAACGAGTCCAAGCAATCTCTCGTGCCCAGTCAGGCGGACCTGATGGCGGGCAAGCCGCTGTACCATCCAATCGCCACGGGTCGCGATCCGTTGGTGTGAAGATCGACCTTTGACGGTTTATAATTGACGTTCGTCTCTGGGCCCAACGCTCGAATCGCAGGTGGGTCGTCAGGCGATGGTGAAACAACAAGGCCCGGCGGTCTCGATGGATCGCCGGGCCTTTTCATGGGCTCGTCCGGATGGATGTCCTGTTTCCCAAAGGGACTCGGTTCAGTCGACGGCGATCGGGTGGTTTCCGTCCCCGTCTGCGAAGGAGGTTGACATGGCACCCGTCGTGTACGTTATGTCGCTTGTGATGGTTTCGCAAGGCGACTCGGAAATCCTCGGCCCTTTCTTCGCTCCACCGGCCCTCTTCGCGGGTGACTTGGGGAACTACCGGTCGCCGTTGACGTTCGACGACGGCTCGCCGGTTAAGACGCTCCTGGGCTACCGCGACCGCGTCGCTATGACCAACCGCTCAACCCATAGCCCTACCCCCGAATCCAATGAACAGATCTACGCCTTCTTTGATCACTTCCGGAAGACAGACGACGTTCGCCGATCTGATTGAGGGGATGTGCTCAGGGCGCGTGGGCGCCTTTGATGATGTAGCCGCCGGACTTTTCCTCAGCCTCCAGGTCCAGGATACCCTGGGCTTGGGCCTCCTCCAGCATCTCGCCGAAAGAGCGGAACCCGTAGTAGGACTCGCTGAAACCGGGCCGGCGCCGTTTGAGCGTCTGTTTGAGCATGGAACTCCAGATCTTTTGGCCTTCGCCTCGTTCTTCGACCAGGGCCTCGTATGTGCTGACGATCAGGTCCCAAGCCTCCTGCTTCTTGTCTTTCTCCTCAAGGGGTTTGGCGACCTTGGGAGTTTGGTTCTTGGCGTGTTTGCGGGGGGGCTGTTCCTTGGGAGGTTCCTTGCGACGGGCGGGGGGCTTGCGTACCAGATCGTCGTAATAAATGAATTCGTCGCAATTGGCGATCAGCAGATCGGACGAGGAGTTCTTGACGCCCACGCCGATGACGATCTTGTCATTCTCCCGAAGTTTACTAACCAAGGGGGAAAAATCCGAATCGCCGCTGAGGATCACAAACGTGTCCAGGTGCTCCTTCGTGTAGCACAGATCCAGGGCGTCGACTACCATGCGGATGTCCGCGGAGTTCTTGCCCGACATCCGCACATGGGGGATCTCGATCAGTTCGAAGGCTGCTTCATGCATCGTCGGCTTGTATTCTTTGTATCGCTCCCAGTCGCAATAGGCCTTCTTCACGACGATGTTGCCCTTGAGCAGCAGACGTTCAATTACTTTTCCGATGTCGAACTGGGCGTAATTGGCGTCGCGAACACCCAAGGCGATATTCTCGAAATCACAGAACAGGGCCATATTTTTGGTGTCAGCCCGATTGCTCATCACATGGTTCCTTCCATCCAGAAACGTTTTCACGGCGGGCCCGGCACTCATCTTTTCTGGGCGTCGTCGGGCAAATCCGATAATCTATCGGCCTCATCCTACTGCGACTTTGGTTTTGATTCCAGCAGGATTTGGCGGCGAGACCTCGTCGCGGCGTGGACGTACACTCGACGGCGGGAACACAAAGGTTCCGGGGGCAGGGCAATTCCATGGGATGAAGGAGCCAGGAAAAGGTCCTAAAACGCGGATGCACGGCAGGACAAATTCTGGCGGAGATGCTGTGTGGCCTATTTGGAACGATTTCTGGAAAGGGAAACGACCCGACGAAATCCCTCCGACTCATGAACCCCCGTATCTCGAGCCGACGACTAACTCTGCAAAAGGACTTGGGCTGCGTGGACTTGGCCGGCCCTGCGCCTTGCGTGCGATGGGTTTTGTCCTTGACTATTCCGCTGGGATAAGGCTTTATAAACAGCGATGACCGTTGAGAAGAATCACATCCAGTTTTCTTCGCTTTTCAGTCCCTCCGAGGTAATTTGCCAGACTCAGGAGAAAGACCGCGACAAGGTCCTTTTGGATCTGCTCAAGCGGCTCGCCTATCAACGGGGCATCGGAAACGTGGACGAGGCCTACCAGGCCGTGCTGGCCCGAGAGAACGACATGCCCACCATTGTGGCACCGGGAATGGCGATGCCCCATGCCCGATTGGACGCGATCAAGGACTTGGTGGTAGGAGTTGCGACCTCTCGGGAGGGGATCGTTTATGACCCCCGCCAGCCGGACAATCGGGTCAAGCTCATGGTTCTGACGTTGGCGCCCAAGGCCGCGCCCGGTGCGTATCTTCAGGCGATCAGCAGCCTGGCTCGGATTTGCCAGGACCCCGCGACGCCCGACATCGTCGCGAGCCTGACGACGCCCGAGCAGGTCTGGTCTTTCTTCGACAAGGGCGGCATGGTCCTGCCCGACCACCTGCGGGCGGCCGACGTGATGGACCCCGTTCAGGTACAATTGCAGGAGCACGACACGCTGGAGCGGGCCATCGACCTGTTCGTCCGGCATCGGCTCAACGAACTGCCGGTCGTCGACAAAGACGGCGATCTGATCGGCGTCGTGAGTACCTACGAGCTTCTCCGCGTGTGCCTGCCCGATTACATCCTCTGGATGGACGATTTGACGCCGATCCTGAATTTCGAGCCGTTTGCGGAGATCCTCCGCAAGGAGAGCAAAACCTGGCTGACCGAGATCATGACGACTGACTACGCCACGGTGGAGGCGGACGAGCCGGCCGTCCAGGTCGCCAAGGAGATCACACGGCAGCGGACGAACCGGGCGTACGTCGTCCGCGGTAAGAAACTGCTGGGCGTCGCTTCGTTGGAAACCTTTTTAAGCAAGATTCTTCGGGAGTAGCCATGCCTTCTGCGGAAGGGAGAAAAGGTTTTCTCCGGCACGCGGGTCGCCCCCTGATCACCCTGGCGGTCAGCGGCCTGGTTGGGTTTCTGACCCATGCCCTCGGACTGGACCGCCAGCAGGTGATCTCCGTGACGATCTTCCTCGTCATCATCATGTCGACGTTGTTGTTCTGGCAGTTTCGCCTGGCCATCGCGTTCGTCGGCATCGGCGCCCTGATGGGGGCCAACGTCCTGACGCTGCCGACCTTCATCGAGGAGTGCCAACTCGACGTAATTCTGTTCCTGGTGGGCATGATGGTCACCGTCGGCGTGCTCAAGGAATTGGGCCTGTTCACCTGGATTATCCAGAGCGTGATCGCGCTGAAGGGGATGACCGGGACGCGGTTTGTCGCGATCATCGTCTTTCTCGGCGCGTTCATGGCCTGCGTCGTCGATGAGGTGACCTCGATTGTCTTCGTGGCGACCCTGATCTTCCAGGTCTGCGACACGCTGAAGATCCGTCCGATGCCGTTTCTGATCATCGCAGTGATGGGCACCAACGTCGGCTCCGCGGGAACCATGCTGGGCAACCCGGTCGGCATCCTCATCGGGCAAAACGCCGCGCCGCCCCTGAGTTTCCTCGATTTTCTCCAGTGGTCGTTTCCCATCATGATCGTCGGTCTGACCGCAACTTTGGGGATTCTAATGTGGTGGTTCCGCGCGGACATCCGCTTGCTCTCGGAGCGGCTCCAGGCCCGGCGGGAGCTCGGCCTGGGCCTAGGGCCTTTGATCCAAGTGCCCTACAAACGAAGCCTGGCGATCCTGGTCGGCATGATCGCCCTGATTGGATCGCACCACTTCCTGGAGAAGACGCTCAACCTGGCGCCGAACACCGTTCTGATCGTTGCGCCGCTGGTCATCGCGGGTCTGCTGATGATATGGCGCCACAAGCGGTCCCGCCACTACATCGAGGCCGACGTCGAGTGGTGGACGTTGCTGTTCTTCATGATGTTGTTCGCGGTGGCCGGAACGCTCGAGCACACCCGCGTCACCGCTCGGATTGCGGACTCCTTCCAGGCCGCGTTCGGGGGTCGCTCGTTCCTCCTAATCCCTCTGATTCTGGTGCTCTCGGCGGTAGGGTCGGCCTTCGTCGACAACATCGTCTTCGTCGCGGCGTTCATGCCGGTGGTGAACAAACTCGAACAGACGTCGCTGGTCTGGACACTCCTGCTGGGCACCTGCTTCGGCGGCAACATCACCATGATCGGCTCGACCGCCAATATCGTCGCCCTGGGCATGCTCGAAAAGCGATACCGCGCCTCGATCCGATTTCTCGACTGGCTCAAAGTGGGCCTGGTGGTCGGTTTGGTCACCGGCCTGATCGCCTGGGCTGGCGTGGCCATTCTGGCTCCCTACATGCCCACGGTGGAACAGCGACTCCAAAAGGTCGGGATGCACAGCCCGCCACCGACGACGCCGAAAGGCGAGGGGATTGAAATCTACAGGCATTGAAATCCAAATAGAGGATGTCCCGGTTG
>JAGPGT010000005.1:0-23584 GCA_018055905.1 Phycisphaerae bacterium
GGCGTACAACGATCCAACGTCCGTCGCATCGTCGCGACCGGCTACGGCCGCAACACGATCGAGATCGCCGACACGACGATCACAGAAATCACGTGTCACGCGGTCGGCGTGCGTCACCTCGCGCCGGAGGTTCGTACGATCATCGACATCGGCGGCCAGGACAGCAAACTCGTTCGGCTCGACGGCAACGGCAAGGTGCGGGACTTCGCAATGAACGACCGGTGCGCCGCGGGGACCGGCCGATTCCTCGAAGTGGTTGCCGAGAGACTGGGGATTCCCGTCGGCGAACTGGGTGCCCTGGCCTCGCGAAGCACCAACCCTGCCGCGATCAGCAGTATGTGTGTGGTCTTCGCGGAGACGGAAATCATCGGCCTGCTCTCCTGCGGCCGGCCCGCGGAAGACATCGTCGCAGGCGTGCAGAACGCCATCGCCTCGCGAATCGTCGCGATGGCCGGCCGGAGCGTCGAGACGCCGATCCTCTTCACGGGCGGGGTCGCTCGGATCAGGGGCATGGAGACGGCCCTCCAAACGGCCCTGGGCCAACCGGTCGCCGTCTCGCCCGAGCCGCAGATGACCGGCGCCCTGGGAGCCGCGATCTTGGCGCGACGGCAGAGCGACAGTATGCACATGTAAGGTGTGCCATGCACACCATTTTTCTAGCAGAGGATTCGATGATGATCGACATGGAAAGACGCAAGCGTGTGATGCAACGATCGATCAAGCTGGGCCACTGCATCTGCGACGCCAAACAACCCTGTCCCTGTCCGACCTTCAAAGAGAAGAACATCTGCGGCTGCGCGGGCGAGCGGCTCGATAGTCCGACCGGGCCCGTGCGACTGACGAAACTGGTGGAAAAGGCCGGGTGCGCGTCGAAGATCGATCAGGCGTTTCTCAAGAGGGTGCTGAAGGATCTGCCTCCTGTCGACGATCCTCGCGTACTGGTCGGGATGGCGGCTGGGGACGACGCCGGTATCTACGACCTGGGCGACGGCCAGGCCCTCGTTCAGACGGTGGATGTCTTCACACCCTCGGTGGACGATCCCTACACGTTCGGCCAGGTCGCGGCCGCCAATTCCGTCAGCGACATCTACGCCATGGGCGGCACGCCTCTGACCGCGCTGTCGGTGATCGGGTTTCCCGTGCGGGAGATTCCCGACGAGGCCATGTTCGAGATCCTTCGTGGTGGTATCGACAAGATGAAGGAGGCCGGCTGCGCCATCATCGGCGGCCACAGCATCAACGACCCACAGGTGAAGGCGGGGTTCGCGGTTACAGGGATCATTCAGAAGGATCGAGTGGTCACCAACGCCGGCGCCCGACCGGGAGATGTGCTGATCCTTACCAAACCGCTGGGCACGGGCATCGTGGCCTTCGCCGCTCAGATCGACCGTGCCAGACCCGAGAGCGTCCAGGCCACGGCGGCATCGATGACGTCGCTGAACAAGACCGCGGCGGAACTCATGATC
The DNA here is from genome assembly GCA_018055905.1 of Phycisphaerae bacterium. GTDB lineage: Bacteria > Planctomycetota > Phycisphaerae > Sedimentisphaerales > Anaerobacaceae > PLanc-01. Next base: position 1,467 of record JAGPGT010000005.1, read on the forward strand.
CAGTTCGGCGCGCACGCAGCCACCGATGTCACGGGTTTCAGTCTCATGGGCCACCTGGCGGAGATGGCGCGATCCAGCGGAGTGGATGTTCAAATCGTCTGGGACGAGCTGCCTCTGTTCGAAGGTGTACTCGAATACGCAGCGGCGGGCATCCTCCCCGGCGCGATCGAGCGAAACAAGGAATCCTGCGCCGACCGCGTGGTCGCCTCCGAGCGGCTCCCCCAAGAGATGGTCGATATCTGTTTCGACGCGCAGACTTCCGGCGGACTCCTGATTGCCATCGAGCAGGCCCGCGCTGGGGATCTGCTCGAAGCTCTTCACACCCGCGGCGTCGGTGCGGCGACGGTCATCGGCAAGGTCAAGGACAAGGGCGCAGGCCTGATCCACATCGAAACAACCGGACGGCGCGCAATCCCGTCGACCGTCCCTGCCAAGGCGATCGAATCACCACAATCATCAATCGCAACTCATCCATCCTCGATGGACGGGGTTCCCTGCTGCGCCGACGCTGTCGCGCCTTCCAGGCAGAGCGATTCGGTGGAAGACCCGATCAAAGCGGCGTTCAAACAGTTTCTCAGCGTCGCCAATGCGCCGCACGGTCTCGACGCATACACCAAGCAGGCGATGGCGATCGCGCTGTCGGTGGCGTTGCGGTGCGAGCCGTGTTTGAAGATGCATCTGAAGAATGCGAGGAAAAAGGGCTTCTCCGAAGCGGAGATCGATGAGGCCGCCTGGATGGGTGTCAGTTTCGCGGGCTCTCCGGCGATGGTCTTCTACGAGCGGCTCAAGAACCAGCCGTAGCATCCGCCTGGCAGTGTGCACAATGGTCGAACTGCCTGTTGTGCCGGCTCCCCTGGGACGTTCGAGGGATACGCTCCCGCCGTTGCCGGTTAGGGTCGGATTTCGCCGAGTCCCTCCAGGATCGCCTTGGTGAAAAGCGGCGCCGCCAGAGGACCGGTGGCAGTGATGATGAGTCCGTCCTTCTCGGCCGGGTTGCCGGTGTAGAAGGCGCCGGCGCGGGCGATGGATTCTTGTTCCGAGAGGTATGCGGTGACTCGCACACCCCGCAAGACCCCAGCGCCGGCCAGAATGGTGGGTGCTGTCCCGATTGCGGCCAGGACCTTGCGCCGTACGGACACCTGACGCGCCAGATTCTGCACCATCGGAGTATGGACGTACTCGGTGGCGCCGACGCCGCCGATGAAAACGACCGCGTCGAAGTTGTCCAAGTTCACCTGGTTGACAAGCAAGTCCGCCTGGACGACCGTGCCGTTCATGCCGACCAGCGGTCCGACGCGGGTACTGGTCACGGCCACCTGGACGCCTCCCAACTCCAGGGCCCGTCGGGTTTCAAGAAGTTCCTGGTCCTGGAATCCCCTGGGGGGCACGACCAACAGCGCTCTTCGCCCGATCTGTGTCGCAGACGGTTGCACCGCGGTTTCGGGAACCTGTCCGGCGGGATACCCCACAATCACCGCATACATTGGCTCATAGCCCCGGGGAATCCTCGTGACCCGACGGACGTCTGCTCCTTCCACCGCGTCCAGCGCGATCAATCCCAGGCCTTGAGCGACCGCTTCGAGTTGAAGGGTCTGCGCCACCTTGCCGATCTGCATGGCCATCACCGTTCGGGACCGCGTTCCAAAGCGTGCTGTGTAGTCGCGAGTCGAAGCGGTCAGGAGGATCTGGCATCCGCCAGGCAGGACGGTCGACTGCTTCATAAGCGCCGCCGCCAGCGTCATGCGGATATCGCCCTCGCTGACGGGCTGCAGCGTGTGGCCCAGCGGTTCATAGACGAAGAATCCGTCCGGCAGAACGAAAAAGGCTTTCATCGGCGATTCGTCGCCGTTAGGGGCAGGACGGTTCGAGGCCGGCGGAGCCGGCATGGAATTGCGAATAGCCCAGGCGAGTTGACTGATCTTGGCCGAATCCAGCCGCTGGGCGGCCGGGGGCTGGACTTTCTGCAATTCGAGCACCGCCTTCTCGAAGGTGACCGCGTTTCGTGCGGCCGGTTCCGGCAACTGAATGGGCTGGAGACGAGGAGCCGGAGCACGACGCACAGGACCGACCTGTGTCGGGGGCTGCGGTTGTGACGGAGAAGGGCTCTGTGTTTCCGCTGCCACGGCGACGAGCGACGACACCAGGCACAGCGATGCCCAAAACATCTTGATGACGGGCAACCGGGGACATTCACCGGGGAATAACCGCAGTTTCATCGTCGAATCCTCCACTGTGTTCGAGAAAGCTGGGACCTATTGTAACACGGCAAGCGTCGCAAGGCAAAGCGCAAATCCGCCTTGGAGATCGGCCGACCCCCCACGGGGTGTCATTGGGTTGAGGGCGTCCTTGTCGGCCGGGTCTTGAAAGGCCTGTACAGCGGATCGCCGATCAGGACCATCTGCCAGGAGGTGAACCGTTGTGTAAGGAAATAGGCCTCGACAAGACAACGGCCGTCGTACAGCGCCGCGAAAAACGCCCTCGGCTCGGGGAAAGCGAACAGATACGGCTCGTTGACGGGCCCCAGGGTTGCGGTGATGCCGTCCCGAAGCATCGCCGGGCACCATTGCAGGCTGTTGGGGTCGCGAAGGGCGGCCGCCTCGAAGCTGGCGATGTGATACCCGATGGCTCCATCGACGAAATCGAATGCGTCGACATACTTCTGCAGGCTGTACCAGCCGCAATAGAGGGCCGTCTCCGGACAGCTCCCCGGCTCGAACAACGCCTCCGTCTGTTCTTCATGAACGGGCAGCCCCGTCCAAAGCCGGGTCAACAGCGCCAGGTCGCGCAGCGACTGATCGTAGTAGCCATAGAGGTCGTTGCTCTTGAGCCCGCGGGAATCGAAGCAGGCCGTACCGGTCAATCCTTTGGTTTCGGCCGCCAGGGCCTTGTCGATCAATCCTTTTGCAATGTTGTAGCTGGGTCCATCCAAACGGCAGACCATGAGGGTCTTGAAGGGGTGGGGGCCCGGCGTAAAGTAGAGGTTCGGTTGCCATCGGTAGAGTTCGTACGGGCCGGACAGGACCATGGCCAGTTCACTGTCGACCGAGGCATCCGTTTCCTTACCCTCAATCCGGTCGATTTCCATCTGGATCTGCGCGGCGCGAGCCTGCCGTTCCTGCCAGGCGGGCGTGTTGGCTTGTCCGTCCTTCTCCAATTGTGCGATCGCGTCTTTCTGTTCCTGGAGGGATTGACGCAACGGCGGCAACTGCATCTCGGCCCCTTTGAGCGGGTCGCGCCGAGCCACCTTGAAGGGTACGCCGTACGTTGTGACCAGGCATGCGATGTGCCCGAGGTCCTTGCGGGTTGCGAACGTTCTGCGAATCGGGCCGGCCAGACGTTTTTCGTAGTCGGCTCGGCCGATCGAGTCGCGAAGCTGCGTCCCCAGCGACACAGGAATGATGTTGTTGGAGGGGACGCCGCGTTTCTCGCAATAGTAGCGCGCCAACCTCATCGAAGCGGCCTGATCGGTGTTGGCGATCAACAGGATCTCGTTGGGTTCCAGCGCTAGGGCCAACCCGCCGCCGACCGACAGAACGATCCCCATCGCAACCAGGACTCTCATATCGGTGTTGTGGAAGCCTCTTCGTAGTCGTCCAACCAACAGGCGGTCGGATTGCTCCGAAAGACGAGCATCCGTCCATTGTCGCTGCCGTCGGCGGCGCGATGGTACTTCAAAAAGATCTGCCCCTCGGACTTGCCCACGATTTCGATCTTGCCGCTGGAATGGCTCATCGTGTACCGGACCCGCTTGGCCAGGCCGGAGATGAGGCTCTTGGCCTGCTCAACGATGTCATACCCCTCTTCGATGGGAACCGTGTACATCCGATTTCCGACCGCGGGGCGGCACTGGAAGACGTAGTAGGGGGCGTCGCCGATGAAAGACAGTTTTCGCAGCAGCTCCGCCAGGACCCTCGGATCGTCGTTGATCCCACGAAGCAGCGGAGCCTGGTTGGCGGTGACGGCGCCGGCCTTCTGCAGAAGCGACACCGCCTGGATCGCTACGTCGGTCAACTCCCGCGGGTGGATGAAATGCGTCATGAGGTAGATCTTCTTGTGCATCGTGCTGTATTGGCGGACTATTTTCAGCAGGTCGGCATCGCCCAGGATGCGATAGGGATTGAAGGCGGGCATCCGCGAACCGATGCGAACGATCTGCACGTGCTCGATTTCGCGAAGCCGGCCGATGATGTCCGCCAGTTTTGACGTCTCCAGGGCCAGCGGATCGCCCCCCGTGAGCAGGACGTTAGTCACCTGCTTCTGGCTCTGAATGTACTCCATCGCCGCCGGCACGTCGCGGAGACGCTCGGTCCGCGAGCCCATGAAGACCCGTTTTCGGAAGCAATATCGACAAATGCCCTCGCACACGTCGCTGACCAGAAGCAGGATCGTGTAAGGGTACTTGTGCTCCAGCCCGGGCAGGATGGTGTATGCCTTCTCGTTGGAGGGATCGAGCTGGCCCCCGTCGTCCAGTTCGCCTGCGCTGGGCACGATCGCCCGACGGATCGGGTCGTTGGGATCGTTCCAATCGATGAGGGACAGGTAATAATCGTTGCTGCGGAAGGCGAATCGCCGCGAAACCTCTTCCAACTCGCTTCTCTCAGCGTCGCTGAGCTGCGCGATCTGGTGCACGCTCGTCAGAGGGCGGGGATGGGTAATGCTGACGGCCATAGGTTTACTCCCTTTTGCTGGAATCCACGTTCGGCCCGGACCCCGACGGCCGACGGGTGTCCTCGGCGCGAGAGTACCGTTTTTCGTAGATTCCCCGCCGGGCGAAGACCCGCAAGACCGTGGCCAGCAGGATGCGGCTGTCCAACCTCAAGCCTGCCTGCTCCACGTATCGCACGTCGAGTTCCAGTTTTTCTTCCACAGTCAGCTCCCCCCTCCCGGAGACTTGTGCCAGGCCGGTCAGTCCCGGCTTGACGAGGAGCCGAATCCTCTGTCGCGCGTTCCACTCCGCGATCTGGGAGACATACAGCGGTCGCGGTCCGACAAACGCCATATGACCCCACAATATGTTAATCAATTGGGGCAATTCGTCAAGGGAGTATTCCCGCAAGAACTTTCCGATCCGGGTGAGCCGGGGGTCTCGGTCCGACTTGGGGCTGGGCCCGAAAGGGTCTACATCGAGTCGCATGGTCCGGAATTTGAGCATCGAGAACGGTCGTCCGTGTTGTCCGGCCCGTTCCTGGCGGAACAGGGCCGGGCCCGGGCTGGTCCAGCGAATCGCCAGAGCGATCACCAGCAAAAGCGGCCAGAGGATCGCCAGCAGCACGCCGGCGAGCAGGACGTCGAAGAGCCTTTTGAGAAAACGATACATCGCGGCTGAAAAAAAACACAGACGGACCCCCCCGAATGACCACGTCCGGGAAGGTCCGTGGGGATCGGCCTCGAAATCCTATCGTAAGAAATCCAGAATGCAGTCCACGACCGCGTCCTTCATCGGGTCCGTCAGTTCGGGATAGACGGGCAGCGCCATGATTTCCTCGGCCGCCTTCTCGGCGTGCGGGAAATCGCCCTCACGGTAGCCCAGGTCGGAGAAGCACTCCTGCAGATGCAGGGGCACAGGATAGTAGATCTCGCACCCGATCTTGTGGGCCTTCAGGTGCGCCACGACCTCGTCACGCCGCGGCACGCGGATGCAATACTGGTTGTAGACCGTCACACAGTCCGGACGGATATAGGGCGTTTGCACGACAGTGCCGGCGAACCGCTTGTCGTAATACGCAGCGTTGCGGCGACGGGCCTCGGACCAATCGTCCAGATGCGGCAGCTTCACCAGCAACGCCGCCGCCTGGATCGGATCGAGCCGGAAGTTGGCGCCGATGAATTTGTGGTAGTATTTCGGTTCCATCCCGTGATTGCGCATGAGCGTCAATCGTTTGTAAAGAGCCTCGTCGTTGGTGACCACCATGCCGCCGTCGCCGATGCCGCCGAGATTCTTGCTGGGGAAGAAACTGAAGCAGCCGGCGTCGCCGATGCTGCCGGCCTTGCGGCCCTTATAGCGACTCGTGATCGATTGGGCGGCGTCTTCGATGACCGCCAAGTTGTACCGACGGGCCACGCCCATGATCGGATCCATGTCGGCCATCTGGCCGAACAGATGGACCGGGATGATCGCGCGGGTCCTGCGGCTGACCGCGGTCTCGATCTGTTCGGGGTCGATGTTGTAGGTCTTGGGGTCGATGTCGACCAGCACAGGCTTGGCCCCGACGCGGGCGATGCAACCGACGGTGGCGAAGAACGTGAAAGGAGTCGTGATGACCTCGTCGCCCGGTCCGATGTTCAGGCTCATCAGGCAGTTGAGGATCGCGTCGGTTCCGCTGGAGACGCCGACTCCGAAGCGGCAATCGCTGAGGGCCGCGATTTTTTCCTCCAGCTCCTGTACCTTCGGTCCGCCGATGCAGACTTGCGAGTCCAGCACCTCCGAGATGCTCGCGAGAACCTGTTCCTTGATCGTTTTGTATTGCGCCTTGAGATCCAGCAACGGTACTTCCATGAATCGTCCCTTCAGATTCGTAGGGATTCCAGTTGTCCCCATCCTCGGCACGGGGCGGCGCCGCCACCGTCGGCGGGCCCGAGCACGACATCATCCTCGATTCGGGCGTCCCTGTAAATCGGAACTTTGCTTTGTCCGTCGGGACTTGGTCAGTCGGCTCGGACCAGATCCCGCTGGGCGGCGTTCAAGAGCACTTCCTCGAGTTGGTTCGCCAGAACAGCCCGGTCGAACTGACGCTCGGCCAGCGCCCGGGCGTTTTGGCCCATCTGTCGGCACAGGACGGGGTTCTGCGAGAGCTTGACCAGTGCATTGGCCAGCGATTCTGGCCGCGTGGGGTCCAGGTACAAACCACAGTGGTTCTTTTCGATGGTCTCGCCGAGCCAGCCCCCGACGTTGATCAGCACGGGTTTGCCTGCCGCCAGCGCGTCGAACATCTTGTTCGGGGACCAGGTCTGCTCTTTGGCGGCGCGATAGATCGTCAGACATGCGTCGCACCCGGCCACGAGGCGGGCGACCTCGTTCTTGTCCGCGACCAAGTCGCTGAAGACGACGTTCTTCAGCTTGTGCTTTCGAACCATGGCTTCAAGCGCGGGTCGCTGGCCGCCATTGCCGTGGAGGACCAGCACGATCCCCTCGGCTTTTTGAGCGGCCAGGATCTTCGCTGCGTCGATCACGTACTCCAGACCGTTGGCCAGACCCATCGCCCCGAAGTAGACCGCCGCGAATCGTTTCCCCAGGTTCAGTCGTTCACGGGCCGCCGCACCGTCCAGCGCGGGATGGAATAAGTCCAGGTCGCTGGCGTTGGGAATCATCGTGACTTTTTCCGGATCGACGCCGGACTGCAGAATGCCCTGTTCCATGCCGGGCGAGAGGGCGATGATGTGATCGGCCGCACGATAGATCCGATGGGCCATCTTCCGCATCGTCCAAATGACGGCAGGATTCCATAACGCACCCACGTTGACCAGGGCCTCCGGCCAAAGGTCCCGCACCTCGAACACGAAGGGAGCGCCGAAGTGACGGCTCAGCGCCATCCCCGTCAGACCGACCGTCAGCGGCGTGTGCGTGGCGAACACGACAGTCGGAGGTATCTGACGCTTGCCCACCTGGGTCGCGGACCAGGCGAACCGGCAAAACCCGATCGTTCGTTTGCAACCGCCCAGGGTGGTGCCCACGTGGGGGTCGTTGTATCCTGCGTTGACCGACAGCACGCGAATGCCGTCGATCTGATATTCGCAACTGACCTGCTGGGGTGGGCAGGGGAACTCCGCGTTGTTCACGCCGGAGGTGATCATCGTGATTTCATGGCCTTTGCCGGCCAGATAGCGGCCGAATTCGTACGATCTTGTCCCGGTCCGGCCCTTGCGGGATGCGAAGTACTGATGGATATAGAGGATTCTCATAAAACAGGCTCGACAAAGATAAGGGAGGTGGGCACAAGCGTTTGGCACGGGTTGTGAAGACCGCCGCGCTGAGCCATCCGTTTCGGCATTCGGGGGCTCCCCTATTTCCCGCTCACGTACCTTGCCACGATCTTGGCGATCCGTTCGGCGGTCCGACCGTCCCAGCGCGAGGGAATTTTCCCTGATTTCCAGCGGCCTGCGAGGATACGGGCGGATTGTCGCTCGATGGTACTCATGTCGACAAGTTCGTTGGTTCCCTCGGTGACGGTGATCGGACGTTCGGTATTGGGACGTAGGGTCAGGCAGGGCAAGCCCAGGTAGGTCGTTTCCTCCTGGATGCCGCCGGAGTCCGTCAGCACAAAAGCCGCGTTCTTTTCCAGCGTGATGAACTCCCGGTATCGAAGGGGCTCCACGATCCGAAGCTCCTCGCGGAACGATACGTCGATCCCCATCGTTTCGATGTTCTTGCGGGTCCGTGGGTGAATCGGGAACAACACAGGCACCTCGGACGCGAGCTGATTGAGATATCGGAGGATCTGCTCGAGTCCGTCGCGTTCATCGACGTTCGAAGGCCGATGCAACGTCACCAGCACGTATCGCTGTTTCGTGAGGCCGAACCGTTGTACGATCCGGTTCTGGTGGTCCTGATCGATCTTCGTCAGGATGGCGACGAGCGAATCGATCATGATGTTTCCGACCTGGTGGATCTTGTGCTCAGGGACGCCTTCGTGGATCAGGTTGGCGTCGCCGTCGGGGGAGGGGGTGAACAGTAAGTCCGAGATCGCGTCCGTCACCCGGCGGTTGATCTCCTCCGGCATGGTCTCATCGAAACTTCGCAGGCCGGCCTCCACATGCGCCACGGGGATCCAAAGTTTCTTGGCCGTCAGGCTGCACGCGACGGTAGAGTTTACATCTCCGAAAACCACTACAAGATCCGGATTTTCCGTAAGGGCGACCTTCTCGAATTCGACCATGATCCTGGCGGTTTGCTCGGCATGCGAGCCCGATCCGGCGCCGAGGAAATGGTGCGGCTGGGGCAACTGGAGGTCTTCGAAGAAGGCCTGGGACATCACATAGTCATAGTGCTGGCCGGTGTGGAGGATCCGGGGATCGAGCCCCGGCGTCTTGACCATTTCGAAATACAAAGGAGCCATCTTCATGAAGTTCGGTCTGGCTCCGACGACCAACAGAATTTTCGACATGTCATGCCTCTCCTTCGGGACGGAGGACCACATCGTAGATGTGAAGCAGCCGCTCGGTCTCCTTTTCCCAGTTGTACTTCTCCAAGACGGCCCTGCGACCGTTGTCGCCCATCTGTCGGGCCTCTTGCGGATGTTCGATCAGATACTCCATCGCGCGGGCGATCTCTTCGGGCTTCGAAGGATCGACGAGTATCCCGCACCGGTTCGGTTCGACGATCTCCCGGTAGAGCGGAAAGTCCGACGCGATCACCGGCAGGCCCACGAGCATGTAGTCGAACAGCTTGTTCGGCAGGCAACTCGTGTGGTTCGAATGGGGCAGGTACGTGATCACGCCTATCGACGCCTGCGACGAGAGGCGTTCCTTCTCTTCGTAGGGCACCCATTCAATGAATTTCACACTCGCCTGAACCCCCAGTTGGGCCGCTGCGATCTTCATCTCCTGCTCGAACGTCTGGGGACGGGAGGAACCCACCAGGCACAATTCCCAGCTCGGATGCCGTCGTGCCACCTGACTGAAGGCCTCGATCACTTCGAGAAGGCCACGGATCTTCGACATGGCGCCGAGATAGATGATCTTGTCCTGAGGATTTCGCTCAAAGGGTTTCGAGAGTTCGAGGATCGGATAGTTCTCGATAGGGCCCGAACGCACCTTCATTTTCCGATAGCGCGCGCCGACGAAGGGCGTCGTGTAGATCACATAGTCGTAGAATCGGGCCACCGCCCGCTCGAACCAATCGAACAGGGTACTGACGATCCGTCGCAGAGGTCTCGCGAGGTAGTACTTGTCCAGGATGGCGTTGGGGTAGTGTTCGTGAACGTCCCAGATCACCTTCTTGCCGCCCAGTTTCAGGAGCAGCCCTGCGATCATCAGCTCCGGATCGTGGAAGTGGTAGACGTCGGCGTTCTCGCGAACCGCCAGGCGGTAGAGCCGCCAGAGGACAACCGTCATCCGGTGCAGCCGATTTCGGGGCTTGGGCAATGGAATGATCCGCACCCCGCAAACGCTCTCCTCCTTGTCGTGGCGGGCGATGAGCACGACCTCGTACCCGGCCCTCGCGAGGCTGCATGCCTCCTTGTGAAAGACCCGCCCGTCGAAGGGAATGTGGACCGAGGTCAGCACACAAACCTTGGCCCGGCGTTGCTTCCTTGCGTCCGTCATCGCGTCCCCGCCACACACTTGAGCTCTTCGGCAAATCGAGCCGCGTTGCGGTCGGAGTCGAACACCTCGCGCACCCGTGCCAGACCCTCTTGTCCGGCGGCGAGACGAAAGGCCTCATCGTCCACCATTCGTGCCATCGCAGTACGGAGTTGCTCGGCGTTTCGGGCTTCGACGAGCAGCCCCGTGCGGCCGTGGATCACCGCCTCGGGAACTCCGCCCACACGCGTTGCGACGACCGCCAGTCCGCAACTCATTGCCTCGATGACCGCCTGCGGCAGCCCCTCGCTGTATGAAGGCAAAATCAGGAAGTCCGACGCCTGCAAATAGACCGGCACCTCCTCAGGCGTGACATCTCCCGTCAGGACCACCGCTCCCCTGCGACCGACGCGCTCGACAAGGGCGGTCATCCTGTCGCGACAGGGCCCATCTCCCACACAGACGAGTCGAAAATCCAGGCATTTCCTCAGCAAAGGTTCGGCGGCCTCCGCCAGTTCGCTCATCCCCTTGGTTTCGACCAATCCGCCCACATAGACCCCGACGACGCCGTCTGTGGGCCAATTCAGCAGCGCACGGACCTGGTTCTTGTCCTTCGGCGGAGCGAACTGTTCCGTGTCGCTGCCCAAGTAGACGCATAGCGGTTCCCGCCGGCACGCGCCTGTCTGGGCCAGTCTCTCGCAGATCGACCGGCTGACGCCCGCCGGCAGATCGACTCGCTTGAGCGTCTCGCAGAGCCGACGCCGCAGGCTGGGCATCCGATTCGGGTACACCATCACGTCGCTGCCCACCGCCAGGCTTGCGACGGGCAGTTGGAGCTTCTGGCCGAGAATCACGGCGGCCTCAGCGTCCGGGAACATCGAGACGCCCAAGACAAGATCAAAGGGCTCTCGACGATGTCGGTCTTTCGCCACAGGCCAAAGACTGTGCGCCAGGGATCGGCCGTCGAATCGACGGAATCCGAAGCCAGGGGGACGAAAATACGTGACTTTCTCCGCCTTGAACCCGCCGGGGGCAACGAGGGGATTTGCAGGCCCGTATTGCCGCCATCGAGGGACATGGTGGAGCGGCCACGGAGCCCACGGCCGGCCCACCAGGAACGCTGTTTCAATCCCGTGTTTGCGGAGGCATTGCGCCTCGCGGCAAATGAAGATCCCATGCCGCTTGGACATCGCAGAGGGAAACATATGGCTGATCGCCAGAATTCGCAACGGTGTCACCATCCGTTCGGCGTGGGACCCCGTCCCTGGAACTGTTCGCTCTCAGAGACCTCAATTGCCTCTTCCTCCGGCGCTGGGGCGTACCACCAGGCGATTCGCTCGGCCGCCAGGATAAAGGCCAGGAACACCCAGTAATACTTCGCGGAGACCTGTTTGATGTTGAGGCCCATCACCAGGAGAAACGTCAGCACCGCGCGGGCATACAGCTTCTCGACCGTCAATGGCGTCCGCCACACGGTGGTCACCAACAGAATCACCAGACCCGCGAAAAGGATCGCGGCGGGCAAGCCGTACACGCCGAGCGAGAAGAAGAAATCATTGTGCGGCCAAATCTGACTTCCCGACCGCTCGAACCAGCTCCAGTAGCCTGCGCCCAGCGGCCATGTCAGGACGGTGTCCACCGCATTTCGAATGGGGACCATGCGGAATTCCAACGCGTTCTTGGCGCGGCCCACGTCGGTCAGACGGTGGAGTACGGAGCTTTCGATTCCCTGTCGCCGGATCAACAGGCCGACCGAGGCTGATGCGAGAATGACGACAACCAGCATCAAGGCGGTCAGAGCGGGTCGCGAGAGGACCTGCCGAATGAACAGCAGAGGCGAAAGCAACGTGAAGGCCAGCGCCACCAGACCGCCGCGAGAGCCTGTCCGCATCATCATCCAAGGCAAGAACAACAGGGCGACGAAATACACCGCCCGCCAGAAGAGGCTCCGATCGCGGGCGAACAGATAGATCGCCGAGAGAAATGCCAGGGCGATCAAGGCCGAGAGCATGTTGGCGTCGATAGCCTGTCCCAGCGTCGCGGCGTATCTGGCGTCGCGGGTCTCCTGTACGGCGCGGATCGCTTGGCCGGATTTGATCGCCAGCACGATGGATCCCACCATTCCGAGGACATACGACCGCAGGGCCCAGCGAAATCCATTCTCGGGGTTGGTTTCGAGGATCCAGTAGACGATGAGCGCCAGCACCAGGAGCTGAAAATGCGTAAACGCTCGTCCCAACTCCATTTTCAACTGGGGCTGTGTCAGCGACGAGATGCCGATCCAAACGGTCAGTCCCGCTGCGAACCACAGGGCTTTATGACGAACGCGCAGGGACGGGCGGGTCAGCAGGACATTGAGAAAGAAGCTCGTCGCCAGCGCCAACCCCATGCCGCGATCGAGACTGAAGGCCCCCTGGTATCCGACGCCGGCGCCTGTGGGAAGAGCCAACATCACAACGGACAGAGCGAATGTCGGTTTGATGACCATGCCGACAAGCGTCGGGATCGCGATTATCGCGACTCCTGCGAGGGCGTTGTCGACCAGCAGGATGACGCCGAACCCGATGGCACAAACGACCAGCCAGCCCGCCAAGAGCATCGTATTCATCGCCGGCGAGAACTGGATATCGGACGTCCGCTCGTGCCGCTCGCACAGCAAATCCTCATCGATCAGCGCGTTGACGTAGGTCGAGTTCATCGTTGGGGATATCGGCCAAACAGGAGCGGGTCGTGATGGTCTTGCCTCACTCTGACATCTGGTGTTCCCTGGCCTGGGCCGGAGTCTCGGGTCGCGTCGGTTGGCGGTGCGATCTGCCTTTCTTCACGGCGCGCATCAGACGGAAAAGACCGCCGGCGATGGGGTGATCGCCGGACAAGGCGTAGCGGGCCGCATAGAATTTCAAAGCGTCGGCTCGGTCCCCCGGGATCGGTGCGATCGTTGGCTGCCGATACGTCGGCACGCTTTGTCCGAGCCGCCTGAATAGTTCGATTCGCGCCGCCAGCTTTCTCTTTTTGAACAAAGCATGGTCTTGGGAAATCAACAGTTCCTCCACGGCGAGCTCCGATAACTCGATGGTGTGATTCAAAGCCGCGGCCTCCAGGAGTTCTTCCGCCTCGGTCGTTCGCGTCACCATGAAAGAACTCCCGATCGGGTCGGTCTGCATCACTTGGGGGAGCCAGGCGTCGCCGCAGGTGACGTCGCTCAATTCGCCCAGCATGTCGCTGCACAAAGTGCAACGCCGCAGTGAATGGGGACGAAGTGCCCGATAATACTCGGCCAGCGGGATCGTTTGCTCGGTGCCGTTCTTGAGCTGGATCCGCATGCTGCCGGGCCAGCCGCGACCGCGATACTGAAAAGCGGTGATCTGGTCGAACGAGACGCCGAGATTTCGGAGCACGCGTTCGGTGCCGCGGAAGCTGTAGTTCAGACTGCACGCAAGACTGATTCGATAGCGGACTCGTTCCCGCAGGCTGGGTAGATGCTCCTCGGCTTTGCGGAGGCCCTGGATATGGCACGGGAGCCCGACGATTGCATATCGGCCCTCGACCCGGAGAATCTCATGCAACGCGGCGCCGGCTGCGACAGGGCAATATTTCGAGCCGGCCGCCGAGAGGATCTCGTCCCGTGTCCTGGCGATAAAGGGCTCCGGTTGAAGCGGATTGTCTCGACGCATCCGGGTGACCAGAGCACCGTCGATCAGACCTTCCTCGAGCGCAAAGATCAGCAGCGCGCTGACCAGTCCGCCGGAAGAACAGTTGTAGCGAATACCCTCGTCGAGAGCGTGGCCGATGTAGCATCCGAGGTGTCGGCCGAGCGCGACGTCCTCGGGGATCTCGGGGAACAGCTCGTCGTTGAGCGACTCGAAATCGACGCTGTGTCCAGGACAGGCCTCGTAGCAGAGCCCACACCGCATGCATTTCTTGCGGTCGAGGCGGGGGAGATAACAGCCTTTGCCCGGATGCACCTCCATTTCGATCACGCCATGCGGACAGACGCCCGCACATGTGCCGCAGCCTGTACACAGCTTGCGTCGCACCACCGGCTCGATTGTGAGTCTTTCTTCCATGGCTCAGGATGTTCCTTTGACGACCCGCGAGATGGCTTCGATCTGTGAGGCCAGGTCCCTTCGAACCGATTCGAGCGACCGGCGGATCGCATCCCGTCTTTCGAAAAGCCCGCAGATTGCCTGCGTGGCCTCCGTCTGGCCGATCGCGTCCATGTCGATGATCTGCGGTTCGCAACGACACATTTGACCGATGATGCCGTGCGTACGCGTGTCCTGTCGATTCGTCATCGCGGCGAACGGCGTCCCCATCGACACGGCGCCGATCAACGAATGCGTCCGTTCGCCCACCAGGAAGTCACATTGGCCCACGATGCTCTTGAGCAGGCGGGCCCCACAGTCATCCTCCAGGATCGTGTAGTCGCCAGGCCTTGGTTTCATTTCCTCGACCACATGGCGGGCCGCAACGATGTCGTTTCCGTTCGGTTCCATCGAGTGCGGCAGGAACAGCAGGAATACGCCGTATCTGGCGACCAGAGCGCCGAGGATCGCCGCCAGATATGCGGCGTGCGCCTGCTGTTTGGCTTGCCCCTGAAGGTCGGGTCGAAAACCCGCGTACACGCGTCCTTTCTCCAAAGCGGTCACGGCGACCATCGGTCTGCCTGCCTGCCTGGCTCGGTGATAGCATTCGTTTCGTTCGAGGATCTCGCTCGCGGCTTCCGGCGGCTCGGGTCGCATCGCAAACGCCGGGTCGGGTGCCACCCTGAGCTTGGCTGGGTCGCGGCAGATGTGCTTCATGCTCCGGTAAGAATGCTCCTCGCGGAACACGCAGAAATCGCTGTCCTCCATCGCCCGGCGATAGAGCCCGGCTTTGTAGAGACGTCCGCCTCCAATCCCCGTGCTGGCGCCGAGGATTCCCGCCCGCTTGCCGTATTTTTTCGCCAGTCGGAGGATGCCGCAGGATTCCACGCAGAACACGCCATCGTGTCCCACGAGCACGTATCGAGCCCGTTCGAAGAACTCGTGGAGAGGCCGGTACTTCTCATTTCCTGTAGGAATCAGGTTCTTCAAGGAGCCGTAAGATCTGACTTGCAGCCTCGCGGTGATCCATGCCTGCATGAGAACACGGCTTGGCCCGGAAAGGGCGGAATTGCCCTCGAATCGGAAGACCCAATCTCGCGGAAACGCTGTGATATTGCCGCGTACCGTCACGTCGGGGACGTCATCGAACAGACCGATCGCGGCGGGCGGGCCCTCGGACAACAGGTCCTCGATTCCGCGAACAATGGCTTCCTCTCCTTTGTTCGCGATCGGAACGTAGTCTGCGATCAGAATGTGTAGCACATCATCCATGCAGATGTCGCCATTATAGATGTAGTTCTCCGAAAGGACAAGCGCATCGTGGGTGGATCTCAACGGACGCGTCTGACGACCGAGAGCAATCGTTGCCGCTCCGATTCGCCCATCCCGAAGAACCAGGCGGACACCACCGTTACGGTCCCCGCCGCAGCGACAACTGCGAAGAGAGCCGGCCAGGTGGAAGGCGGAATAAGACTTTCCCAGACGGCGATCAGCAAAATGCTGGGGAGCGTGCTCAGCACCGCCGGGAACCAAACCTGCGTCAGGCTTTCCTTCGCAGGGATCTTCATTTTGTGATTGAAGTAGATCGGGATGATGACGCCGGCCACCAGAGCCATCGGAACCAGGTTGCTCCAGGCAATGCCTGTCAGGCCCCATTCGAGCACCGCCACAGTGAAGACCGCGGTGCATACACACAGGACCGCTTCGACCGCGGTCATCAGGCCGAAGACGCGGTGTTCCCCCCGACCGGCGAGGACGAGGAAGTTGCTGTGCTGGCTCATGATGAAGAAGTAGCCCACCGTCAGAATGGACAGAATCTTCGCCATGGACGGGATCAGTCCTGGCTCCTGGAACTTCCGACCCACCCAGATCGTCAGAAACTCCCGACCCATAACGATCAGAAACGCCGCGGCCGGGATCAGGACCAACAGGCTGTATTTCTGCGTGAGGAAAGCGATCAACTTGACGCGGGTGTGGTCGTCCCGTGCGTCGAGGTCGCTGACCGCGGGTTTGATCGCCACGGTGAATGCCTGGAGGAACTCCGAGAGCAGCAGCACGCCCGCGGCGGCGGTCGAGAAGATGGCGATCTCCTCGGTTCCCAGGAAGATACCGATGATCGTCTCGCTGGCGCGGTAGATGATCAGGGCACCCATCGCGTAGAGGAACGTGTTCATGCCATAGAAGAGCATTTCACGCAACAGCCCGCGGTCGACGTTCCGCCAGGAGACGTAGCCGACGGGCAGCAGCCGTCGGGCCAGGAGGTGCTGTAAGCTTCTGGCGACGATCTCGCTGACGCTGTAGATGATGCCCAATGTCACCAAGCCGAAGCCGCGAAACAGCAGGACGACCGTCAGTGCGGTTCGAACCACCAGGACGATCATCGTTACGATGCTCACCATGTCGTATCGCTGTAATCCGCTGAGCACCGCGGTGGTCAGTTGCAGCGGCGTCGAGGCGGCAAAGCCCAAACCGACGACGAGCACCAGCACGTTCGTCGTGCGGATCAGATCGGGCGGGATCTCGAACCAGTCGCCCACCTTCACGGCCAGGATCAGCGTGAGGACCGCCAGCACCAGAGCGACGATCGTAAAGAAGAACAGGGCTGTGCTGACGGTCCTGCGGATGCCGTCCTCGTCGTCCTTGGCCAGGTACATGGGGATTCGCCGGTTGATTGCGCTGTTGAGGCCCATGCCCAGGAGAATGCGATAACGAAAGACCGAGCCGATCAGCACCCAGACGCCGTAAGCGGGTTTGCCGAGCCGGCCGACGAAGAACGGGACCAACAGGAACGCGACGACCGCGTTGCTCATCAACATCAGGAGATTGAAGACCGTATTGCGGACCAGCGCCCGGGATGTGGTGACTGTTTTGGCCATTGGATATTTTACGTTCTATCTTGGAAAAGGGGCTTTCCGCCCATGTGGTCTGCGGTCTCTTCCGTCACACGCCAAAGGACGCCCGTTCTCACAAGACGGTATTTCGTGCGGACAAACGGCGGGCAGTACTTTGGCATCAGCGAGACCATGTAAACCTTATGCTCGGCGAGCAAGGCAGGAAACGTCTGTTCACTGACCATCGGAGCTCCTTCGGTGGAGGCGAATCCCGAAACGATCTTCACGTCCGGCCGAAGCCCTTTGATCTCTTGTGCGTACAGCAGGGGAGCCACGGTCGTGATGTCCGCCCAAATGACGGCGTCGTTCTCGACGCCCTCCAGAGCTTCGGTGGCAAATCGCTCCGCCCCTTTGTATCCGGTCCTCCAGGGGCGGAGGAAGTACTCGTAGTCGTCGCGATAAGGAATATCCTGGCGGGTTCCGATCCGCAGGTTCGCGCGTTCCGCCAACTCGGGAACGGTTGCATAAACTCCAAGGGGCAACAGCGAAAACACCGCGATTGCCCCGGTCGCAACTTGGTGTTGTATCCGCGACAGGATTTCGTGCGTTCCCACGCCGATCACGATCGCGGCCATGCAGTAGAAGGGAATGAAGAAGGCATACCGATCGGCCACCGGGTAGCGAAACGCGAACAGCAGGAACAAGGCCAACAGCACTACAAGCACAGTCCGAAACCTCGTGGGCCCGAGGCGGCGCAGGCCATCGCAGCCAACGAAGAACAGCAGCACATTCAGCGTGGGGAAGTTCAGCAGGATCAGCAGGAAGTTTTCGCCGACGATTTTCCAGGAGAGGCTGGCGTTGAGCACATCGGGCCGCCAGCGATCGCCGAACGCGGCGGACGCCAGAACGCCGAGAATGTCGCCGCGGTGGAGGATATTCTTGACGATCAGAATCTCATAGGGCAGGGCGCCGACGATCCACAGCAGGACGATCACCCCCGCGTGTCGGGGACGGATGACCTTCTGGACCATGAGGATCGCGACAAACACAGCGTAGCAGGCCAACGGGATCGAACCCAGCATGTGCACGGCGATAGCCATACCGTTGAGAAGCGCGAGCAGATAGAGGAAGGCCCGCTTGCCGGTCTTGGTGTACTTCAGCAGGCAGATCAGTTCCCCGAAGAAGATCGCTGCCCAGAGGGTGTAGGTTTCCGCGACGCTCGCGTGCCACCAGAACGTGTGGGAGAGCGCCAGCGTCACGGCGGCAATCGTCGCGGGGAACGCGCGGTCGAGCCACAGTCGCACGAGCAGGTACAGATTCGCCACTGCGATCGCTCCCGCCAGGGCGGAGACACCGTTCACGCGGTGACCGAATTCGCCCAGCGGGACCGATGCGGCGCCGATGGCGAGGAGGTAATACAGCGGATGCGAAAGAGCCAGCCCGAGTCGGCCTTCGATGTCTCGGTGCCAGACGCGATACTGAATCAGACCGCTGTCCTGCCACACTGCCCCTGGGGCGCAACTGATCCCATACAGGATCGCTGCGGCGGTGAATACGAGCAGATAGGATTTTGCCAGGGGATAGGTCCTTTGATGACAACAGGTCGGCTCTCGTCACTTGCGATGAGCCCGATACCAGTCGATCGTTGCCTTGAGTCCTTCGTCGAAGGAAGTGCGAGCCTGGAAACCGAAGTACTTCTTCGCCTTCGAGGTGTCCAGGCATCTTCGCGGCTGTCCGTCGGGCTTGGAGGGGTCCCAACGGATCTGGCCGCGGAATCCCGTCAGGACCGCGATTTTTTCCACGAGATCCTTGATCGTGATCTCCGAGCCGGTGCCGATGTTGACGGCGTCGGCGCCGTTGTAGTGCTGTGTCGCCAGGACGATCCCCTCGGCGGCATCCGCCGCGTAGATGAATTCGCGGGAGGCCTTGCCGGTACCCCAGCATTCGATGAACTCGGCGCCGGAGTCGATCGCGTCGACGCATTTCTTGATGAGAGCCGGGATCACGTGACTGCTGGCCGGGTCGAAGTTGTCGCCCGGCCCGTAGAGATTCACCGGCAGCAGGAAGATCGAGTTGAAGCCGTATTCCTGGCGATACGCCTGCGACTGGACCAGCAGCATTTTCTTCGCCAGTCCGTAGGGGGCGTTGGTTTCTTCGGGATAGCCGTTCCAGAGGTCTTCCTCGCGGAAAGGCGCAGGCGTGAACTTCGGGTATGCACACACGGTCCCGATCGCGACGAACTTCTCGATGCCCCGCAAGCGACCCTGCTCGATGAGCTGCACGCCCATCATCAGGTTCTCGTAGAAGAACTTGCCGGGGTGCTCGCGGTTGGCGCCGATTCCGCCGACCACCGCGGCCAGGTGGATCACGATGTCGGGCTTCATATCGTCGTACATCCGGACGACATCGTCCATCTTCACGAGGTCGTACTGCTCGACGGTCGGCACATCGATGTGGACCGCGCCGGCGTTGCGCAACCGCTCGATGACGTAGTGCCCCAGAAACCCCGCTCCTCCGGTCACGACGATTCGTTTGTTGGCCAATGATTCGGTCATTCTGTTCCCCTCCTGGTGTTGTCGGCCGTCATGCCGTGAGCGCCAAGAAGTTTTTCCCGCTCGGCCGCCTTCATGTCGGCGTCGGTCATCATCCTCGCCAGTTCCTTGAATGTCACCTTCGGTTGCCAGTTGAGCACTCGTTTGGCCTTGGTCGCGTCGCCCAGGAGCAGGTCCACTTCGCTGGGTCGAAAGTACCTCGCGTCGGTACGAACGTACTTGTGCCAGTCGAGGTCGAGATAGCCAAACACCTCGTCCAGGAATTCCCGCACGGAATGGCACTCGCCAGTGGCGATAACGTAATCGTCGGGCTGGTCCTGCTGGAGCATCAGCCACATCGCTTCGACGTAATCGCCTGCGAAGCCCCAATCGCGCTTGGCGTCCAGATTACCCAGGTAGAGCGCGTCTTGCAGGCCGCACTTGATCCGTGTCGCGGCTCGTGTGATCTTCCGCGTGACGAACGTTTCGCCTCGCCGAGGCGACTCATGGTTGAACAGGATGCCGTTGCAGGCGAACAGGTTGTAGGCCTCGCGATAATTCACGGTTTGCCAGAAGCCGTAGACCTTCGCGCAGGCATAGGGACTTCGCGGATAGAAGGGCGTCTTCTCCGTCTGCGGGGTTTCCACGACCTTGCCGTACATTTCGCTGCTGGAGGCCTGATAGTACCGGATCCGGGTGTGACAGGACCGCACCGCTTCGAGCAGGCGAAGCGTGCCCAGTCCGTCGGCGTTCACCGTGTAGATCGGCATATCGAAGCTGACGCGTACGTGGCTCTGGGCGCCCAGGTTGTAGACCTCATCCGGCTTGATGTCGTTGAGGATCGCAGAGAGGTTGCTGCCGTCGGTCAGGTCGCCGTAGACCAGGCGGAGTTTCGGCTGCTCGTGCGGGTCCCGATACAGATGGTCGATCCGGTCCGTGTTGAAGGACGAGCTGCGCCGGATGATACCCCAGACTTCATATCCCTTGCCCAGCAGGAGATCGGCCAGATATGATCCGTCCTGCCCCGTGATCCCGGTGATCAATGCCTTTCGCATACTTGCTCCCGTTATGAACCCATCCCTCTGAGTTTAGCAGACCGTCACGACCAGTCCCTCCTTGCTGACATCGAAGTCGAAGAACCGGGCCCGATCGTTCGGAGGATCCTGCTCGAGCATCCGACGTACCGCCGCCGCGTCTTCGGGCGATTTGCAGATCATCAGCATGAAGCCGCCGCCGCCGGCGCCGAGAAGCTTGCCGCCGTAGATGTACGGCCCGACCCGCGCGAACAGGGCTTCGATCTCCTCGTTGCTGCTGTTGGGGTCCAGGCGTTTGTTGAGCCGCCAGGCCACGTCCATGAGCCGACCGAATCGCTCGATGTCCTTGCGAATGAAGGCGTCCATCACGTCCTTGGCCACCGAGCCGATGTGACGCAGCGTCGTCATCGCGTCGCGGTCGCGGTTCAAGTACCGACCGACGACCTGGTGCAGGATGTTCTTGGCCAGACGGGTGATCCCGGTGTAATACAGCAGAGTCCGGCCTCGGTTGGTTCTCGGATCCAGGATGTCCGAAGGCACATAGTGGATGTGCGCGTCGGGGACCATGCCGGGCTCGGTGACGATCATCTTGACGCCTTCGACCACGCCTCCGATTTGGTCCTGCCAGCCGCCGCCGGTGGTGAGGGCCTGCTCCAGGCGCAGCACGCTGTGGAACAGCTCACGAGGGGACAACTGCCTGCCCATGGCCCGTCCCAGCGCCGCGACGATCACCGCACCCATGATGCTCGATGTACCCAGGCCGCTGCCCTTGGGGATCGCCGCCAGCGTGGTCAGCTCGATGCCGCCGCCGAAGGCTTCCAGGGTCTTCTTGAGCGTCCTCTTGCCTGTTCGGCCGTTGTGGGGCGACAGCCCCGACAGAACAAGGGCGGCCTTGGCCAGGGCGAAGCTTCCGGTCGCGTGCCGATAGTCCATCAGATCTTCGAATTGACGGATCTCGATCCGCACGCCCAGATCGATCGAGCTGATCTGAATCACCGGTTTGTCGGTCACGCGGACGTACGCCTGAATCGGCGGCTGACCGTTGAGATTGATGGCGGCGTTTGTGACACATCCGCCCCATTCCAGGGAATAGGGGGGAGTGTCGGTCCAGCCGCCTCCGATGTCCAACCGCGCCGGAGCGCGCGCCCAGACGATTTCGTCGCTTCGGAGCACACTGCAGGGCGAAATCTCTTCTTCGAGCCCGCTGGCGACAATCGCTCGTTCCAGGCCTTCGAACGCAGCCTCCTGCATCCGCTCGCTCCAGCGGGACAGAGGGGTTTTGCCACTCGGCTCGAGGCCCAAGGACTTGAGCCGGTCCAGAGTGGGCGAATCGAACATCTTCGCCAGGAGGGAAGGGCGAGCGATTTTGTCCGAACAAGCCTCCGCCAGCGCCGAACCCAG
>JAGPGT010000005.1:23684-27592 GCA_018055905.1 Phycisphaerae bacterium
TGCAGCCCGTTGGGTCGTGTCCCGCCAGTACATCCAGGCATGCGCCCGCCGGCAGCGAGATTGGATCGTGCAGATCAACCCCCACCACCACGTTGTTGCCGGCCAGAGTCAGCGGGGCGTGAATCCGACACCCCTCAACCCAGCTTGCGGAGCCCTGAACCGAACCGTTTTCGGCGATCTCGTTGTTGATGTCGAGGAACGCGCGTAGTTGAGAGACGCCGTGATCTTCCTGAAGCAGGCGAGCGCCGCTGTCGAGAATTCCGCGGCTGGTGCCGAAATCGAGGAAATCGCAATGGGGCAGGAGTTGCACATTGAACGGGATACTTGAAAGAGCCTTGAATAGCTCGCCCAGCATCGGGGACGTCCATTTCGACCCGCTGTCGCGTGCCGATCGGACGTGGTGTTCGGCCGTCGCCTGACGGCCCATCGCGCAGCAGATCTCCCGGTAGAAGTCCAACCCTCGCTCCAGGACAGCCTGACCGCGTTTGCCGCTCAGAATGAGCTTTTCTCCTGACGGCCTGGCTCCGAACAGTTGCAACAATCGCACGGCGGTGGCTGCGTCGAAATGCATGACGCCGATGTCCAGGCAGGACTGGCCGTACGCGTCGATCGCGCCCATCCGCTCCTGCTCGACGATGGACGGTTTCTGCAGGTAGAGCCGGACTTCGTCGTCCTGACCGCGGCAGAAGACCCCGTGCCGGCTGGCCTGTTCCGGCTGTGCGTAGCAGGCCAGGCCGGTGACGCCCTTCTGGGTGAACTTCACCCGGGTCGGGTCGAAGCGCAGCAGCACATCGCCTGAGGCGATCACGATCTGTCCCCACCCCTGGGGCGGCGTCGGAAGCGCCAGATAGGTCGGCAACTGCCGATCGAACAGGCTCAGGCACACGGCGCTGTCGTTTTCACCGGGCACCGGGATGAAGATCTTCCCACAGGGCCCGTAGGCCGGGAGCCGGCGGGAATCTCCGCCCGCATGGACGATCAGGATTCGGAGATCCGCAAGCGTCTGTTCCCAGTCGCGTGCGTCCGAGTCCGCCAGTCGATCGCCCAACCGTCGTCGCAAGACCTCCATCAGGCAATGGAGGGTGCTGCCGCCGCTGCCGATCCGCCTGCCGCCGGGGTCGGCAACGACGATCGCCTCGCGAACATCGCTGAGCAAACCCAACTGGCGGCGGAGATTCAACTGCGCCTCGTACGCTTCGGCCTGCCGTTCGTTCGAGGCCGTGACAATCAGCACATCCCAATCTCCAGTCCTGGTCTTGGCGTCAAAGACGGAGTCTGACCGCAGAGGGCGCTGAGATCGCGGAGTATTTGGCTTCGCCGTCATAGCTCCTTTACCATTCGCTTGATGCCGTTTTCAGTTGGGCTACAATGAAATTGATCAATCACCCCGCCCTTTGGGGTTAACCGTTCTTCCGATAGTGCTCAACGATGATCCGAAGCGCTTGGTCGAGACTCGTCTTCGGCTGCCAGCCGACCGTTTTGCGGATTCGCTCGGTGTTCGGAACCCGGCGCATCATGTCTTCAATCGGGCGACCGTAGGCGACCTCATAGGGCACGAATTCCTTGCGACTGTGGCTGCCGGTGATTTCGATGATCCGGTCGGCCAAGTGCTCCATGCTGATCTCCTCGGAGGATCCGATGTTGAAGACCTGTCCGACCGCCCCCTCACATCCCATTAACGCGATCACCGCGTCGACCAGATCCTCAACGTAGCAGAAGCATCGTGTCTGGGCGCCGGAGCCATAGATCTGGATGGGCTCGTTTTTGAGGGCCCACCGCACGAACCGCGGGACGACCATGCCGTACCGTCCGGTTTGCCGGGGCCCGATCGTGTTGAAGAACCTCGCGCTGATGACACCCAGGCCGTACTGCTGGTAAAAAGCTTGGCCCAGGAATTCGTCGATGGCTTTGCTGCACGCATACGCCCAGCGGGAAAACGCGGTGCCGCCCAGGACGAAGTCGTCGTCTTCACCAAAGGGGATCTTCTCGCTCTTGCCGTAGACCTCGCTGCTGGAGGCCAGGAGAATCTTGCGGCCGAATTTGTTCGACGCCTCCAGGACGATCTCCGTGCCGGCGATGTTCGTCTCGATCGTATGGACCGGAGCGTCGGCGATAAGCTGTACCCCGACCGCGGCCGCCAGGTGGTACACCAGGTCGCATTGCGAGACCAGCAATTGCACGAGGCTGACGTCGCGGATGTCGCCCTTGACGAACTGAAATCCGGGACGACGGCAAAAACTCTCCAGGTTGGCGAGCCGGCCGGTACTGAGGTTGTCGATGACGATAACTTCGTCCCCGTTGTCGAGCAACCGCTGGGCCAAATGGGAACCGATGAACCCGGCACCGCCGGTGATCAGGGCTTTGGTCATAATGACGTTTTCTCCACTGCCGTCGGCGCAACAGACCGCCTGGCGCCGGAAAAAGCTTACAGGACCAACCGCTAGGACCTTAGGGTACTCGATTCACAGGACTGGGACAACCCTCAATTCGGGCGCACTTCGTGCCCGTCGGATGCGCAGGGCAGGACGAAACATCCGTGCAAAATCCGCTGGTCCGGCGAAGCATTTCTCGAGACATTTTCACCGCCCCGGTCGTATCCGCCGGCACAATATCTCTTTCATCGGCTAACGGCCCACACTTTTATCACACATAAGTGACCTCGCACCGCAAGATTGCCGACGATGGATCCCTTCGCAGTGCCGGCTACCGGGTCTTTATGGGACAAGTATTTACCGGCTGGGGGATGGAATCTGGCACGACCCAGGGGAAACCCAGGCGAAAACCGCTTGGATTCTCCCCTGAGAATGGGTACAATAGGGGTAACTGAGAAGGGTGATCGTGGGGGTTTGTTTGGACAGCAAGCACGTGATTGTGTTTGCCGCACTCCTGGTTGCCGGCTTCGAAGGTTCGATCACGCGGGCTGATCGTGCGATCTCGGCCTTCGAGCTGTTCGACCGGATGCGGGGAATGTGGCTGGGCCAACTGATCGGCAATGCCGCCGGCCGGGCAAGTGAAGGACTCTATAGCGGCTCTTTGCCCAATCCGGACCAGTCCGTTCCCTGGCAAATCAAGCAGGTCTGGGACGCCGACGACGACACCGACATCGAGTACCTGGCCCTGCACACCCTGATGACCCATGGGTTCGACTGCAATTCTCTTGACATCACTCACGATTGGCTCGAACACATGACTGGCGATGGGATCTATGTGGCCAACAGGCAATCCTGGCGTCTGATGCTCGACGGCCACACGCCTCCCGACACGGGCAGTCGCACCTATAATCAACACTGGTACTCCCTCGACGCCCAAATCGGCACGGAGTCTCTCGGAGCGATTTCCCCGGGAATGCCCCAGGTTGCGGTCGGTCTGGCCGGCCGGTTCGGGCGCGTCACCAACGAAGGGTTCCCCGTCCATGCAGCCCAGTTCTACGCCGCGATGTATGCGAATGCCTTTTTCGAGCCCAACGTGGTCAAACTGATCGCCAAGGGCCTGGAGGCAATTCCGGCCGGCAGCCGCACGGCCGCGGTGGTCAGGGACGTGAGGGATTGGTACCTGCAAGACGCCAACGATGGTTCGCTCGATTGGAGAACCACCCGGCGGAGACTCTACGACAGATACCAGGGCGCCGAGAGTTTCGGCCGCTATTACAACTGGGTCGAGTCCACCATCAACGCCGGCGCGACGGTTCTTGCCCTTCTCTACGGCCGGGGCGACTTCAAACAGACGGTGCAGATCGCGGTCCTGGCCGGCTGGGACTGCGACTGTAATTCCTCCACCGCCGGCGGATTGCTGGGGATCGTTCATGGCTTCTCCGGCCTGCCGGGCGATCTGACGGATCCGGCTGTCTGCGGCGACGTGTACCTGAATGTTTCGCGTCCTGGACTGCCTGACCCGGCGGCGGCGCTGCC
>JAGPGT010000005.1:27692-29831 GCA_018055905.1 Phycisphaerae bacterium
CGGCCAGTACCGCGAGCCGGCGGACCTGCAACAGCTCGTGGATCTGGACCGCTTCCAGATGTACCAGGCGATTGGTTTTCGTTTCGCGCCGACGGTCGGCGATGCGATCCGCATCGTCGGCACGCCGGGCGGCTCGAAGCGGTTTACGACAATACTTGAGTTGGAAGTCGAAGGCGATCTTTGTGAGGATGCCAATGCAACGACCATCGACGTCACAAACCAAGGATGACAAAGAAATCTGTCAGGCGATCGACTTTGCACGGATTCGCAAGGCGATCTTGTCAGAACGACCAGGTCGAATCGGCTTTACGCGTTTCATCCACCTGGCGTTTCATCCGCCTTATCGCCGAAGCGCCGGACAGGCGGAGGACTGAACGCCGGGAAACCGCTTTGACCGAAACTCCCGACAGAGCTGCACGTCGCTTTTCCTCCGGGTCCGTCCGGGGAAATCCGCGTCGGAGGGATTATCGGTTGGCCCCGGCTTTTTCGGCCTTTTCGCCTTTGAGCTCATTGAGGATCTCCTGCGCTTTTTCCGGATCCTTCGGCGGCCACCGACCTTCGGCCTGAAATTCCCTGAGTCGTTCGATCGCCTTGGCGCTGACGATCGTGCGGCACCGCGGGAATTTGTTACAACCGAGGAACGGGCCCCGTTTGCTTTGGCGGATGACCAGTTCGCCGCTCTTGCACTTGTGGCACTTGATACCGGTCGATTCGGCCGGGGGTTTGGGCGGCAGCGGATTGCCCTGCTTATCCAGTTTTTGCGTCGTCTTGCACTGGGGGTAGTCGCTGCACCCCAGGAACGTGCCGAACCGTCCGCTCTTGCGAACCATCGGTTTTCCGCATTTGGGACATTTGTGTTCGCTGACCTGGTCCTGCATCATCCTGCCTTCCTTGTCGCAGGGACAGGCGAACTTGCAGTCGGGGTAACCCGAGCAGCTCAGGAATTTGCCGTTCTTGCCGAATTTGTACAGGAGTTGTTTTCCGCAATCCGGGCAGGTGTATTCGCTGGGTGTGGATTCGGCCTTGGCATGTTTCATCTGGGCGGTCGCGGTCGCCAGGTTCGCTTTGAACGGGCCGTAAAACTCCTTCAAGACGCGGACCCAGTCGAGGTGCTGGTCCTCGATCCGGTCGAGTTGCTCTTCCATCTGTCGGGTGAAGGCGATGTCCATGATCTGCGGGAAAAATTCGTTGAGCTTGTCCGTCACGACTTCGCCCAGGTCGGTGGCGTAGAATTTGCGGTCCTTCTGTTCGACATACCCGCGTTCCTGGATCGTGCTGATGATCGGCGCGTATGTGCTCGGTCGCCCGATCCCCTCTTTCTCCAGGGCCTTGACCAGCGACGCTTCCGTGTACCGGGCCGGCGGCTTGGTGAAATGCTGTTCCGGCCGGAGGTCCACCGTGGCCACCGCCTGGCCCACTTGCACGATCGGAAGTTGTTGCTCGCTGGAGGAGGTCTGCCAGACTCTGCTGTACCCGTCGAAAACGAGGCTGCGTCCACCGGCTTTGTACAGGGCGACACCGAGGCTGGTCGGCGCGCCGATGCTCAGGGTTGTGACGTTCCAGCGAGCCGGCTCCATCTGGCAGGCGACGAAGCGGCGCCAGACCAGATCGTAGAGCCGATACTGTTCTTCTGTCAGATGCTGGCGGATGTCCTGCGGCGTCAGGTCCACGTCGGTCGGACGGATCGACTCGTGGGCCGCCTGGGCGGATTTCTTGTCCGCGTAGAAGTTCGGTTTCTCGGGCAGGTAATTCGGCCCGAAGTGGTTTCGGATGTACCTGCGGACCTCGTTGAGCGCCTCGGGGGAGATGTACGTGCTGTCGGTTCGCATGTAGGTAATCAGGCCCAGCGAACCCATCGAGCCCAAATCGATGCCTTCATAAAGCTGCTGGGCGACCGCCATTGTCCGCTTGGCGGTAAAGCCCAAGCGGTTGGCGGCCGCCTGCTGGAGCGTCGAAGTAATGAAGGGCGGAGACGCCTTTGACGAGGACTCTTTCGTCTCGATGTCCGCGATCGTGAATTTCGCGTTCGCCAGCTCTCGGAAGACCCTCTGCGCTTCCTGCTCGTTGGAAGCGGTGAACTTGGCGTCGCCGATTTTGAACAGCTCGGCCTTGAACGCATTGTGCTTCGCCAGCCACTCG
>JAGPGT010000005.1:29931-45519 GCA_018055905.1 Phycisphaerae bacterium
CCCATCGAGGCCTGGACTTCGTACTCCGGGCCCAAGTATCGGTTGATCGTCTTGGCCTTGGCCGGCGACTCGACGATAACCAGTGATTTGCGAGCGTTCGATTTTGCCATCAGCCTGTTCCCTGCGCGGTCAGACGACTTCTCGCCTGCGTTACTTTGAAGCGTCGGTTGTTACCCCCGGATGTTGCTTTATTACTGAGGTCGACGCGTTTTGGTTCAGATCCTCACGGGGCGCTTGCGGTTCCTATCGGTTATTCCGCCGGCGACGTTTAGATGTGGACAGATACTGATGCAGGTCGGATCTGTCAACACAATTGGACATCGACAATTGATGATCGAGACAAGAATTCCAGGAAAATGTGTTACGTTCGGCCGGTGGTTCGGCACATCGTAGTGTCGTAGGGATGCAGCCGAGTCTCCAGGGAATCGAGCGGGAGGATGACCTTGCACAAGTGTGGTGCAAGACATCGCGGCCTCTTCCTGGGGTGGAGGTTCGGCCGATAATTTTGCCGTGGGCCGATCTGAGAGTTCGCTCAGCGGAGCGCCGAATGTTTATGTGGGCCGGGGGTTCCTGACAATCGCATCCTCTTTCTCCGATCCCCGGCCTGCTCTCTTTTTTCCGGCGTGATTGGCCACGACGAACAAGCGGGCCGACCGACTCGTAAAACCAATGGTTGCACACAAAGGCTGAGGTCAAGAAAAAGTCCTCCTTCCTCCTCCCTCAGCCTTTTTTGTTGCGCTCTCCAAGGTAGCCCCGGGATCACATCAAAGCCGTGCTGAAGTAGCGTTCCGCCCGATCGGGCAAGACGGTGGTGATGTTGCCCGGGATTCGTTCGGTCAAACGACGTGCGGCCCAGACGTTTGCACCCGAGCTGATTCCGACCAGAAGACCGAAATCCCGACTCAACCGGCGCGTCGTTTCAATGGCATCCTCATCGGAAACCTCGATCACTTCATCGACCATCGAAACGTCGAGCACATCGGGAATGAACCCGTCGCCGATGCCCTGGATCTGGTGCAGGCCGGGCTCGTGGCCCAGCAGAGCAGAGCGATTCTCGGGTTCGACGGCGACGATCCGAATCTGCGGGTTCTGCTCTTTGAGGAATTTGCCGACGCCTTGGAGGGTTCCGCCGCTGCCGACCCCGGCGACAAAGCAGGCGACTTGTCTGTCGATTTGTCGCCACAGTTCGCGGGCGGTGTGTTCGTAATGTACCTGCGGATTGGCGGGATTTTTGAACTGTTGCGGCACGAAAACCTCCCGGTCCTCGGCAGCCATCTGCTCGACCCGCCGGACGGCGCCGCCGATTCCTTCTTCATCCGGGACCAGCACCAGATCGGCCCCCAGGCCGCGGATGAGCTTCTTCCGCTCCTCGCTCATGCCTTCAGGCATGACGATCCGAACGCGGTGGCCCAGGAGACGTCCGACCAGCGCAAGCCCGATGCCGGTGTTGCCGCTGGTGGGTTCGCAGATGACGGCGCCGGGCTTGAGCTCGCCCGATCGGCGGGCCGCCTCCAGCATGGCCAGGGCAATGCGGTCCTTGATGCTGCCGCCGGGGTTGAGGAACTCGGCCTTGGCAAAGACCCTCTCGCCTCGCAGTTGCAGCAGCGGCGTGTTGCCGATCAGATTGAGAATGTTGTCCGTCAGCATAAACTTCCTTTAAGAGCAATTGCGGTTTCGCATATAGAGAGTGTTTCGGCCGGCGGGCCTCGTCTCTCAAGGAACGTTGCATTATAGCCTCGGCGGGGCAGAATCCCCAAGACTCTCCCGTGTAATGCAAAGGATTCGCGATCTTCGGACAGAACACAAGGAGTGGGGTTCTGTAAGGCCAAAAATTACCACTTGTTGGGGTAAATTGCCTTCGCCGCATCCTGAGGGGATTTGTCCGACCCATTCCTTACGCAGGAATTAACCGATTTTTGTGAAGAATTTCGCTTGCCTAAAATGAACCCAGGCCGATATAGTAATGTACGCTTGCAAGTAAGATGGAGTCCTGGGTAGTTGTAGCACTATAACAGGGCTGGGGTTATCTCGCTTTTCCTCTCCCTCCGCTCCTCAGCCCTGTTTTTCTTTTGCGCTCAGGGAATCCACAAGCCTTTTCTGTCTGGGAATCTGGTACTCAGACGCGACAAATTCGTGCTTGACCCATTCGTTCTCCGGGTCCCCTAGGACAACTGCAAAGGGTAAGGCCGATACGATTGCCCCAAGGACGAGGTTGTGTCCGAACGACTATTGCTCGTTATTCAGGAACTTGATCAATTCGTCGGGGACGTAATCGCCGGCGAAGGCCAAAATGTCGGTGATTTCGGCTTTGGTGAGATCGCCCGTGATTTGGCGATTGTTGATGTCGACGTTGACGATGATGCCGAACTTCATCTCCTGGGGTGCGGAGGAGTCGTAAAGACCTGTCCGTTGCAAGTGGGTGGGCCGAAGCTCGATGTTGACGTTTTTGTCGTCGGTGGGCGCCTCTAAGAGGATCCGCAGATTCTTGGTCTTTTCTCGCCACAGGTCGTGTTTGAGACAACTGGTGACGACCTCCAGCGAATCGAGGTACTCCGTATCGAAGACGAACTCGTGGACAACGCCCACGCGCGGAACGGCCCGGTCCGGGAATCGGGTCCGTAGTTCGTCGAAGGCCTTGCGGAAGATCTTGTCTTTCTCCGGAATCGCCAGCTCGTGTGGCCGGTCGATATACAGCCGTTCGGGGAATGTGAAAACCGGGCCGCGATGGGTCAGCACGAACGTCGCCAGCTCGATCCGTTTGGCGTTCGGAAGCAGGAATGTCCGTTGCACTCGCACCTCGCGCGGACCCACCAGCATTGTTTCAAAGACCTCGGGAAACTGTTCGACCAGCCAATTGCCGTAGTCCTGCAGCTTGGTCCGGTCCTGCTCCGGAAGCAAGGGAGGACGCATGTCCACGCCGTACTTGACCACGTGCTGCGATATCTTGTCCGTGTCGAACTGGTAATTCATGCCCATCTCCGCCAAACAACCCTTTGCCGAAGTATAGGCTTGGCCCGAAATGAAGTCAACCGAAAGCATCTCCCATCTCCCCGGCCATCCCCTGGCCGGCAGAGGTGCCGCAGCTCTTCCCGGCGTTCGGACGAATTTTGCCGTCCCCTCGGTGTCACGAAGACCCACACTCGCTGCCGCCCACCGGTGATCTTCCCGCCGGTCTCGTCCGGAGAGACGGTATCGCTGTGTCGCCCGATCTGCTGAATCGCACCTGCAAAGATCCGTCTGGAATCCGTGCAGTCGGTGTACGCAGAACCTTGCAGGACATCGCAGGACCAGGGGGGCGAAGACGACAAAACCGCGTTTTGCGGCCAAAAAACAAGAGGGTGCGATACCCTGCGAACACAAGATATCGCACCCTATACCCCCAAGGGGAGTCGAACCCCTGTCTCCAGGATGAGAACCTGATATCCTAGGCCACTAGACGATGGGGGCGTCCATCGTGTCCTGCCGGCCTATGTCGTCGCGGCGTCCATGGGGCCGCTGGACAGAGACATACGAGGCACGCGTCAATAGCGGCGGGTGGATTCGAACCACCGACCCTGGGCTTATGAATCCCATGCTCTAACCAGCTGAGCTACACCGCCGATACTTGCCAAGCTTGGTTATTGTATGCACGGCTCTCGGAGGTGTCAACAAATTCTTGCGGGAATCGACGTCTCGAAAACGGGTAGGGGGGATGCACTCCCTTGATCGGCGGAAGGTTCCCCTTTCGTCCGCGGACAAATCGCCTGGAAAGCCGGCTGAAGCCGGTTATAATGCCGGTCCCATGATGGAACTGAACCAACAGCAGATCGACGAGCGGTACATGCGGATGGCAATCGACGCGGCGTGCGTGGCCGAGGAGAACGGCGACGTGCCCATCGGCGCGGTCATCGTGCACCAAGGTCGGGTGATCGCCCGCGCATACAACGAACGGGAGCAGCTCAAGGACCCCACCGCCCACGCCGAGATCGTCGCGCTGACGCAGGCGGCCGCGGCGCTGGGGCTTTGGCGGCTTCACGGCTGCACGATCTACGTGACGCTGGAGCCCTGCCCGATGTGCGCGGGAGCATTGGTGATGGCCCGCCTGGACCGGCTCGTGTACGGCTGCACCGATCCGAAGGCCGGCGCTTGCGGAACGCTGTACGACATCTGCCGGGACGGACGACTCAACCACCGCCTGGAGGTCACCGCGGGCGTGCTGGCCGAGGATTGCGCGGGGCTGCTTCAGGAGTTCTTCAAACGCCGCCGGCAAGCCAACGACTGAACGCGCCGCCACGGTCGAACGGACGTGTCAAAATTGGTTCGGTTTCCCTCGGATATCCACGAAGTCGCCAAGGAAGCATCGTTTCTCTCGGTTTATAAAACAAACTTTATATTTTGCGAGTCTGTTCAGATGTTTCCAAGCTCACATCCGAACACGGGGGCCGGATCTGGGGTGTCTTCGCATACGCATGAGTCAACGGATTGTCCTCCTGCGATCCTCCGGCATTTGTCATTTCTAGGGGGGAGAATCCCTGATTCGGGCGATGATTCCCCCGCTTCTCGATAAAGTCAAGCCTACAATCTATCTACTCTGTTATGGGAACATGCGACCGATGCTGGGAATCTTCCATGCCGTGTCGCCCAAGGTCTGATGTCCCTTCTTCGATCTGGCGAGAATTGTCACATTATTGGACATTGAAGGTTCTGTGAAAGAGTCCCTACGTCTGATTCTTGTCGGGTCTCACCAGCAAAGCCACCGTCCTGGCGATAGTGGGGGCGGGTGTTCCTCTTCCGGAGAGGGGAACAGGCCTCGTTGTGACATAACTCCGGCAAACGGCGGCGTAGGCGTCGTCCGCGAATCGAATAGGGACGACCGTCGCTTTAATTCCTGTGGGGTGGACGTAGATTCGATGGTCTTCCTGTTCACCGCAGTTTTTGGAAGGAGCACAGACAATGGAGAGTACACTGACGCGCTGGATCGTGGTTTTGATCGCGATTGGGGTCGGATCCGGGGGCATCTTGGCCGCACAGTCACAACCTTCGTCCGCACCGGCCGCGGCGCCGACGGCCCCGGCTCAGGCGGTTTCGGACGCGTCGCAGAAGCCGGCGGCAGAAGCCCCGGCGGCGCCCTCGATCCCGGCCTGGGTCAAAGGCATCAAGATCTCAGGAGATTTCCGGTATCGCCACGAGCTGACCGACGATGAGACCAAGACCGCCGACCGCAACCGCCACCGGCTTCGCGCCAGGCTCTATGTCTCCGGCAAGGTCAACGACGAGATCGACGCGATGATCGGTTTGGCCAGCGGCTCTGATGAGAGCGCAACAAACACCAACCAGGAGGAAACCGGCGCGTTTTCCAGCAAGCCGCTCTGGCTCGATCTGGCGTTCTTCGATTATCACCCCGCCAGCGTTGAGGGTTTGCACGTTCTGGGTGGCAAGATCAAGCAGCCGTACTATTTCCCAGGCGACAGCGATCTGTTGTTCGACACCGACGTGAGGCCGGAGGGTATCGCCGCAACCTATAGGAAGAACCTCGCTGAGGGACTGGAGTTCTTCGGCATAGTCGCCGGCCACTATGTTGAGGAGCGCTCGACCGAGGCCGACACGAGCCTGTGGGTCGCCCAAGCGGGTTTGACCTGCGCCCTCCCCGGGATCAAGGACGGGTTTGTCACCGGCGGCGTGGGTTACTTCGATTACGGCAACACCCAAGGCGAAGTGGCCCTGGGGACCAGCACGACCAACTTCCGCGGCAACACGAGTGTCGGCGGCGTCTATGAGAGCGACTTCGACATCGTTCAGGTCTTCGGCGAAGCGGGTCTGCCCCTGGCGGGCCGTCCGTTCAGCGTGTACGGCGAGTTGCTCGTCAACACGGCCGCCGAGTCGGATGAAGACACCGGTTACCTGATCGGCGCGGGTTTGGGCAAGTGCAAGGATCCCAAGAGCTGGCAGGTGGCCTACAACTATCGCGACCTGGAGGCCGACTCGGCCCTGGCAGCCATGACCGACTCGACCTTCGGCGGCGGTGGCACCGGCGTCAAGGGTCACAAGCTCTCCGCAGGGTATCAACTCGCCAAGAACTTCAACGTTTGTCTGTGCTACATGATCGGGGAACGCGTCCGCGCCCAGACGACGGATTATGACGTGTTCATCTTCGATCTGAACTTCAAGTTCTGACGATTGGACCGGGGGGAGTCCCCCGGCGAAGTCCGTTTTTTTCAGTGAGGAGGTAGTTTCATGAAACATCCAGTAATGAGAGTTGTGGCGGCCCTGATGGTTTGCCTGTTCGTGGTCCCGTCGTTCGGGGCCGACGAGCCGAACCAACCGCCGATGAATCCGGAGGTCCAAAAGCTGATGGATCGGCTCGCGGCCGACATCGACAAGCTGGCGGTCGCTCTCCCGGAGAACGCGACGGACGCTGAGAAAAGCAAGCTCACGGAAGAGTTCGCCATGCTTAAGACCTTCACCAAGGGCGTCTTGTTGCCGTTGTGCGTCAACAAAGTGTTCGTTCAGGAAGTCGCTGCGCAAAACGCCAAGGGCGTGAGCCTGGCCGACATCCAGGCGATCGACAAGCAGTGGATGGAGGCTGAGGACGAGCTGCCGATCCAGGCGGAGAAGATGAACAACGCCTGCGCCCTGGAGATCAAGAAGATCGCCAAGACGTTGCCGATTCTCGGAGAGACCTTTGTGATGGACAACCAGGGCGCCAACGTCGGGCAGAACGCTCTGACCAGCGACTACTGGCAGGGAGACGAAGCCAAGTGGAAGGAGTCCTACAAAGACGGCAAAGGAGGGGTTGACTTCGGCAAACGCCAGCTCGACAAGTCCACCAACGTGGTGGATCAGAAGATCTCGTTGCCGGTGATCGACGAGCAAGGCAAGGTCATCGGCGCTGTGTGCTTCGGCGTCAAAGTCGAGCTGCTTGCCCAGACGCCCATGGCGTCGAATGCCGGCAAGTAATCGGTTCTGAATCGGCGCGGAGCTTGGTTCCGCGCGATCGACAGGAAACGGCCCGCCGTAGGGGTATCGGAGACTGGTTCGGGCGATTCCGAACGAGTCTCCGGTCCCCGGCGGATACGCCGTGCGGCCGTGCACGCAATCTCCGTGCATCCACTCTTGAAAGGAACAAGACAGATGAGTATCAAGCGGAAAATCACCGTGACCACCGCCATTCCCATCCTCGCGATGCTCGTACTTGCGCTGCTTGGCTGGCAGAGTCTCAGACAGCTCCGAGGGTCGATGGATCGTGTGGTACAAGATCAGTTCATGGTTCTGATCGATCAGGAAATCACTCCTTTGATCACGCAGGACATGTTGCCTGTCATCAATGAGGATGTGGTCCAGATTCAGGGGCTCACCGAGAGTATTCAACTGATTCTGGAGGCGGATCGTGACGCCCATCAGGCTGTGATCGCCGAAAAAATGGCGCTGGTGACCACCGACGAGCAATTTACGGCCGCTGATGTCGCTAATCAAGAGAACCTCCAGCAGATCGAAAAACGGATGGGACAGGCGGCCGCGTATTTCGACGCCGACGAAGTCAAGACCCTCTATGCGAACTTTCAAAAGGCCTTCGGAGAATGGAAAGACCGAACACGGAATGTGATCGCCATGGCCGCCACGCCGGGCAAGCTCGATTTCGCCCGCAAGGCCAGCGACACCGGTTCGGCCCTCAAAACGTTCGAGGTGATGCGCGGTCTTTTGGACCAACTCCAGCAACAGCAGGAAATACGCGTGGAACAGGCGATGGCAAGGCTTGCCGAGAAGAAGAACAAGATCAACGAGAAGGAAAAAACGATCGCGACGCGACGCGTCGCAGTCGACGAAACGGCTCGAGCCGCCCGACATCATGCGTCCTTCATGGTCGTTCTGTTCATCGTCATCGGCGTGTCGGCCGCGGTGCTGGCATGCGTGACATCTGTTCTGTTCACACGGTCGATCATCGGTCCGCTCAACCGAATCATCGCGGGACTGACGCGGGACGCCGAACAGGTGTCGTCGGCCGCCGGACAGGTCTCTTGTGCCTCGCAGTCCCTGGCGGAGGGTGCCACGGAGCAGGCGGCCGGCCTACAGGAGACTTCGTCGAGCCTGGAGGAGATGTCCTCCATGACCCAGAAAAACGCCGAAAACGCCCAGCAGGCCAACATCCTGGCGGGTGAGGCACGCAAGGCGGCCGCCGCCGGAACCGAATCCATGAATCGTATGCACGAGGCGATCCTGGCGATTCAAAAAAGCTCCGACGAAACCGCCAAAATCCTCAAAGCCATCGACGAAATCGCGTTCCAGACCAACCTGTTGGCTTTAAACGCGGCGGTGGAAGCCGCTCGAGCGGGCGAAGCGGGAAAGGGGTTCGCCGTGGTTGCCGAAGAAGTACGGAACTTGGCCATGCGGTCGGCCGAAGCGGCCCGGAACACCGCCAGCATGATCGACGAATCGGTGAGGAACTCCAAAAACGGTGTCGACATCGCCGCTGAAGTCGCCAAAGTCCTGGGCGAGATCGTCGAACGCGTCGGCAAGACCACCGATCTGGTCGGAGAGATCGCCGCCGCCAGCCAGGAGCAGGCTCGGGGAATCGAACAGGTCAACACCGCGGTTTCGCAGATGGACAAGGTCACGCAGCAGAATGCCGCGAATGCCGAGGAGTCGGCCAGCGCCTCGGAGGAACTGACTTCGCAAGCCCGCTCCCTCGATCAGATCGTCAGGGAGCTGGTGTCGCTGGTGGGAGGAGTCACAGCCAAGGAAAGCCCCACAGAACCGCCGCAGAACCGTGTGGCTCGTGGCCGGGAAAACGTCGAACGCAAATTCCTTTCTCCTGTAAATGCCGGCGGTGCGCCGCGTCGCGCCGGAAAGTCCGACGAGGTCTTTCATGAGATCGTCGGCCATCCTCACGGATCCCACAACACCGTCGGCAAAACCGACGACTTGAGCGAATTCAACGACTGATCGTCCGGTTGGTTCTTTCGACGACTTGTCGTATTTTGAGAGCCCCAGACGGATTCTCGGATCCGCCTGGGGCTCTGTCGATGGAACGGAGGCTCGGTTATGGGCCGAAGTGCCCGCGGATGAACATGTCCTGATGACCGGAGATGTCGCCCAGCCAGAGATCCTCTTGCGGCAGTCCGTTGTGCGGCTTGTGCGGGTACATGAGAATCCACTTTTTGCCGGGCAGATTGTTGTAGGTCGCGATGATGCCGTGCGGCGGGCACGTCGTGTCGATCAGGCCGACGAAGATGAGCGTCTCGGCCTGGGACCGCTTGGCCAGGTGGACGTTGTCGCAGTAACGGACCGCGTCGATGATCTTTCTGGCGCCGGGGCTCTGGACGTCGGCTCCGACCGGCTGCGGCCAACCGCCGGATCGACCCACGACAGGACCGGTGAAATCGCACATCGCCGGCACCAGCGCCACCACCGCAGAGACTCGCTTGTCCAGTCCCGCCGCCGCCAAGGCCTGTCCGCCGCCCTGGCTCTCGCCGATAGCGACCAGGTGCTTTCCATTCCAAGCGTCGCGGGTCGTGATGAACTCGATGGCCCGAAGCAGCCGGGTGTACATACCGACAAAATAGAAGGTGTTCTTGTCGTCGTTGCCCTGGGCCCAGTAGTTACGAAGCTCCCCCTGTTCGAGTTGGCGATAGTACTCCGCAGGCTGGTCGTTGAGCATGCCATGGGCGTTGATGTCCAGGACCATCGCTCCGTACCGCTTGGCCAGGGAGGCCGCATGTTGCGGCGAAGCCTTGCACCAATCGCCCGACACCCCCGCGGCGCGAAGGTACAGAATCGCCGGTGCACCCCGCAGGCCGATCTCCTTGGGTTGCGCCAGATAGCCGCGAACGGGATTGCTCTGCGGACACGGAAGCTCCACGCTGACGCACGCGATGTCCGGATCGGTCGACTCCACCGGCGACATCTCGGCCCTCAACGGCATCGCCTTGAGTGCATCCCGCCGGGCGTTCCAGAAGCTGTCCAGGTCGTCCGGCTCCGGCATGGAGGCCTTGATCTTGTCGGGATTGACCACGACGCCCGCGCGGGCTGTGGCTTTGGTGGTGGTTGAGGACACCTCGCACATATACCATCCGGGGGATTGCGGCGTGAACCGCACCTCCAGGGCCTCTCCCTTTCTTGTGAGGTTCGTCGAAGCCAGTTTTTCCCATCCGTCGCGAGTGACCGTGGCGACGACTGCGTCCCCGTTCACCGAAGCGGCGCCGCGGGCCGGCGCGATCGTGAAGACCACCTCTTGCTCCCGATCGTAGATTCCGGATCTTTCGCTGCTTTGAATCGTCAGTGGGGCTATCGCCCCCGGCTGTGCCGTCGTAAAAGCAGACCCGAGGACCAGAATCCCGGTGCAGAGCATCCACGTTCGAAATGCGCCGTGTCGAGCGATCATCTGATATTCCTCCTGATTTGTGAATCCGCCATGCCGGAACCCGTTCCCGCCGCGCCGCAGCGGCAGAGTAAACAATTATCATGGCACAGAATCACGTTGGAAGCAATGATTGGATTCGTTTCATTGGGTCGCTCTTCCCTCCTCGTCCGTAGCGATCTCGGCAGGTGGTGTCTTGTCTTCAAATTGAAAGTGGAACTTGCGTCCGAAGATTTGAACCTTTCCTTGCGAGGGTTGCGATCATTCGGTACAATGCGGCTCCATAGTCACACACAGGCCGTGCGGACGGCCTGCTGTCGTGTGTTCATTCGTATATCGCGTTGGAGAGCCGGGATGATCCGTGGCATGATTCTTGGGATAATCGGGGGCCTGGGCCTGTTCCTCTTCGGGATGTTCCTGATGTCGGATGGGCTCAAGAAGGTTGCAGGCCGCAGGCTCAAGGTTGTCCTGGAGACCATGACCAAGAACACCTACGTCGGCTTCGTCGTCGGCGCCCTGATCACCGCGTTCATCCAATCGAGCTCCGCGACGACGGTCATCGTCATCGGTCTGGTCAACGCAGGTTTGCTCTCTCTCAAGCAGGCCATCGGCGTGATTATCGGTACCAACGTGGGAACCACCGCGACCGCCTGGATCGTCTCCATCTCGGGTCTGGGTTTCCTCAAGATTGAGATGTACGCTCTGCCGGCGATCGGCCTGGGCTTTCTGCTCCAGGTGGGCGGCCGTTCACGGACCCTCAAACACATCGGCACCATTCTCTTGGGCTTTGGCCTGCTGTTCCTCGGCATCGAGTACATGAAAGACGCGTTTTCCCCTCTGCGGGATAGCGAAGGTGTGCAACGGATCTTCGTTAGCTACGGCGGCAGGCCCTTGTTCGCGATTGTCGTGGGTCTGGTGATGACGGTGTTGATCCAGAGCAGTTCAGCGTCCATCGCGATTGTACAGCTTCTGGCGATGGGCGGCGCGTTCGGGACGAGTTGGCAGACCGCCCTGGACATGTCGATCCCGTTTGTGCTGGGCGCCAACATCGGTACGACGATCACCGCACAGCTCGCGGCACTTCAAGCCAATCGAACCGCCCGACGGGCCGCCTGGGCGCACACGGCCTTCAACGTCCTGGGCACAGTCATCGCCTATCCCTGCGTGATTTTGGGCTGGTACGGCCTGCTGGTGGAGTTTCTGACGCCTTGGCCGCTCGGACAAGATTCGATCGCCGCAAGTATCGCGGTGGCGCACACGGTGTTCAACATCATCAATTCAATCCTTTTCCTGCCGTTGGCGGGCATGCTGGAAAAGGCGGCATACAAACTGGTGCCGGTCCGACCCTCCGAGGCGGTGGCCCAACCGGTGGTTCTCGAACGCCATTTGCTCCATACGCCGGACATAGCGATCCAGCAGGCCCGACGAGAAATCGTGCATATGGCTCAGGTCGCCAAGAACGGCTTGCTCGACGCCGTGGCGGGCCTGTTTGCCGACAACAAACAAAAGCTCGAATCCGCTTGCGTCGCGGAAGAGTTCACCGACACCCTCCAGTACGAGATCACCAGTTATCTGACGGAATTGTCCCGCCGAGAGCTTTCGGAGGAACTTGCGGTGGGTTTGCCGGTCTTGCTGCACACGGTCAACGACCTGGAACGAATCGGCGACCACGCCGAAAATGTGGTCGAAATCGCCTTGCGGAAGATCGAACAGAAGCTCGCTTTCACCGATTCGGCGTTGACCGAGATCAATCAGCTCAGCGACGAAATCAGTGAGATGTTCGACCGGGTGATCCAGGCCCTGGAGAAAGACGATTCCGAGATCGCCAAACGGGCTCTTCTGTGCGAACGGAACCTCAACAACATGCAGATGGAGTTCCGGCGCAGCCACGTCCAGCGGATGCGGGACGGCGCCTGCACACCCGAGGCGGGGCTCATCTTCATCGATCTGGTGGACAACGTCGAAAAGGCAGGGGATCACCTGACCAACATCGCGCAGGCGGTCATCGGCGGCCTCCAATGGGACGGTATCGAGAAGATGATGCCGCCGAAATAGGGAGGTTCGGGGCGGGTTGCAATAAAGCCGGCACAGATTTCGTCTTGCCTGTATCGTTCGAACGATTGGCTCAGCTTGGTCCCGCAGCATCCCCGGCTGCGACGGAAGGAGAAACGAATGAGAACGTGGCGCTTCTTTTGTCTCCTTTGCCTCATCTTCTGCTTCGTTGTTGGCTGCAGCTCCCCCATCGAGCGAGGAACCGTCGGACGGGTCGAGCTGTTGCGCGATTCCTGGGGCGTCCCGCACGTCTTCGCGGATACCGATGCCGGGGCGATGTACGGCCTGGGCTACGCTGCGGCGCAGGATCGGCCCTTCCAAATGTACTACAACCTGCGGATCATCCAAGGCAGGCTGGCCGAGCTGGTCGGGGACGTGAAGGTGGGCGTCACCCGCCAACAGCCGCAGGGTCGGACCTCCGCGCTGCGAAGCGACATCGAGATGCGAACGATCGGGTACTGGCGTGCGGCGCAGGAGACAGCCGAGCGGTTGGACCCTGAGACCCGCGAATTGCTCGAGGCCTACAGTCGGGGCGTCAACGACTGCTTCGCGACCGACCCGAACATCCGAACGGTTCTGTTCGCGAAGTACGGTCTGGAACCCGAGCCCTGGACACCGGCGGCGTGCATCGCTTCCTGGTGGCGTCTGAGCCTGTTCTTCTCGGGAAACGGCCTGGGGGAGCTTGCGTCCTACTATGAGATCAAAGACGGCGTCAGGACGGTGCGGCATTACCCGGTGACGGACGGCGCCGGGGCCACGGCGGGCCTTCGTGTTCGCGATGACGCCTCGGTCATCCAGCAAAGCGATGTGGACGACGAATGGGTCCGCAAGGTGATGGAGTATGCCATCGAGCACAAAGTGACTCGAAAGCGGGAGGAAGCTGCCGCCGAGGGCCGGCCCGGGCCGCGGTTCAGCCATGCATGGGTCGTGGGCGGCGCCAAGACCACCACCGGATCGGCGGTGCTCGTCAGCGATCCACAGACGCCTGTGCGAAACCCCTCGCTGTTCTGCGAGTTCCACGTCAGCGGCAAGACCTTCAACGCCCGCGGCATCGGTGTTGCAGGCAGCCCCGGCATCCTGATCGGATTCACGCCCAACGTCGCTTGGGGCCTGACCGCCCTGGGGGCCGACCAGGCGGACCTGTTCCTGCTCAAGACCGATCCGAGCCGCCCGAATCAGTACCGGCTCGACGGCGTGTGGCGCGACATGGAGGTGCACGAGGAGACGATTCTGGTCAAGGGCGGCGCGCCGCAGAAGATCACCTATCGCAGGACGAGTTTCGGGCCGGTCGTGACGAATCTGGCGACGGGCGTGCGACGAGGCGACGAAGTGGCCCTCAAGAGGATTCCGATCTGCGAACCCGAGCGTGACACTTTCCGGGGCCTGCTGGACATGATTCGTTCCAAGGACGTATACGAGTTCCAGAAGGCGCTGGGCGGATGGACCTTTCCCAGCGCCAACTGCGTCTTCGGCGACCGCGCCGGTAACATCGGTTACACGACAATCCTGAGCCTGCCCCTCCGCTCGGCCCACTCTCTGCTCGACGGCAGCGCGGCCCACGAGGGGTGGGACAGCGCCAACGACTGGCAGGGCATCGTGCCCCACGAACTGCTGCCGCAGGTGATCAACCCCAAGCAAGGCTGGCTCGTCAGCGCCAACCACCGTCCGATCGCATCGTTCTATCCGCTCTCGATGGGCATCTCCACCGGCAGCCTGGGCGACACCGACCGCTCCTGGCGATTGAAGGAACGCGTCCGGAACAAGGACAAGTTCACACCCGAGGACGTGCTGGACATTCACTACGACACCGTCGCGCCGGTCAAGCGGGACCTGGTCAAGCTGGCCTACCACCTCCGTGACGTGCA
The DNA here is from genome assembly GCA_018055905.1 of Phycisphaerae bacterium. GTDB lineage: Bacteria > Planctomycetota > Phycisphaerae > Sedimentisphaerales > Anaerobacaceae > PLanc-01. Next base: position 44,182 of record JAGPGT010000005.1, read on the forward strand.
GAAGTACCCGCTCGACGAAGATACGCTGCTGGCGCTGGACTATCTGGAGAGCTGGCGGGCCGCAGGCTCCAGGTCCGACATGTCGATCAAAGGCACCGAGATCGTCAACCTGATGCCCATGGCGTTTCGTCAGAACTTCGCGGCGGCCGTCACCTATGGCGGGGGGCTCTCGGGCCTGTGCAACATGCTCCAGACGATCGACGCACGGATCGCAGCCGACCCGAAGGCCTTGCTGACCGACGAGGAGGCCGACTATGTGAACGTCATTGTGCGTGCGGGCTGGCGCTACGGCAAGGCCCGCTTCGGCGACGATTCCACCCGCTGGCACGAACGGGGCAAACAGGCGATGCTCGAAACGAAGCTGCCCTACATGTCCACGCTCGACGGTTTTGGCTCGCTCGATGAGAGCCAGGATATCGCGATGCCCGCCCTGACGTGCATCGACGGCGGGACGATCCTCTCGCAACAGGCGCAGTCGTACACGCAGTTCGTCCGCCTGGACAACGCGGACGAATCGATGTCCATCCTGCCCATCGGCCAGTCGGAGCAGCCGGGCAGCGCCTATCGACTGTCGAACTACGACCTCTGGTCCCAAGGCAAGCTGCACCCCGCGCCGCTCTCGCGGAAGGCGGTCGACAAATTGGCGATTTCACGGGAGGCATTGCCCGGAACACGACGGTAGGGTAGACTGGCGGAACGTGTGTAGCTTGTTTTTGCGAAAATCAAAGGTGATGCGTAAATGATCCGTCTTATCGAAGCACTGAACTACCGGTGTCTGCGTTATATTCGTCAGCCGCTGGAACGGTTTCATGTGCTTGTCGGACCCAACGCGAGCGGCAAGACCACCTTCCTGGATGTGATTGCATTCCTTGGGACGATGGTATCTGACGGATTGGAGGCGGCCATCGGTGAACGCACCACGAATTTCCAGGATTTGGTATGGGGGCGCGAAAGCGCAGGCTTCGAGCTGGCCATAGAAGCTGACATTCCCGAAGTATGCACGACTCAGTTCGATGGCCGGTTCGATGTCATCCGCTATGAGGTGGCGATTGGCATCCATCCCGAAACGCACGAGGTTGGCATACTCCAAGAGCGCGCCATACTAAAGAGGCAAGCCCCCACCTCGACACCGCCTCGGTTCCTGTTTCCCATGGAATACGGAACGCCATCCACGATCTTGGCAGACCATGGCAAGAAAGGTGAACAGGTCGTCTTGAGCAAAGCCATTCAGGGCAACGACAACTACTATCCGGAGGTGCGAGGTGAGTCGGGGGGGAAGGGCTGGATACCGTCATTTCGCCTGGGGCCCAGAAGATCCACGCTCGCCAATCTGCCGGA
>JAGPGT010000123.1 GCA_018055905.1 Phycisphaerae bacterium
GTCATGGCCGGGGTGGATATGTTCGACTGCGTCCTGCCCACCCGAAATGGACGCAACGCTTTCGCCTTTACCCGCGACGGTTCGCTTCGCCTTCGCAACAACATCCATATCGACTCACGCGAACCGGTGGAAGCCGGTTGCGACTGCGTCTGCTGCCGGCAGTTCACTCGGGGCGCACTCCGCCATTTCTTCAACAGCGGCGAAATGCTCGGCCCGATCCTCCTGTCCATCCACAACCTGCGGTTCTACCAGCGGCTCATGGCCGACATCCGCGAGCACATTGAGCAAGGTGACTTCGCCTCCTGGGCGACCGCCGAGATGGCCCGGTACGCCTCAATCGAACGCCAGCCTTAAGATTCCCTCTGGACTTTCCGCAGAATCGTCCTTTTGCGAAAACGCAGATTCACCGTTTTTCGCCCCCAAAACCGTATTTGAATTTGACAATCCCGGGGTTTTGATATAGGGTAACCCGATTGTCTTGGCATTTGGAAAGGAACCCGAAATGGATGATATGTGGTGGATACTGGCACAGGCAGACTCTGGGCAGGCGCCCTCGCGAATCGGCGCAGAATCGCCGCAAACCAACGGCGAAACGACGACGTCCGCTCCCGGCTCCCCTCCCGGCGGACCCGCGGACGGCGGGGCCCAGAGATCCCCCTCTTCAGGGCTCCCGCAGATCGTGCTGTTTGTCGTGATTATGGGCATCCTGATGTATATGATGATGTTCCGAGGACCGAAAAAACAGCAACAGCAGCACAAGCTGATGATCCAGTCCCTCAAGAAGAACGACAAGGTTCGAACGATCGGAGGCATCTTCGGAACCGTCATGGACGTCCGTGACGACGAGATCGTGCTCAAAATCGATGAATCGAACAACACCAAGATCCGAGTCAGCAGCTCGGCGATTAGCAAGAACCTCTCCCAGGAGACAAAAGAATAACCAGCCGTATGGCGGCTATTGACCATTTGCGATTGGACTTGCCCTTGCCCTCTGCCGATGGATGAGAAACGGCGGCAAGGAACGCACGGTGCGGCACCGCTCAAGAGTAGGTCGTAATTCAAAAAGAGTCTTTTCGATAGGAAACCGTTATGAGCAGGAATTTGATGCCGAAGATCATCCTGATCCTCGTTCTGGTCACGGTGGCTGCGGTGACGCTGTACCCCCCCAGTAAGACGCTCAAACCAGGCATTGATCTGGCCGGTGGAACAAGTCTCATCTATGCAATCAACACCGAGGGTCTTGGCGCCGCCGAGCAGAAGGGCCTGGCCCAAAGGATGATCACCGTACTGCGTCGCCGCATCGACCCGGCCAACATCCAGAACCTCGTCTGGCGTCCCCTGGGCGACACGCGGTTCGAAATCCAGATGCCCTTAGCCAGCAAGGAAACGCAGGCCAAGCGGGACGCGTATCTGGCGGCGCTTCGAAACCTGCTGGACGAGAACATCAATCCCGCCGTCGTTCTACGGGCTCTGCAGATGCCCGAAGAGAAGCGGACGCAAGAGATCGCGGAGTTCGCCCAGGGCGACCCCAATCGTCTCCAGTCGCTCACTCATCTGGCCTCCCTCTACGATCAGCGAAAGCAGCTCCAAGATCGACGCAGCGTGCTCTCGACCGAAATCAAGACCCTCGGGGAGAAACTCACCGCCGCCGGAGTGAAGCTGGACCGCGTTCAGGCCAATCGTAGCCAGTGGGTGGCGATGGACGATGAGACCCTTCGCAAGGAACTGACCGATTTTCTTGGATCCGATACGAACGTCGAACTGCTGATCAGTTATGTGAAAACCTACAAGGAATTGGCCGAGGTGTTCACCCGATTGACGTCTGAAGGCGGCGTCAACGAGCAATACGAGCAAGCCCGGCGGCAACTGAACCAGCTCAACCTTTCCGAAGAACGGATCGCCTTCGTGCTGGAACTCCAAAACCCGACGGAACAGGCCAAACAGATTGCGGAACTCCAGGCGAGATTCCCCGACCGCAAAGCCAAGATCGAACAGGTTGTAGCGGCCTACAAAGAATATAGGCCTTACCGCGGCCGGCTTGACGATCCGGCGGACCTCCAGCGAATGCTCAAAGGCGCCGGCATTCTCGAGTTCCGCATCCTGCCCACAAGGGGGCGCACGGAACTCAGTGAGGCGCAAATTGAAGGATATTTGAACGACCTCAAAGACAAAGGACCCAAGGAAGCTTCGGACAACCAGTACAAATGGGTCCAGATCGAACCCACGGACCCTCAGGAATGGAAGACCCCCGGCTCGATCCTCGGCCAGTTCGGCGACAAGTTCTATGTCCTGGCGAGCAACCGTCCCGATGAGACCATGCTCCACGGGCGGGATTGGAAGCTGGAAAACTCCTACCCGACGTCCGATCAGGTCGGGCGGCGGGCCATCGGTTTCAACCTCAATCCCAAGGGCGGAGACCTGTTTTACAACATCACCAGTAAGAACACGCATCGGCCTTTGGCGATTCTCCTGGACGATGTGGCCATCTCCGCGCCCAACATCTCCGAAGGAGGGATCCGCGATCGCGGCATCATCACCGGTACCTTCAGCCCCACCGAGATCAGCGATATGGTAAACAAGTTAAACGCCGGTTCGCTGCCCGCGCGTTTGATCGAACAGCCGATCTCGCAACGGGTGATCGGACCGTCGGTCGGCGCCGACAACCTGCACAAAGGTATCGTATCGGGCATCATCGGCCTGGCGCTGGTCATCGTCTTCATGATCGTCTACTATCTCGTCGGAGGTTCCATCGCCGACGTAGCTCTGTTGTTGAACATTCTTTTCACGCTGGCCATCATGGCCGCGATGCAGGCGACATTCACCCTGCCGGGCATCGCCGGCTTGATCCTAACGATCGGCATGAGCGTCGACGCCAACGTGCTGATCTTTGAAAGAATTCGCGAAGAACAGGAACGCGGCGTCGGTCTGGCCAGCGCAATCCGTGCCGGCTATCAGCGGGCGTTCAGCGCGATTCTCGACTCGAACCTGACGACCATCCTCACCGCGGCCATCCTTTACTACGTGACCTCCGAAGACATCAAGGGCTTCGCCATCGTCCTGATGCTTGGCATCGGTTCGAGCATGTTCACCGCGATCTTCGTGACCCGTGTCATTCTCGACCTGCTGGTCTCCAAGCGCATCCTCAGGAACCGCTTGGTCATGCTGCAACTGATCCAGGTGCCCAACATCAACTGGATGGGCCTGCGGAAGATATTCTACACCATCTCCGGCATCCTTGTCTTCGGCGGCCTGGCCATCTTTTTCGCCCGCGGGAGCTCGAAATACGACATTGAGTTCACTGGCGGTACCAGCGTCCAGATCAACCTCAAGGAAGGAGTCTCGCTCACTCGTCAGCAGGTTGAAAACCAGTTCATGCAGGTCGCCAAGGGCAACCCCGATCTCGAGGCCGCGACGATCTACAGTGTCGGCGAACCCATCGGCACGGCACCTAACGGCGAGAAGATCTACGACGAGTATGAGATCACCACCGTCGCGATCAATAAGCTCCAAACGACGGTGACCTTCGCCCAGGGCGCCCGTCCTACGGTCGAAGCCGCCGTCGCCGCCGTCCGCAAGGCCGAGTCCGAACTGGACCGAGAGGTCGGCAAGATCGAGGTGACCGCCGGTCCAGACAACGCCTATGTCGTCTCCACAAGCAACACCAATCCGATGACAGTGCAGAACGTCCTGGGCAGAGCTTTCCCGCAAGCCCAGGTCGGCGAACCTGTGATCCAGGAAGTGGTTACCGGCGCGATCCGAAAGGCTTTTGAAGGCCAGCTTGAAGTCCAGCAGAACCTCGTGCCTGTGGTCATCGCAAAAGAGCGTGTCACCGACCAGACCATCGACACTTACCCCGAGTTGGCGGATTACATCGGTGGGGTTCGCATTGAAATAACGCTCCAGAGGCCCGCAACGCTGGCGGAAATCGAACAGCGAATCGGCGAGTTGCGGATTCGACCCGACACCGAAGAATTGATTTCCTATCCGTACGCGATCTTCGGCCCCGGGCTCAAGACCCTCGACCGCAATCAACCGGTCAGTTCGTTCACCTTCGTCAGCATCGAGCCTGAAGCGGGAATCCGCGAGCTCAGCGAGGAAGAGTGGCTGCGTTTCGTCGAAAATGAGGAACATCGAGTCATAGCCGCAACCTCGCGTGAGACATCTCTGCCTCGCGTTACACAGATCGATCCTTTCGTCGGCGGCGAGGCCAAAACGCGAGCTTTGATCTCTATCGTCCTGTCGCTGGCGGCCATCGTCGGCTACATCTGGCTGCGATTCGGCAGCCTTCGGTTCGGCCTGGCTGCGATCATCGCCCTTTTCCACGACGTGTCGACGGCACTGGGCGCCATTGCCGCCTCGGCCTTCCTGGCGACCACGGTCGTCGGTTCGGCTCTGCTGATCGGAGACTTCCGCATCAATGGCGCCTTGATTGCAGCGGTCTTGACGCTCTTGGGTTACTCCCTCAACGACACTATCGTCGTGTTCGACCGGATTCGCGAAAACCGCCGAAGGGTGCAGTTGACGCCCAAGTCGGTCACCGACAGCATCAACCAGACGCTTTCGCGAACGATGATCACCGGTGTCACCACGATGATGGTCGTGCTCGTCATGTACATTTTCGGCGGCCCGGGTCTGCGAGGCTTCAATTTCGTGATCTTCCTGGGCTTGGTCGTCGGAACATATTCGTCGATCACGATCGCCGCCCCCGTGCTGCTGGTTAACCTGCCCGACACAGATCAGAAGGCCCCTCGCACCGCCAAGATCGAGAACATCGCGGCAGAACCGAAAGTCAAGGCGTAACACCCGATCGGCCGATATATCGAACAGAAGATACACCAGGAGTGACAAGCTCTCCCAAGACCTGACAGCGACGGAAGAAGTCAAAAAGGCGAAAAGTCAAAAGTCTGGATCGTGTGCGGCATCCTCGCTTTTACCTTTCGCCTTTTTTCTTTGGACAACCAAGCCCGTATCTCAACAAGGAGGACCGACGATGGGCAAGGATTTTAGAGTAGGGTTGATCACGGGCGTCGTGTTGGCCGGAGCCGCCTTGATCTGGGTGGCCACTCGACCGAGCCTGAACCTCAAGGCACGGGTTCCGCAGACAAGCTTACCCTCCGCAACCAACCGACAGAACGCCCAGTCGCCTCTGCCGTGGGAGAGTGTAGGCTATGGCGAAACCGGACAAACGCAGGAGACGGTGGTACAGGGGGCGTCGCAAATGCGAAATCCCGCGACGCCGGCGGGAGATCCCAGCCCGACGACACCGGTTCCTGTCGCCCCGGCCTCTGTGAGCCCCATGGCCGCCAGCCCGAATCAGACCCCATTGACGGGAATCGACCCCGTTCATGCCGACTTGACGATCTACGAAACCAGCGAACCCATCAAGACGACTCGGTTTCACATCGTTCGCAAGGGCGAAAACCTCTCATCCATCGCCAGGCAGTATCTCGGTTCCGCGGACAAATGGCCTCAGATCGTCGCGGCCAACGCCAAAACAATCAAAGACCCCAACAAGATCGCGCCAGGGACAAAGCTGATCATCCCCAATTGAAAAGCGGAAGCGTGAAAACATAAAAGCGATTTACTTTACGCCTATCCGTTTACACGCTTGTACACTTCCGCGTCTCCCATCTCCGCCGCAGCATCGCGATCCACCAGCCAGGTAACCCGATCCAGAACAGGGCGGAGTATAAGGATCGGGTACTGGGTCGGCTCTGCCTTACCATAAAGTACTTCGTTAAGTGTTCGCGCCTTGTCCCGACCTGAAACCAGCACCACTAGGTTCCGGGCCGCCAGCAGTACCGGCGGCGTCAACGTAATTCGTCGCGCCTGGGGTCGGATTCCGACGCCGGCGACGGCGACACACGCCAAATCATCGGCGTCGTACGTCAAAGGCGATTTCGGAAACAACGAGGCTGTGTGCCCGTCGCTGCCCATCCCCAGAACGATCAGGTCGAACTGCGGCATCCTGCCCCCCTGCAACCCGAAAACATCCCGGATGGTTTGCACGTAGGCCCGCACTGCGTCGTCCATCACTGAATACTCTGTGGGGATGCGGTGAACGTTGTCCTCGGGAATCCTGATCTTATTGAGAAACGTCTCCGCAGCAAGCCGATAGTTACTGTCCTGAGAATCCTTCGGCACATATCGCTCATCCACCCAGAACACATGTGTCTTGTCCCAGGAAATGACCTCGGCCTGGGGATCGACAGCCAATCGTTGAAAAAAAAGTCCGGGCGTGCGCCCGCCGGAGAGGGCGGTGTGGAATACCCCGCGAGTCTTCACCGCCTGAACGGCCTCGTAGGCGAACCGTTCGACCATTCGAGCGGCAAGTTCCTGTACGCTTGCTACAATCTCAACCCGTGGTTTTCGCGTGGACAAGGGATGCTCGATTTTTTTCAATTAGCTGCAATATTCTCTGATTCTTTCGTGCCGGCAGTCTCTTCAGCCTGGGAAAAGCCGGCCTCGACAATCGTCCCCATGGCCCGCCGAACTGCGAGTTTGGCTTCCACATGGCGGTAGATCGCCTCGTAGTAATTGACGCGGGCCGTCGTCAGAGCCGCCTGGGCGTCGATCAATTCCACCTGCGTGTTGATCCCCTGCTCGTAACCGACCTCCGCCAAACGCAGGCCTTCGCTCGCCCGCTTGAGATTCAACTGCTGCGACTGTACAAACTCCTCGGCGTTTTGCATGCTCAGCAGCGCCTGTGTCAACTCGTACAAGGCGGTCTCTTCGAGGTCCACCAGACCGAGTTCTGCCTGACGAAGGCGTGCCTTCTCCTGGATGATCGCACCCTCCCGCTGGAACCCGTCGAAGATCGGCCAGACGCCCTGGAGTCCCGCCTGCCAGGTGTCGCCCCACTCGATCGTGGGGCTGGCAAAACTCTTCGGATCGGGCTTGGCCCAGGTGTTCGTAAAATATCCGTTCAGGGTAGGCAAGTAACGGCTTCTAGCGATCCGAAGCTGTTCCCGCTGCTGGCGGATCTGAATCTCCTGGCGGTACAGGTCCGGACGGTTCTTGAACGCCGCTTCGATCGCTTGCTCCGGAGAAACCTTCATCGGCACGAACACGAACTCGTCCGACAACACAAAATCGCTGTCTTGCGAGATCCCCAGGATCTTGATCAGGTTCGCGCGAGAGAGGTTGATCGCGTTTCGGGCCCGCAACAAGCTCGCCTCGTAATTCGACAGTTCCACCTGGGCTCGCAACACGTCGAAGTCGGAGACCACACCGCCAGCCCGACGTTTCTCCACCGTCTGCAGATGGACTTTCGCCGAACGAACGTCCTCCTCGGCGATCTGGACCAAGTGCTGGCTCAGCAGCAAATCGTAATAGGCCGACTGGGCCGCATAGACGACGTCCTGAGTCACGGCCCGAATCGTCTGGTCTGCGTACAACGACATAAGCCGGGCGGCCCGCACCCGTGCCGAGATCGCGCCGCCCGCGTAGATCGGCTGCGTCACGGTCAGAGCAACGGAATAATTGTCCACGTCGCCGAGCTGGAGTTTCTGGGTGCCTGCCGGCGTGTCAATCTCAAACGAAGCAACCTCGTCGAGCCGCTGGTATTGCCCGCTCACCCCCAAGTTCGGCAGATACGCCGAACGGGACCCTACGAGTCCGCCCCGCGAGGCCTCGCGTTCTTCCATCGTCTGTTGCAACATCTTGTTGTGGGCCAACGTCAACTTGAGGCTGTCCTCAATGCTCAACTTGCCGCTGATGCGAGGCTGCTGCTGGTTCTCGCGTTCCGTGCGGCTCTCATACCGTTGATAGGCCTGGACCCTCGCCTGTCGGATCTCCCGAGTCATCTCCTTGCGGCTGGTGGTCGCGCATCCTGCGAGAAAGGCCGACCACGCCACCACGATCCCCAGACAAAAAACACTCGCTCTCTGTGCTCTCATATTTTCTATCAATCCTCGTGAACTATCGTTTTCCTGCATTCCCCCCCTCGGTTGGGGTATCGGCCAGGAACACCTCCACAGCCATCCCCGGCAACAGCGCCGACCGATCGGGCGAAGTCTTCAACGGTTCCGGCACCTCCACCACAATCGACCTCATCCCCGACTCCGGATCGACTCGTTTCGTCGTGCGAAGAACCCTCCCCGGCCAGGTCTGTTCGCGGCCCGCAGAAACCGCCTTAACCTCGGCAAACCGAAGTATCGATTCCGCCCCCCCATCGCTTTCGGACAAATCAAGTCCGACAAGATCTTCAATCCGTACCGGCACCTCGATCTCGAAAGCTTCCGTCCCATAGGCGACCGCCAACGGCCGAGCGACCTGGGCATACTGCCCCAGGTTCACTGTCTCGCCTTCGATCAAGACATCGAACGGAAGCACGATCGTCGTGCGGGACAATTGCAGCTCGGCGATCGCCAATTCCGCCTTCGCAAACTCCAGCGAAGCCATGGCCTGACGAATCAACGGTTCCTGCAAAACCGCCGGCAGATTCACTTGGTCCTCAGGCGACCGGAGGTTCCCCTGCGACGGGCGCATACCTTTCGCAGCAAGCGCCAGGTCAAGCCGGGCCTGCGCCTCATCGACCGCCGCCCTCGCGCGGCGCACCGCCAGCTCATAGCCGGAAGAGTCGATCTCGACGATTTTCTCGTTCGCTCGAATCAGCCCGCCGGCGCGCAGTTGCGAGTGCACATAGATCACCTTGCCCGCCACTTCCGGCATGATCTCCAGGCGAACCTTGGGTGTAACGATCCCCCTACCGCGAATCACCGTCGGAGTCTTAGCCACATCCGGTTGCGAGGCAACCGTCGCTGGCACCCCCGCCGCAACCCGTCGCGGCGGGTCTTTGCGTACCAACAGAAGGGTCAGTGCCGTCAGAACGAGCACGCCCAAAGCAATGAGCGTCAAACGAGGCGATCGAGTCCTGCCGGAGTCCCTTTCTTGTGTCGTATCCGTTTCCATCCGCATCTCTCAGTCCTATCGCCCGCCCTTTTTGACGGCTGCTCCATCCCCGATCAAACCGTTCCCTCGTTCGCATAGGCGCGAATGCCGGCGGCGGAAAACTTGACGATATGCTCCACAATATCCTCAAGCTTCAACTGAAACCGCTCCGCTTGCCCGCTTTGTTCGAACAGTTCTCTTGCGCACACCGCATGGATCAACTGCCCGACCATCAGAAGAATCACCACATTGGCGTTGGTCGGATTGAGCCACGGACAAATCTCCATCAAGGCCTTGCTCATCGCCGACATGACGGGGTTCACCATTTCCGCTACGAGTATCTCCCGAGGCAGGTGCGGATCGATCATTTCCCTGGCCATCAGGTTGATGAACCGACACTGGCGGTCGCCCTCGATCAGAGGTTCGAAAAACGAGATTGCGTGTGACCGCAGCAGGTCCTCAAGCCGGGGTTGCCCCCCCGCAGACATGACCTTTGCGATGCTAGCCAGGCGGCTTTCCCGCATCTGGGCCAGTCGACGACGCCAAATCTCCAGGTACAGACTCTCCTTGCCGCCGAAATAATAGTTGACCGAAGCGACGTTACAGTCGGCCGCAGCAGCGATATCTCGAACACTCGTATCATTGAAACCCCGCCGACAAAACAACTCCTCCGCCGCTTCAAGCAACCGGTCCTGGACACCTCGCCCGTTGGTGTCGTTTCGCGTGTCCTGATTCGGTGATGCCATCATGCCTTCTCCAAACAAGCGTTTGATACAAACATTTTAAACGTTTGTTTGAAATGTCAAGACCCTTTCGTACCAATCTGTCGAAACAAAGGGATATCAATCCATAAAATCTTACTAAAAAAAGACTTACAGACCATATCATTCTCTGAATCCAAAGAAAGATCGATGATTCTGGTACAAGAGAGTCAATAGGAACAGGGGTGTCGAATCAGGGCTGCTGGCCTGCGATACCAGTGGTTGGGTGCGTACAACAGGTCACAAAGGAATGTCGGGTGCCCTCCGCGGGAAACAGACTCCGCGAGCCAGCATAGAAACAAACGACGAAAAACAATCGAGGCTCCCCCCGGCGAAGTCACAGCACCAGCATCGCGATGATAATCAAGATCGCGAAGAAAGAAACCGCCCCGAGAATCAACAGATACAAACGGTAGCGGGTGATGATTTCGTCGGGGTCCACCGACTCTTCCACCTCAACGGTTTCACCGTCTTCAAGCTTCTCGAGCATCGAAACATCGAATCGTTTGCGAGCCTGGATGGGCGGGTGGCCTTGACGGAGGGCCTCGAGGTCCATCAACAGCTCTTCGACGTTGTTGTAACGATCCTCGCGACGCTTGGCCATCATGATCTCGATGACCTCAGAGACGCCGGCCGAGAGGGACGTGTTGATGTGGTCCGGCGGGACGAGCTTCTCCCGAAGGTGGCGCTTCATGATCTCGGAGGAATCGGCCCCGGTGAAGGGAACTTTGCCGGTGACCATGTGGTAAAAGGTGGCGCCCAAGCCGTAGATATCCGCCCGACCGTCGATGTCGATCTTGCCTCGGATCTGTTCGGGAGCGATGTAGTACGGCGTACCGTAGGCCTTACCCTCCTCGCTCTGGGCTGCCTCGATGTCGGTCGTCTCGCGAGCCAGACCCATATCGGCCAACTTCACCACCCCCTGCGTGTTGATCATGATGTTCTTGGGCTTGACGTCGCGGTGGACCAGACCGTGGGCGTGAGCGTGCTGGAGGGCGTGGCAGACCTGGATAATGATCTCGATCGCCTCCTGCTCCCCAAAGATGTGGCCGTTGCTGATGTCGTCGGCGATCGTTTTACCCTCGACATATTCCATGACGAAGTAGTGATAACCGCCGGCTTCGCCGACGTCGATGGCCTGGACGATATTCGGATGGTTAAGCTTTCCGGCAGCTTGGCCTTCCTTGTAGAACCGCTGGACGTATTCGGGATTCTCACTGAAGCGTCTAGGCAAGACTTTGATGGCGACGGTGCGGTTGAGACTGAGTTGTTTACCCTTGTAGACAACGGCCATCGCCCCGGCCCCGAGTTTGCCGAGAATCTTATAGCCGGGGATTTGTGTCGCTGCCGCTTTGCTCTCTTTGATGCTGGTCTTGAGACGTTCCGCCTGGCTGGCCGTGAGGTAACCAAGCTGAACCATCAGATCCTGGAGCATCAGGGGGTCGGTCTTGCGGCGTTCTTTGTACTCTTGTACGGCTCGGCGGAGTTCTTCGTCCGTACAGAGCCCCTGATCCACCGCCATCCGTCCGAACAGCGTGTCGTAAGAGGTCTCAGTACTCATTCACTATCCCCCGGACACCCCAGGGGCCGTATCCTTTCGATCAGAAGCTCAGCTTCAGCTGCGAAAGACACACCCGATAAAACCACCGTCGCCGCGAGGGCCATTATGAAGTTATCGGCAGTGAAGTCAAACCATTTTTCCATCATTCTTCCACACAGAAAGCATTCC
>JAGPGT010000346.1 GCA_018055905.1 Phycisphaerae bacterium
TGCCCATAACGATATCCTGTCAGACCGATTCCGTCCAGGGGTAAATCGAGGGAAGAGGGAAGCACGAAGACTCCGAAAACCAAACGACCCAAATAGAGCATCCGACGGGCGACAGCGTTTCGGTCGTTTGGGGGTTGTGTTTGGGATCTGTTTCGAGATCCGAATTTCAAATTCGAGTCTTCAGGTCGTCACCTTGTGAGATAAACGATGATCCCCGCCAGGATGCAGACCACCGCGGCGCAGATGCCGATCGCGATACCGAACACCCACGCATAGCGTTTGTTGAGCTTGTTCACCACGTACTTGAGGTATCGATCACTGGCGGCGAAGGTCTTGCTCATCTGCAGGATACCCTCGGTGTTGCTGACGGTATTGGTATTGAGCCGGTCCAGTGTGTCCCTGAATCGAATGAAGCTCTGAGTCATCTGGACGTCGGTGTCGGCGGCCGCCGCCAGTTGGTGATTGATCGAAACCAGCGCTTCGGTCTGCCGGGCGGTCTCAAGGGGAATCCGCCCGACCACTTCCAGGAACTGTTGGTCCTTGGCTGCGGTGCTCTGGAGCTGGTCCAGGAGCTGAGCGGTCAGTCGTTTCTGCGTCTCCACCGCCGACGGCAGACTCTCCAGAACCTGCGGAAGTTGCCGAACCTTTCCCATCAATTCCTGGTGCTGGGCGACCTGCTCGTTGAGGTGATCGTTGATCTGCTCAAGCTGGCCAATCAGGCGATTGAACCCTTCCTGGAGTTTCTCGATGGGTTCTCGCCGCTCCAGTGCGACGACCGAGCCGGACTTCCCACAGCCGCCTGCCTTGTGTGTAGGCGTGCCTGCGAATGCATCCTCCGCGTCCAGAGGCATCGTCAGAAGGCCGTCGCCATCGAGGCTGGGTTCGCAATGTCCTGCCGGCGCATATCGATGCGATCGCAACCAGTTGCTCGTTCCGCTTAAGATCTCTCGTAGCGTCATGCTTAAGAACCCCTTCACAGGTACCTATTTTGTCACTGTCCGGCGCACTATCGCGGCCCGCAATGAGCGAACGATCACTCGTCACGGCTCCCTTCGCCGGTACTCGGCCCATCGGACGAAAGGCTCTTTTCACTTGAGAGAAACAGCCAGCATACCCGACGCCGATTCTCGAACCCGCATTTTTGAGGCTGGTAAAAAGGTCCGAGTTGCAAGAATCATTTCGGACAGCCTCGAAACCACCATCTCACCGCGATGACGGGTCGCCAAAACCCTTGCCACTAGCTCCACCTCCTTCTTTATAGGACAATCTCTGCGAGGGCAGACGTAAGCTTGTATCTGTGGGCACAGAAGCTAAAATACCCCCAAAATCCATAATCCACGGTTTTCTGGAGACATACGAACGTGAAACTGGCGATGTACCTGCGGGAGGACAACATCTCGTGCGGCGTGGTGACCGAACGAGGCATGGTGGACGTTCCTTCGTCCTGGAAAGATGCGAATCCGCCGAAAGATGTCAGAGAAATCCTGAACCGAGGGGCCGGCTGCCTGGATCAGGTCGGGCAGATCGCCCGATCCACATCGGGAACGATACCGCTGGACCGCGTCAGGCTCTTGGCACCGATACCTCGCCCGGGCAAAATCCTGGCTTTGGCCGGCAATTACAGCGAGCACATCAAGGAAGCCTCGCTCCACCGGGGCTTTCAACTCGGCCTGTCCGACTCGCCCCGCCGGACGACCACGCCGCGACCGTTCCTGATGCCCTCGACCTGCGTCGTCGGTCCAGACGAAACTGTTGCCTGGCCGGTTTACAGCGAGCAGATCGACTACGAGTTGGAGTTGGCGGTGGTCATCGGCAAAAACGCCAAGTGCGTCACGGCCCAGGACGCACCGAACTACATCGCCGGGTACACCATCGCCAACGACATCTCGGCCCGCAGCGTCACCTTCAAGAAAGGCCGCCAGCAGCGTCCTTGGGACGAATTCTACGACTGGCTCAACGGCAAGTGGGCCGACGGCTTTTGCCCGATGGGCCCCTGGCTCGTGACGAAAGACGAGATCGCCGACGTCCAGAACCTCAAGATGGTCCTGAAGGTCAATAACGAAGTGCGTCAGAACGCCAATACCGCCCAGATGATCTACTCCGTCGCGGACATCGTCTCGTTCCTGAGCCACCTGATGACCCTGGAGCCCGGCGACGTCATCTGCACCGGCACACCCTCCGGCGTCGGCATGGCCACCGGCAACTTCCTCAAACCCGGCGACCGGATCGAGTGTAGCATCGAAGGCCTGGGAACCTTGACCAACACGCTGGGCAACCGTCCCACCGCTTTTTACGAACCCCTGGCCTGAGGTGGAAAAACAGGGTTGTGATGGAATCGGGGCGCATGAGAGCCGCGGTTCCGGTGATGAACCGCGAACGAGGAGCCGACGTATCGGTGACCGCAGGGCTTGAAAGTCGTACGGAGAATCGATGCACTATCTCGACGAATCGAACATTCTTCTATTTCTCGTGCAGACGGCTCTTTTGCTGGGGTTGGCGCGCGGCCTTGGCGAACTTTTTCGACGCTTCAGGCAGCCCACCATTACCGCCGAAATCCTCGTCGGCGTCGTCCTCGGGC
>JAGPGT010000124.1 GCA_018055905.1 Phycisphaerae bacterium
ACCGAGCCGTTCGCGTACCCGATCAAGAATATCGTCGCGACCGCTTCCAGCCAGAGCCGCGCCGACACCGGGCCCCAGAACACGGTCGACGGGTCAGGACTTAACGCTGCCGATCAACACTCGGTCGAGTTGACGCAGATGTGGATGACCGGCCCCACGAAACCGCATTGGATTCAGTACGAGTTCGACAAGGTCTACAAGCTCGATGGGATGTTGGTCTGGAACTCCAACCAGATCATCGAAGGCTTCGTCGGCTTCGGAGCCAAGGACGTGACGATTGAGTACTCCGTCGACGGCGAGAACTGGACGGCCCTTGAAGGCGTTCCGGAATTCGCCCAGGCGCCGGGTTCTCCCAACTATACGGCTAACACCACCGTCGATTTCGGCGGCGTCAACGCCAAGTTCGTCAAGCTGACCATCGAAAGTAACTGGGGCGGTGTCGCCACGCAGACGAGCCTTGCTGAAGTGCGATTCCTGTATGTCCCTGTCCAGGCACGCCTGCCCGAACCGGCCAACGCCGCCACCAACGTCGCGTTGGATACCCAGTTCAACTGGCGGCCCGGCCGCGAGGCGACCTCACATAAGGTCTTCTTCGGCGACAACGCCGATGCGGTGGCCGCAGGAACCGCCGCAGTGACGACCGTGACCGATCACCGCTTCACTCCGCCGACTATGAACTTCGGAACCGAGTATTTCTGGAAGGTCAACGAAGTCGGCGACGCCGGCACGTATGAAGGCGACGTCTGGAGCTTCGTCAGCCAAGAGTATGCCGCGATCGACGACATGGACAGCTACACCGACGACGAGGGCAACCGGATCTACGAGGCTTGGACGGACGGCGTCACTAACAGCGTGTACGGCGGTTCGACCGTCGGCTACATGACGTCTCCGTTCGCCGAGAAGACGATCAAGTACAGCGGCCTACAGTCGATGCCGTTGTCCTACGACAACAGCGTCGCGCCGTTTGTCTCCGAGACAGAGCGAGTGTTTGACACTGCCCAGAACTGGACGACCAACGGAGCCGACAGCCTCGTCGTCTACTTCCGCGGCCAGGCCCCCGGCTTTGCCGAAATGGCCGACGGCAAGATCATCATGAGCGCAATCGGCAACGACATCTGGGACAATTCCGACCAGTTCCGCTTTGCTTACAAGACTCTCAACGGCGACGCCACCATCGTGGCCCGCGTCGAGAGCATCGTCCGGAGCAACGAGTGGGCAAAAGGCGGCGTGATGATTCGCCAGAGCACGGAACCCGGTTCGGTCCACGCCTTCATGCCCATCACGCCCAGCGGCGGCAACGGCGCCAGCTTCCAGCGTCGATTGACGGCTGCAGGGGCTTCGGAGAACAGCGACAACACCGGTGCCGCCGTGGCAGCTCCCTACTGGGTGAAGCTCGAGCGCAAGGGCAACGCCTTCTCCGGGTTCATCTCCCCGGACGGCACGACCTGGACTCAGTTGGGCACCGCAGTCACTGTCCCGATGACCGGTCCGGTGTTGATCGGTTTGGCTTTGTGCAGTCATGACACCGGCATTTCCACAAGCGCGGTCTTCTCCAACGTATCGATGACCGGCAATGTGACCGGGGCTTGGCAACATGCGGAGATCGGCGCCACCCAGCCGGTGGGCAACTCCCTCGAAGGCCTGTACCTGTCCGTCAAGGATAGCACCGGCAAAACCAAGGTGATTCAGTACACAGACCCCGCAGCGACTGCGACCATAACCTGGCAGCAGTGGAAGATCCCGCTGAGCGAGTTCACCTCGGCCGGGGTCAAGATGAATGCCGTTAAGTCGCTCGTGATCGGCGTGGGCAACAAGGCCGCTCCGGTCAAGGGTGGTACCGGCATCGTGTACATCGACGACATCAGCTATGGGCGTGCGAGGCAGTAACCCCACCGGTGTCTGAGATATCATGACAGTCAAGCAGGGCCCTGTCTAGGATGGGGCCCTGCTCTTTTCTGCCCTCGCAGTCCTGGAAGCGTATCACTGCACGCTATGGCCTTTCGGATACGCTTCCACAGCGCTGGGCTTGGGCGTCGCGCCGGTGGCGGAGTTGACGGCCGCTTCCGCCGGGCCATAGAGCGACCGAACGAGCGCCTGGCTCTGCACCGTCACGGGCCCGGTGACCAGTTCGGGCACGCTGTACAGTCGGCAACACGAATCATAATAGGAAGGCCGCTCCTGGGGCAGCACGAAGGGTTTGTGCGTCCGGCCGGTCTCGTCCACGTAGCTGATGTAAGGACGGGTGAACAGTCCCCCCTGCCTCTTGCTGCTGAAAACGATCCAACGACTGTTGCTCGACCAACTGTGCCAGGATTCTGCGTATTCGCTGTTGGCGGTGGCCTTGTGGTATTGCCCGGTGGTCAGGTCCATCAGGTACAGGTCGCTGGTCGGCTGATACACCGGGAAACAGCCATATTCGCTCATGCAAAACAGGAGAAATCGCCCATCGGGCGATACCCGCGGCAACAGGATGCTCAGACCGGTCTCGGTCGCGCTCAACACGGTCTGGGCGGGTCCCCAGGCGTCCGTCTCGATGTCGTAGCTCGCTCGCATCAGGTCGTATTTGACCCGTTCATAACCCTTGGGAGGCACGGTATCCATGTCCGTCCACAGCAGCGGCGCGCTGCAGAAGTACAGGTGTTTGCCGTCGGGCGTCCAGGCGGGATAGGTCTCCAACCGCTTCTTGTCCGACAAGGCCGGCGTGGTCTTGATCTGCCGGCGTTCGACGTCATAGTATACGATCAGAGAATCGAGGTCCACGACGTCATGGATCTCCTCGCGCGCGGTGTGGAAAAACTGGCGAACGTCGTTGATCGAATAGGCCGCGAGTTTGCCGCTGGGATGCCAGCAAGTGTAGCCGAACTTAGCGCCGATCTTGTGGATGGAATCCCCCTCGATGTACGTGGTGGCGCTGGCGAACGACGTACTGCGTATCCCCAGGAGCATTTGGGCCGGGCTGTTGTTCACGAAGCTGTGGCAATTGGCGCACCCGTTTCCGAAGGACTGGGTGTCGAGCAGCGTTTGTTCCTCGAAGGTCTCCAGATTCCGCTGGCAGATCTGCATCCGCTTGGGAAAATACGACGAGGGCATCATGAATCGGTACACCAAGTAGGGATCGATCGCCTCCGATGCGACGGTGTTCGTGAGGGTCTCGTACTGATGCCACGCGCCGTCCTCGGCCTTCACGTATATGTCCAGATGCAGTTCCCGGCCGACATTGGCGTTCAACAGGCCCTTCCAAGCCGCCGGAGGGATGACGATCTCCCCCGTTTTGCTGAAAATCTCGATCGCTGGGCCCAACGCGGAACGAATCCTCACCACATATCGCAGGCCGGGCTCGTCGATCTTGAAATTCAACGGTGCGATGTTCGGCGGGATGACGAGTCCCGCATAGTCCGGCGTGATCCTGGGCGGTCTTGCCGCCGACACAGGCGATTCGGGTCTTTCATCCTTGCAGCCGACAGCAACCAGAACCGTCAGAATCGCAAATGAAGCCAATCGTATTGTCAGGAGCCGATCCAATCTCATCCACAATTCTCGATGTATCTAAGCCCACAACCTCATCTTAGCGGTAGACCACACGCGAACCAACGTTTTTCTTGCCGCCTTCGGCCGGGATGAACTATATTCGAGAACGTCGATGCGTCGGGCGACGCGATGTTGGAGAGCCGAGTGAATCATCGAAAACAAGAATTCGGGTTGTGGACCGCCATCGTCCTTGGCCTCTTCGCCTATGTCTGGGTGGGGATCGGACCGCATCTGCTTCACTCCGGATTTGGCGTATTCGCTCCCTACCCGATCTTCTCCTGGGAGAGTTCCTTTCTCCGAACCGCCTTGACCACACCGGGGGGAATTGCAGCGGCACTGGCGGCGCTGCTCGCGCAGACCTACCGCACCCCTTTGTCTGGGGCCTTGATAATCACCACGGTACTGGCGATGTTCTCATTGGGACTGCGACGCCTGCTGGTTTCGATTCAAGCGGAGAAACTCAGGGATCTCGCCTGGTTCCCTGCATTCCTGGCCCTGGCGATCTACAATCAATACGACAACCCTCTGCCCTGTCTCCTTGCGATCGGCCTGTCGCTGTGGATGGCAGTGCTCTACGGCTCGATTCCCGCGAGGACCTTGCCAGCTCGGATGGGGGTATTCCTCGTTCTGTTCTTCCTAACCTATCATGGGGCCGGCGCCGCGGCGTTGCTCTTTGCCTTGCTCGTCTGCCAGATCGAAGTCCTCGCGTATCGAAGGGTGACCGTCGCCCTCGCTCAGGCGATTCTCGCCTGCGGCGGGGCCTATGTCCTGGGTTGGTTCCTGTACGACCTCAACCCCATCACAATCTGCACCGGGGGCACACCCTGGGACCCTGCCCACGACCTGGGGTTCTCCCCCCTGTCGGCCAAGTTGGCCATCGCGCTGTACGCTCTGGTTCCGAGTCTGCTTGTCGTGGGTTTTCTCGCCGTCATCGTAACCGAAAAGAAGAACGTCCTCCCGACGCGACAACGCAAAGATGCACAGCAAATCTCGCGTCGGAAAACCGGTCCTTGGTTGGTGCTTGGCCTGCGTCTGTTCCTCGTGGCCGGCGTGGGCGCCGTGTGCCTGACGGTTTCGCGGAACCACCTTCACAACGAGCGGGTTTTGCACCACTGGGCCAACCAGAGGGACTGGGATCGTGTGATCTCTTTGGCGCATAGGATGCGCAGCCGGAACGCTTTCACACCTTCCGGCGTCTTCGACATCAACCGCGCACTGGCGCACCAGGGACAACTGGGCGAAGAACTGTGCGCCTATCCGCAGGATGAAACCCGAACCTTGTTCCTGAGCTTCGAGAATATGGCTGGACGATTCCAGCACGCCAAACTGATCGAGCTGTATCTGGACCTTGGTTGCCCCAACGCCGCGGAGAAAAACGCCTACGAGCTTTTGGACAACGAAGGGCCTTCCCCCCACGTGCTGGAGGCGATGGTCCGGATTCACCTGGTCAAAGGGCAGTACGAGTCGGCACGCATCGCGTTGGGGGCTTTGCGAAAGTACGCCGGCAGCGGACCGTACGTGCGACGGTGGCGGGACCTTGTCGTAGATCCTGCTGGCGCCCAGGTCGATCCGCAGATCCAGGCCTGGCGTCAAGCCCAGGGGATCTCGGACCATGCCGTGGCAGGGATCTCCTTCGAATCGATGCTCAAGAGGCTGTTGCAGGAAAAACCCGGACACCGTCTGGCGTTCGAATACCTCATGGCTCACCATTTGCTGAAGCACCAGCGTGTAGAGTTCATCGGCCTCCTGCCCCTGCTCAGGCCGTTGGGTTATGCCGGACTTCCACGCCACTACGCCGAGGCGATGCTCGTCTATGCCCTCGAAACCAAAAGGCCGGTGGACGAACAGGGATGGACGATCGAACCTGCTGTTCATGCGCAGTTTCGGGAAATCGCAGGCGTGGTGAGGAACGCTCGAGGCAACGCCCAGACCGTCTTCGACACACTGGCGAAAGCCTATGGCGACACCTACACCTTCTACAGCATGTTCAACGTTTGCGGTGTCAAATAAGCCGGTTCAACGTCCCAATCGCCGCCGGGCGTCCGCCCACACGAGACCCTCCCGGGCGGGCTTGCAGTCACGATCCCGTTTCAAGGCCTCCTGGAACTGATGAGCGGCCTGATCGACCAGCCCGGCCTGTCCCAAAGTCTGTCCCCAAAGAACCCGAAAGTGCACGCAATCAGGAACCGTTTGTACTACCTGTTCAAAACACCGCGCCGCTTCCCGAGGTCGTTCAAGCTGCTGCAGGAAGGTCGCCAGATTGTAACTCAAAACCCAGTCCTCCGGTCGGGCGTCGATCGCCTGCCGATAGGCCGCGAGCACATGGTCGATGAACCGCTGATCCACGCTCTCCATCACGGTCGCGATGGCCTTCTCGGCTGCCGCCTGCCTTCGGACATGATCGAGCTGTGTCGTAAAAGGAGGATTGGCCGTGAATTTGACCATGGCCGCGGCGGTATTGACCTCGTCCCACGGTGTGAAAGCCAGCGCAGCGGCGCATTGTTCTTGCGTCGGAATTTCAGCCGATTCCTCGGGAACCACCCCTTTTGCACGCAGGCTGTCGACTACCGCCGGAAGCAGCGTTCTGGCGACCTGGTAGTCCCCTGCGAAACGTAGGTGTACGTGCTCGTAGAAGAACTCCCCGCCGGGGATGCCGTCACGGCACAACTCGCTGCGTGCAAGGGCTTTGTCCACCTCTACGAGCCGAATCTCGGGGCGGATAATCCTGCCGGCGACATGACGAATGATCTCATTGATCCGGCTGTCGGCCCGAAATTGCAGGGCATCCCAGTCGCGGGCGAGAGAAAATGCATTCCTCGCGGCGTCGGTTTCCCCCAAAGCCAAGCGGCATCTGGCGACGCGGAAATGAAGCTCTGCATAATGATCGTCGATCGCGAGGGCCTTTTCAAAACTGGCCACGGCGTGTGCCAAGTCACCCGCTGCTTCGAATTGAGCACCCTCCCGGCACAGGGCCTCCCATTGCTCTCGCTCCGCTGGCGCGAGTCCCTCGCGATGGAGCGACCCCAGCGGCGGACAATCCCTCAGGTTCACGCCGATCGCCGCGACCACGACCTGGGCCCCCGCATTCAAGCCCAATCGACAGATCCGCTCGATATTCGCCTGGAAGTTGCGATACACGCACACTCTGGCGGGATCGTCATACGCAACACACTTGGTTTGAAAGAACCCAGCGTCACGAACCATTTTTCGGGCCTGTCGAGCCTGCGGGTTTGCACCCAACAGCCGGCGGAACAACTGACCCGTATGCGTCCGTTTGACCTGATGAAATACCGGGATCAGGCTCGGATACTCACTCAGAAAAGCAAGTGACGTCCTCGGACCATACAGGCCGTTGAATTCGTTGTTCCCCACGTACACAACAAAAACATCCGGACTCAATGCGGCACAGTCCTTGGCGATTTCCACAATCACATGCGAGTTGATGCCCCGCATGGCGGCGTTGATCACCTCAACCCGGCGATCGGGATAAAGTTCTCTGAGCATGACTTCCAGGACACGGGCGAAACCGAACGCCGGGTCGGGCGTTCCCATCGCCGCGGATTCACCCAAAACAAAGACTCGGATTGTATTCTCAGATTTCTTGACAGAGATCAGACAAGGTTGTGGCTCCGACATCGCCTCCTGCTGGTAGTGCCATCCGAAGTGAGCGTTCGTCGTCTGGAAACCTGCCCGCTCGCTGCGGACGAAGAACGACGTCGGATAGCCGACACAAAACACAGACAAGGCCCCTTCCAGCAAAAGGAGAAAAACTGCTGGAGCACCGATCACAACCAGCATCCGCCATACCCAAAGCCGCTGGTGAGGAAAATACGAGGAGACCCGCCTCTGCGAGGATTCCCTGGCGGCGCCATGATTCCGGGGCTTGTTCCTTCGGGACTTGGGCATAGAACACCCACGAGCCAGCCAACCAACCGCATGCAACGTCACTTCCTTATCGATACCATATTAAATGCACTTAATGCAAGATCTAAGTCATCCGAATACGAAGCCACTTCGGCAGACCCAAGTTCAAGCCAAGTCGGCGACCATGATCGTGATCCCCTCTCCAGGCGTCTTGCCGTCTGGCATTTTCTGGAGACCAGAAAGAACATAAACACCGTTCATGCAAGAACTTACATCAAAATCCAGGTAGCAGCCCCACCGACCGAACCCAATTCCTCGGTTACCGGCGGCCCGGGGAGTGCCTTTAATGAATGAAAAGGCAAAATCGACAGCCTCCTCAGAGGCAGGATCGCATCAAGGAAAGGGTACGACAATGACACGGACAAGAATCCTAGCGGCGATGCTCGCAATCGGCATGGTTCTGTCGCTCACCTCCGGCGCGCGGGCAGACGCGAGTTTCTCCATTTCCTATGTGGGCCGAAGCGGCTCTGTCGAATTCGGAGTGGGTTATGGCGGGCCGATCGTCGCACCGGGTTGTTACCCGCCTCCGCCTCGCGTTATCGTCGCCCCTCCACGGTGGCCTCACCGGGTCATACACCCATGCCCGCCGGTCGTGGTGCACCCGCCGGTAGTGCGTGTGGTCCATCCGCCTGTGATTCGAGAGGTTGTCGTCACGCCGGCCCCACCGGTGGTGGTCCAGGAAACCACGATCACCGTCTGGGTCACCAACTCCAACGGCTCCAGAACTTCCGTCCAACTCACACGGAATGGACCCTGGTACGTTGGGCCTCGCGGAGAATACTACGCCGAGATGCCGACCAATGAACAACTCCGCGTTGCCTACGGGTTCTGACCGCCTGGGAAATCCTCCTTCGTCTTCGAGTCCAAAGCTGAAGACGGACATCCCGTCGCCGACGCCCGACTCCCTCAGTCGGGCGTCGCTTTCTCATCATCTTGCCGATCGCTTTCGGCACCCCCAAACGGCTCCGAAAGCGCAAGCACAGTCCGGATGAAGTTCACCACCAGCCGATCGTAGTGAATGCCGCCAATGCCGTGACGAGCCTGGGGGTAGACCATGATCTGAAACACCTTGTCCTCGCGCTGCAGGGCCTCCGCAAGGGCGAAGGCGTTCTGGAGATGGACGTTGTCGTCGATTCCGCCGTGAATGATGAGCAACTGTCCATGCAGATCCTTGGCGGCCTTCACGACGCTGCTCTTCTCGTATCCATCGGGGTTGTTCTGCGGCGTGTCCATGAACCGCTCGGTGTAGATCGTGTCGTAGTAATGCCAGTCCGTGGGTGGAGCGCCCGCGATCCCGCCTGCAAAGAGCTTGCTGTGCGTCATGGCATAGGCGGTCATGAAACCGCCATAGCTGTAACCGCTCATGCCAATCCGATCGCCGTCGACGTAGGGTTGGCTCTTGAGCCATTCGATGGCTTCTTCGATGTCCTTGAGCTCCTGGACGCCAAGCTGTTTGTAGGCAGTCCAAGCCGAGCAAGCGCCCTTGCCGCTGGCGGAACGAGGATCGCAATGGAACACGATTACCCCCATCCCGGCGATCATGTGGTCCCACGTCCGACCACCCTGCCACGAGTCGGAGATGCTCGGCATGTGTGGTCCCGCGTACGTCGTGAACCAGACCGGGTACTTTCGGCTCTCGTCGAAATCCGGGGGCTTGATCAATCGGGCTTCAACCAGAAAACCGTCCGACATCGGGATCTGGAACTGCTCAGAGGGTCCGAACCGATACTCCTGGCGCTCATAGACGGGGTTCGTGTCGAGTGTGCGGATCAAAGTCCCATCAGCTCCGCGGAGCGCGACCTTTGTCGGCATGTTTGCGTCGCTCCAGGTGTCGATGAAGTACTTTCCGTTGGGGCTGACATTCGCTTGGTGCTGGCCCGACGTTTCGGTGAGTCGTTGAACGTCCCCGCCGTCCAATGGGACACGATAGAGGTGCTCCGCGATGTGCGAGTCACGGGTGCCGGTGAAGTAGACCCAACCGCCTTCCTGATCCACACGTAGGACATCACGGACCTCCCACTGGCCTTCCGTCACAGGGTACTTCAACTTCCCATTCTTGTCGAAACGATACAGATGTTTCCAGCCCGTCCTCTCGCTGGTGAACAACAGGTCGCCGTCGGCAAGGAACTCAATCTTGGCCGGCGGTTCGACCCATGCCTTGGTGGTTTCACGAAGCAGACGTGTAAGCCGTCCGCCCCTTCGGGACACGGTGCTGATGTCCAGCCAAGTCTGGGCCCGGTCCTGAATAAAGAGATAAAGCCGTTCGCTATCGGGCAGCCATCCGACACCGGTAATCAGGTAAGCGCCTTCCGTATATCCTTTGAGATCCGCCCATCGCACCCCCCCGCCGGCGGCTGAGACGATCCCCAGCTTCACCGTCGGGTTCGCCTCGCCTGCACGCGGATAACGGGTCTGCTCGACCCGCTCGCCCCGGCTGGCTTCGTTCGTCAACGTAAACTGCGGCACCGGCGTATCGTCCGTCCGTACGAAGGCGATAGCCGAAGAATCCGGACTCCACCAGAACAGCTTCCATTGGCGATTGAGCACTTCTTCGAAGTAGACCCAATCGGCCTGGCCGTTGCGGATCAGGCCGCCGCCGTCCGTGGTCAGGGCCCGTTCGGTCTGCGTCGCGACGTCCACCACGTACAAATTGCCCTCCCGGACGAAGGCGACGAACCGCCCCGCCGGATCGAATGTACTGAGTTCTTCATGGCCCGGCGTAGACGTCAAGCGGACGGCCATCGTCCCGTCCCGCGTGCAGTAGTACAGATCGTTTTCATAATCGATCAAAACCGCATTACGATCGGGGCTCATGTGAAACCATGCCTGCCGCGCGATCGATTCGACATCCGCCGGCCGCATCGCGGGGATCTGGTTTAGCGCCGCGGCCAAAACGTTCGGGTCCACAAACAGGGTCGAACGTCCCGAGACCGCGTGCACCTGGTACAGACGGCCGTCGCGACGCTGGAGATAATGCTCGCCGTCGGAAAGCCAGGTCAGGCCGCTGACGGGAGAGCCGTTGAAACTGACGGTCTTCAGCGGCCCATGGACTGTCTCGAAGGTGATGGGCTTGCCAAACTCCCGCTTCTCCTCCAAAGGCTTGACCGGTCCCAACGTCAGCGGGACATAAGCATCCAGTGAGAAGACCGGATAGGCTTGTCCTACAACCGGTTGGCCCAGGAGTCTCTGGGTACGGCGTCCTTTTCTGCCCTCGGGTGCCAGCAGACGCTGGATCGTCTCGTTGGGTTCCCCAGGCGTCTTGACGAGGATTGTCCCGGCCTCAAATCGCCTAGTCTGTCGATCCTCGCGGGTTTGAAACGTGATGCCTGCTCTCCTCTGCGCTTCGTTCGCATCCCGTATTACCCCTTCAATGCGGTGGACGATGACCTCAAGATCGATGTCTTCGCGAAACTCCAGGACTTCGACGCCTTCGTGCTGCAAACACTCGACCAATTCGCTCATCTTCGCGGGGAAGAGATACGCATACGGCTTGTTCTTATGCGACGGCTCAGCCACGCTCACGCTGGCCGGACAGAACACAATCACAAACCCTAGCCAGAGCGATACACAGGAGTTCCTCATTTCGTTGCACCTTTCCCGATGCGATTGCGTCCATCTCTGTCGGAACCGATCGATGACGGTGATGCCGCTCGAACCAGCCATGCCAGTCGCTGTGGCACAGGCCACCGGCGCCGACCCGAACGATGCCGCCGTCGTCCGCAGGGGATGGATCGGCGACATGCGCAACCTTCAGCGGACCGCCGAATTGCTCGAATACCACCACCCAAATCTGCAATGGATCTTGAGCGTTACAAGGCTTTCACGGTAAGCGGAAGGGGCGTGCATTGTCAAGCACGCAAAGTATGACCCGGAAAAATGAAAAG
>JAGPGT010000347.1 GCA_018055905.1 Phycisphaerae bacterium
TCCTCTCGGGGCGCGGGGCGGCGTGTACGGCAGGTGGTGGGAACGTCCATCCCTCGTTCGCGCAGTCTTCACACGGCTGGACCGCGTCGTGGCGGTGACGGACAACGTCCGGCAGTCCATCGAGCGGATCGGGGTCCGTCCGGAGCGAATCGAGTCGATTCCCATGTGCGTGGACACGCAGCGGTTTCGACCGGAGGAACACGCCGGGCCACTTCGCTATTTCTGCGGGAACGGCGACTCGCTGCGTCTGCTGTACGTCGGAAACGCCTCGAAAGAGAAGGGACTGTTCGAACTGATCCACGCGGTGAAGATCCTGAACGGCGAGGGGGTCCGCACGTTTCTCGTCGCGGCGATAGAAAACCAGAGCGGGGTCAAGCAGTACGAGGCAGGCCATCGGGATGCGGTTCGACTGATTGCGGAATCGGGGCTCGATCGACAGGTGCATTTCGTGGGCCTGGTGGATCGAATCGAGGATCTCTACGCGGAGTCGGATGTTCTGGTGATTCCCTGGGAGACCAGTCGTGGGCCCTCGGATTACCCGATGGTGGCGCTGGAGGCTATGGCGATGGGCAAGTGTGTCGTCGCGACCCCCGTCGGCGGTTGTCCTGAGCTTCTGGACCACGGCAGGGCGGGGATCCTCGCAGAAGGTTTTTCCGCGGGACACCTGGCGGCTGCGATTCGGTCCACGTCGGCCAGCCCTCAGAGGCGGCATGCGGTCGCCCAGGCTGCCGCACGCAGGGCAAAAGAGCTGTCCTTGAGTGTCTCCGCGAAGCGGATGATCGCGCTGTACGAGCGACTGTTGAAGGCGAAGGAGCGTTGTGACTGAGAAACCCATGGTTTTCGACGCCGACTTTCGGCTCTATGAAAAGACCGCCAGGCAATATGATCACGCTCGGTTCAGCGGATGGGCCGGAGGTTGGGGACATCGCAGACAGGTCGAGGTTCTGCGGGCCTTCTGTCCGGATTGGCGGGGCAAGAGAGTTCTGGAGATCGGTTGCGGCACGGGACGAATCACCGAGACGCTCGCACGGTGGGGGGCCTGCGTCACCGCCACGGACATCAGCCAGGAGATGCTGGACGTCGCGATCGATCGCTTCCGCAGGCAAGTGGATCTCCCAACGCCGGAGTTTCGGGTCATGTCGGTGTTCGAATGCGACCTGGATCTGAGTGGCTACGATTTCGTCATCATGGTCAATGTCCTGGGCCGGCTTTCCGACCCTGCGAGAGCCATTCGGGAGATTGCCTCGCGAATGGGCGCACAGAGCACGCTCGTTTTCAGTTTTCCCTGTCTGAGCAGCGTCTTGTTGCCGGCGGCGTTGGTCGTCAACTGGCGGGGCAGGAGTCTCAGCCGCGATGTTACGTCGCGTTGGTACAGCCCCGGCGTGATTCGAGATCACTGTCGCGCCGCGGGGCTTGAGATCGTCCGATTCCGCGGGAATCACTATGTGCCGGTTCCGCGGCTGCTGTTTTTCACGCTGCCGTTCTTCTGGGCTTGCGACAAGCTGATCGGCCAGATTGCTCCGTTACGGTGTCCGAGTGTCTTTGTCGAGTGCAGGGTCAGCCAACATGGATGATGTCTTTTTTCCTCAGACGCCGTCCGGGCGGGTTCATGGCTGCGGGCAGAACTTGTCGGGGCCTGCTTCGAATGGGCTGAAAGTCTCCGTCATTACCGTCTGTTTCAACAGTGCCTCGACGATCGAGGAGACGATTCGCAGCGTTCGCGAACAGACGTACGAGTCTGTCGAGCATGTCATCGTCGACGGCGGTTCGACGGACGGGACGCAGGAGATCGTGGGCCGGTACAACGGGCGGATCAAGAAATTCATCTCCGAGCCGGACCGGGGCATTTACGACGCCATGAACAAAGGGCTCGCTCTGGCCAGCGGGGACGTCGTGGCCTTCCTGAATGCCGACGACGTCTACGCTTCGCCCGGCGTCATCCGCGACGTCGTGTCGGCGATGCTCGCGGGTGACACGGACGGCGTGTACGGCGACCTCGTCTATGTGGGCCGCCGCGACGCCGATCGGATCGTCCGCTATTGGCGGGCGGGGGCCTATCGGCCTCATGCGTTCCAGCGAGGGTGGTCACCGCCGCATCCGACGTTCTTTTGCAGGACGTCGGTGTACCGGACGCTGGGAGGTTTCGACCCTGCCTATCGGATCGCTGGCGACTTCGAGCTGATGCTCCGCTTCGTCGAGAAGAACGGAATCCGCGTGCGGTACGTTCCCAGGCCCCTCGTTCGCATGCGGGCGGGCGGCCGCGCCAACACGATCCGTGGGATCGTACAGGGTAATCGCGAGATCGCGCAGGCTTTCCATCGCAACGGGATGAATGTATTCGCAGGTTTCTTCTGCAACCGGATGGTCTGCCGGGTACGGCAGCTTCTGTGCCGACCCTGCGTCGCTCCTGATGCCGTGGAGCCAGACCAGGCCGCAGCCACCGGTGGCGTCTCGCGGTCGCTTCGCCCGGGTGATCCGAATCGCTCCTAACGCATTTCCACAGGGTGATGTGTGAGTGTCACCGTCGTCATTCCAGCCTACAACGCTCAGGATACGCTCCATCGGGC
>JAGPGT010000125.1 GCA_018055905.1 Phycisphaerae bacterium
ATGTGCATTTCGGCCGGGACCTTCGCCTTGCGGAGAGCCAAGTAAAACAGAATACTGTTCTCCGGCGGCACCGCGGTGTCTTCCCACGTGTGGAACAGGAACGTCGGCGGGGTCTGCGGCGTCACTTGTTTCTCATTCGAGAATTTCTCCACAAGCGATTTGTCGGCGTCACGGCCGAGTAGATTGTGTTGCGAACCATAGTGCGTAAAAGGCTCGCCGAATGCGATCACCGGGTACACCAGGACGGCAAAGTCCGGCCGGCGGCTGACGCGATCGATCGCGTCGCGTGGCTCGACGAACGATTCGTTGAAATGCGTCGCGACGGTCGAAGCCAGGTGCCCGCCGGCGGAGAAACCCAGGATACCGATGCGGTTGGGATCGACGCCCCACTCCTTGGCCCGGCTCCGTACCGTCTGGATCGCCCGCTGGGCATCCTGGATCGGGGCGGGGTACCCGTAACCTGCGCCGCTGCGACTGTGGCGGTACGCCACGATAAAGCCCGCGACGCCGAAGGAATTCAGCCATTGGCCGATCTGGTGGCCTTCATGATCCATGGCGAGGTGGCCGTATCCGCCGCCGGGACAGATCACGACTGCGGCGCCCGTGGCTTTGTCCTGAGGGGGCAGATAGATCGTCAAGGTGGGCTTGTCGCCCTCGGCCTGACCCTTGGCCCCCGGCGCGCCGTCGGGCCACAACAGTTCCACCTTCGGCTGCGCCCCCGCCAGGGAGGACAGGCACAACGTCATCACGAAACCCAGATACACTCTCGTTCTGCTGCGGTCACTCATTGTTTGTCCTCCTGATCGATTCAATCGAATTGTCGTGCCTTCGTTTACACCAGCAGGCCGGGTTCGCTCAATTGCTCCGCCAGACAGTGCAGAAATCGGGCGGCGCAATCACAGGGAATGACCCGCTGATCCGCGGTCAGCGAAAGTCTGACCATCTTGCGGACGACCGGCCCTTGGTCCTGGGGCACGACAGTCGGAATGATCTTGCCGGCCGCGATGATCGCGCTGACCTGCGGTGGCACGATCGCCAGAAACCAATCGATGTCGTACGCCCCGAGGTTGCTCAGTGCGATCGTCTCGTTTTCGATGTCCTCGAGCGTCAGCTTATTGCTGCGGGCCTTGTCCGTCAGCGTCTTTTCTGCCTGCGCGATCTCGGCCAGCGACAACCCCTCGGTGTACCGCACGACCGGGACAACCAGGCCTTGCGGGCTGTTGACTGCAAAACCGATGTTTACGTTCTCGGCGATCCGCACCACCTGGCCATCGCCGTTGTTGGAGTGGCCTGCGGAAACAAGTCGGCCGACCATCAGAGGGTACTGTCGTACCGCCACCGCCATCGCGCGCATGTAGAACGTCCCGGTCGTAACCTTCACGCCCAACGTCTTGCTCAGGCTGTGGCGCATGCCCATCATTTCAGTGACGTCGGCTTTGATGTCCATGTAATAGCAGGGTTTGTTTTGTTTCGAGGCCAGCATCCGCGCGCCGATCAGGCGTTGAATCCGCGTCAGCGGCAGGGTGGTCGCAGTCATGTCGTTCAGGAGCGTCCTCCGTCGTACCTTGCACCGGGAGTCGGCGGTTTTTTGACACTATCATACCCCCAGGGCCGGTTTGTGCAAGAGCCGGTTGCGGACGGCCCAGGGCAACCCCCATGGGTCATATTCGTCTTACCTCTCGCTAGAACGGATGGGACTTACAGCTTGGCTTGGATCTGGTGCAGGCCGTCGAGGCAAAGCTGCGACCAGGTCTCCATCTGGTCGCGGACTTCACGCAGATTGGCCACGGTCATGAACTCCATTTGCGTGATCATCTGTTCGCGCCGACTCACTTTCGGGGCGTCCAGAACCCAGCAGTGGACGACGCCCAGGTGTACCTTGCCCACTTCGTTGGAATCGTCGTTGAGCAGGGCGACGACATGGTCCTTGTATCCGGCTTGGACCTCGACCTCCTCGGTCACTTCCCGTTCCACCGCCGTCTCGTACATTGCGCGGGAATCGCCGAACAGCGGTGCCGCATCGTCGATCGGGTTGATGTGGCCGCCGATACCCATGGAACGATTGCCCACCAGGCGGGTCTCGCCGGCCCGTTTGCCGCGGACGTAGGTGAGATATCGGCCCTCGCAGGTCATCAGAACATAGGGGATGAGCTGCTTGAAACCCGGATCTGTTTCCGCCAACGGTCGCG
The DNA here is from genome assembly GCA_018055905.1 of Phycisphaerae bacterium. Taxonomy (GTDB): domain Bacteria; phylum Planctomycetota; class Phycisphaerae; order Sedimentisphaerales; family Anaerobacaceae; genus PLanc-01. Next base: position 2,190 of record JAGPGT010000125.1, read on the forward strand.
GCATAAACCGCAGAGTCCTGGGATTGAAGAGCCGATCCAGATATCGCCGGACGTCGAACTGCAAACCCTGAAACGAACCCAATTCGTCAAAGACCTTCCGCTCCACCACCAGGACCTGTTCTTTGTGCGCCATGCCTTCTTTCAATCAAAGCCAGAATTCGAAACCGCCCAAATCAACGGCGGCAATCATAGCCTTCCGATGTCGCTTCGTAAATGACAAATCGGCGAGGGCGTCTTGACCAGGACCTCTGCCGGGCATTCCTAGCTTATTTCACGGGATCTTCGACCGTGAGGCGCTCTTTCTTCTCCGGCAATGGCTGTCCAGTCTTTGACCCGGATCGTCCGGGGGCTCATGGGGTTTGCCGGTCGCCAGTGATACCACCGGCTCAGTACTGAATTCTGTCGCCTCCCTGGAGTCGGATCCAGGTGGTGAAGGTTTCGCTATTCTCTTCGAGCTGGATCACGCGGCCGCCTCGGGGGAAGCCGTCCCGGCCGTAGGTGTCGAAACCGGTGGCCCGGCCGTAGATCAGACGGATGCCGCGGTATTGAGCCTCGTAGTCGCTCACGTGGTCGTGCCCGACGAAGGTGCCTTTGACGTCGCCGCGTTCGAGCATCGCCGCGAACAGTCCCGAATTGATTCGCGGACAGGCGACGCCTTCGTGTCGATGCCCGACGACGTCGGCCTGCGCGTCGGTCAGGGCGTATTCGTATTCCAGCAGCGGAATGTGAAAGAACGCCAGGGCCGGGTAGGGCTTGCCGTCCCGCTCCTGGGCCAGGGTCTTGGAGGTCTGGCTGTACCAGGCGATCTGGTCGGTGCGGATCCAATCGTAGGAGCCGAGTTCCTTCTTGCTCGCGTAGGCATTGGAGTCGAGCATGTAGAGGATCCACTTCTTGTGGGTCCCGTCGGCGTCGTAGATGGGCAGATAGTAGTTGCTGGCCCCGAAGATCTCCGCCGGGCCCATTTGGGAAACGGAGTACGGCTGGCGGACGAACATCTCCATCAGGCCGCGGCGGTCCTTGGGCTTGTCGATTTCCTTGGGCCACTCGTCGTCGTGGTTGCCCAGAGTCACGGCCCACGGGATCTTCCGCTCGGCCATCGGGCCGGCGGCCAGCGCGACGGTTTCCTGCCGCTTGGCGGCGCCGGAGAGAATGTCGCCGGTCAGGACGACCAGGTGGGGTTTCTCGAGGTCGAGGATCTCGCCGATCAGGGCCAACGTCTGGCGGTCCTTGTCGCCGCCTTCGTGGAGGTGCAGATCGGTGAACTGGACGATCTTGAATCGGCCCGCGCGATCGAACTTCAATTGAATCTCTTCGGAGAATGCGGTGTTCGCGGCGAGCAGAACCACGGCCAGGGACATCATAGCTCCAAGCAGGATCGATCTGAGGCGTATTGCGATCATCGCGTCTTCCCTTTCTCTGATTGTCACATCATCCGCCTGCCCGCGACCGGGCGAGAGCCTGTAACAGTAACCGGTTGGCTGGGACGCAGTCAAGACTTCATCAGGACCCTTCAACAACCATTCGTTGGTACGCATCTGGCCTTCGGATGCAACGAATGCACACCCGCATTTTGTGCCCAGATCCTTTGCTGTGCTCAGGAAGACAGAGGGGGTGTCCCCACGCCCCACGAAGTCCGGTCGCACACATCTGAAACCACGCCGATTGCCCTAACGTCTCCCCGCGCCTCCCTGGCCCGACGGCGAATTGGACTGGTTTGGCACAATCCCGATTGCGTCGGTCGGCCTGGCGGGTGATAATCCCGCCGGGGACAGAGGCTCCCAAGACCGCGTGAACGCGGAACTCCGAACGACAGAAGAAGTGGAACGATGGAAACGAGAATCGAAGCGGTCCTGTTCGACTGGGGCGGCGTCCTGATCGACAATCCGGCGTCGGGGTTGATGGCTTTCTGTGCCGAGGCTCTGGGCGTGTCGGTCGAGGACTACATTGGCGCCCACAACGCGTGTGGCGAGGCGTTTCAAAAAGGTTTGATCCCCGAGCGCGTGTTCTGGCAGCGGGTCTGCGAGCGGCTCGCCTGCCCGACGCCCAGGCAGGCGTCGCTCTGGGGCGAGGCCTTCCGTGCGGTTTATTCGCCACGAGAGGAGGTCTTTGGTCTGGCCAGGGGACTGAGGCGGCAGGGTTACCGGACCAGCCTGCTCTCGAACACCGAAGCCCCCGCGATGGAGTTCTTCCTGGAGTTGGGCTACGACGCCTTCGACGCCGCGACGTTCTCGTGCGCCGAGGGCGTCGCCAAGCCGCAACGGGAGATCTACGAAATCGCAACCCGAAAGCTCGGGCTGGCGCCGGCGCAGTGCGTCTTTATTGACGACAAGCTCGAGTTCGTCGAAGGCGCCCGGGCCGCGGGCATGAAGGGCATCTTGTACCAGAACCTGGACCAGGTGAGGGGGGACCTTACCGCGTCCGGCATTCGTCTAAACGCTTGATGGAAGGACCATGAGCATGGAGAATCAGGGATTGGAGCGCAAGTTCGGGTTGTCCACCGCGACTTATGTGGTGATCGCCAGCATGGTCGGGACGGGAATTCTCGTTTCGCCAGGGTACATGATGGCGTCGCTCAAGAACTACCCCACGATCTTCGGGCTCTGGGCCCTGGGCGGGGCGCTGGCTCTGTGCGGCGCCCTGTGCGTGGCGGAGTTGGCGGCCGCCCTGCCCCGCGCCGGGGGCGAATACGTCTATCTTCGCGAGGCTTACGGGCCGATGCCCGCGTTCCTCTCGGGCTGGACGTCGTTCTTCTTGGGCTTCTCCTCGCCCCTGGCGGTGGCGGGCTACATCGCAGCGATGTACCTGCTGACCCCGTTCGGACTGGCCCAGGATCATCCGGAGCGACTTCGCCTCGTGGCCGCGGTCATCATCGTCGCGATCACGATTCCCAACCTGCTCGGCCATCGCCAGTCCGCCTGGACGCAGAACCTCACGACGATGCTCAAGCTCGGCCTGTTCGTGGTCCTGGCGATCTTGGCGTTTCTGTTCGGAAAGGGCCGGTTGTCCCACATCAGCGAGGGACAACCCCTCAAGGAAGTCGAACTGGGGACCGCGATGACCCAGTTGTTCTACGTCATGTTCGCCTACAGTGGATGGAACGCCGCCAGTTACCTGGCGGGCGAAGTACGAAATCCCGGCAGGATTCTCCCCCGCTCGCTGCTGTTGGGGACCGGCTCGGTGGTGGTCCTATATTTGGCATTGAATGCGGTGTTTGCGTACGCGGTGCCGTTGGGATCGGTGGGGTTCGACAATGCCGAACGGGTTCCGCAACTGGCGGTCGAAACGTTGTTTGGGCCGCGGGCCTCCGGTGTCTTCTCCGTGCTGCTGGGACTGGCCTTCCTGGCCACGGTCAGCGCGTTCATCATCACCGGCCCACGCGTGTATTACGCCATGGCGAAGGACGGGCTGTTCCCCTCCATCGCCGGACGCGTCAGCAAAAAGGGACAGATCCCAACGCACGCGATGATTCTGCAGAGCCTCTGCGCGGTCGCGATTCTGTTCGTCACGGATTTCCAGAACTTGTACAAGTACGCCTCGGTGGGGCTGTCGCTGTTCGCCATGCTGTTCATCGCGGCCGTGTACGTGCTCCGCCGGCGGCGGCCGGAGATGGAAAGGCCGTTCCGTGTTCCAGGCTACCCGGTCGTCCCGGCCATCTTCCTGATCGTGATCCTCTTCATGGCGGTCTTCGCGTTCAAACAGTGGCCCAAGCCTTCCTTGTACAGCCTGGGGAGCATCCTCCTGGGCATTCCCGTTTACTACCTCTGGCGCGTCGTATGCGGCGTCGGAGACCCTCGTTCCTCGCCAGTCAACGTCCGAGAATAGCTGTCACGAGAAATTCACAGGATTTTCGCGGCCAAGTGGGATTTTTTGAGAAGACCTGCAATAGAACGTCTCGCGAGGTCGTCTATCCCTGCGAAGATACGCGGCGGCCGAAACTTGGGTCTGTGAAAGAGCACAAGATTCGCTTGAGGGATGTGTTCTGCCTGCAAAGACCCTCGGGAACGCCGCCGCGAGGATTTGAACAAGGGCCGGATTACCCAGTTACGGCGAATCACGTATGTGAAACCACAAAAGATCGGTGCCTTGCAACCAGACGCCCATGCGTCGTCATAGATGAGTGGCCCCTTGGCCACTCATCGCTTTTTTGGGCCTCCAACCGAAGATTAGAAAAGACTCCCGGCGCAGGGTCGGTGCGCGCAGGGTACAGCTGCCGTCGTCAAAACACAGGCGGGATCAAGAGGGGCACAAGCCGATTACTGGCAATCGGTGGGCAGGAACACCTGACTGGCGGGGATGCGGAACTTCCTGCACAGAGCTTCCAGGAGCATTTCGAGACGCTTGAGTTGATAATCGGTGGGCATCGTGTGGACGCCGTCGCCGATCAGGCAGATGCGAATGGTGGTATTCGAACCCTGCCACGTCCGGCTGGGTTGGATCGAGTACTGATTCTGCCATTGGTCGGTGGCCTGGATCTCGCCGTCGTCGGCCCCGGTTCCATTGCAAATCACAAAGTGACAATTCGTGTCGGTCGCCCCGGCAGGCGATAGGTTGCGACCTTGGGTGCCGCTGAAGAAGATCTCGATGCTGCTCCAACGGTTGGGGGTCTGACAGGCCTTCGATCGCACCGCCTGATCCACCGAGGTGAGCCGATAATAGGCCGAGAGGCAAAAAGGGCCCGCCGACGGAGGGTTGTTGCCCAGCGCCATCAAGACAAACGCCCCCACCGTCATGGAAACCAACAACGCGCCTAAGACTTTCACAACCCTGGGCTGGTTTGCCATAGCATCATTCGTCCACACACGGCCCCGCGTCCCGCCGGCCGCACCACGTCGGTGCGAATCTCGGACGTTGCAACAGGGCACCCCGTTATACCGTGTTTCATCGGCAGTCGTCAGGATGCGACTGCAAAATTTATGTGAAATGTCACACAGGCATGCAAGTTTTTTTCGGAAATCGTCAAAGCATAGGCTCCCGAAACCGTGGGTTCCGTCGTCCGCCCCGGACCGACGACGTTGGTATTAAATATTCTTGAGTCCACAATTTGCGGAGACGAACACCTTGACCGTCGGGAACATGCCCACTATATTCGTCGAAGTCTCATAATCCAGGGTCGAGGGATCTCTGCACTCACGAGGGATTCCTCAAACCCGTCGAGATTCGCTTTTCCGGCGCCGTCCACGGGCAGAAAGGGAGTCCATGCAGACACAGTGGCGAGCACTATCGACCGTCGAGATCGCTCGATTGTCGGAGCAAGGATGCACCTGCGACGACTGGTCCCGGGTCCAGGTGGCCGACGGATTCCGGGCCGACCGAGTCCACGCGACCCGCTTTTGCGGCGACATCCGGCTCGGCGTCTTCGACAAGACCGTCTCCTTCTTCGGCGGCGTCGTCAAGCCCGCCGGCATCAGCCACGCGACGATCCACAACTGCGTCATCGGCGACAACGTCTTCATATGCGCCGTGCGAAACTACATCGCCAACTATGTCGTGGAAGACGACGTGGTGATCGACAACATCGACCTGCTGGCGGTCGAGGGCGAAAGTACATTCGGCAACGGGACCCGGGTGGCGGTCGTCAACGAAGCGGGAGGTCGGGAGATTCCGATCTACGATCAGCTCAGTGCCCACACGGCCTATGTCCTTGCCTTTTATCGTCATCGATCCGGCGTGATCGAAAAACTGAAGGCGATGATCGACGCCTACGCCGCATCCGTGCGATCGTCGATGGGCCGGGTGGCCAAGGGAGCGAGGATTATCAACTCCCGATTGCTCAAGAACGTCCGAATCGGACCGGCGGCCGTGATCGAGGGCGTCAATCGCCTCGAAAACGGTTCGATCAACAGTTGCGTGGAGGACCCTGTTTACCTCGGACCCGGTGTCTATGCCGATGATTTCATCGCCTGCAGCGGCGCCAGGATCACCGACGGCACGATCGTCGGTCATTGTTTCGTCGGACAGGGCTGCACCCTCTCCAAGCAGTACTCGGCCGAGAACTCGGTCTTTTTCGCCAATTGCGGCGGCTTCCACGGCGAGGCCTGCTCGATCTTCGCAGGGCCCTACACCGTGACCCACCACAAGTCCACGCTCCTGATCGCCGGCCTGTTCTCCTTCCTCAATGCCGGCAGCGGAACCAACCAGAGCAACCATATGTACAAGCTCGGCCCCGTCCATCAGGGCGTCGTCGAACGGGGTTCCAAGACCGGCAGCGACTCCTACATGCTCTGGCCCGCCAAGGTTGGCGCGTTCACCGTGGTCATGGGGCGCCACTATCGCAACTCCGACACCTCGGATCTGCCCTTTTCTTATCTGATCGAAAACGAAGACGAGAGTGTGCTGGCCCCCGGCGTGAACCTCAGAAGCGTCGGTACGGTCCGCGACGCACGAAAGTGGCCCCAGCGAGACCGCCGCAAGGACCCACGCAAACTCGATTACATCAATTTCAAGCTCCTGAGTCCCTACACGATCCAGAAGATGATCAACGGTCGGGACTTGTTGCGAAAACTCATGGCCACCACCGGCCCGATCTCCGACTATTTCATCTATCACAGCGTGAAGATCCCGGGACCCTCCCTCGAACGAGGCATCGCCCTGTACGAGTTGGGGATCGACAAATTCATCGGCAACTGCCTGGTCAAGAGGTTGGAAGGAAAACATTTTCGGACTGTGCGAGACCTGCGTGCGGCCCTGCGGCCCGACACCGATCTCGGCTTGGGCAAATGGATCGACCTGGCGGGCATGCTCGCGCCGGAGGAGGTCGTGATCCGTTTGCTCGACGACATCGAATCAGGTGTCGTCGCGTCGTTGGAGGAGCTGAACGTCCGATTCGGCGTCATGCATGCCAACTATACCCGATACGAATGGACCTGGGCGGCCGACGTCCTGCAGAAACTGCTCGGTAAGACCCTCGACGAGATGACCGCCGAGGATATCATTGAGATGATTCACCGGTGGAAGACCGCCGTGGTCAACCTGGACCACCAGCTCCACGCCGACGCGAAGAAAGAGTTCTCGCCGACGGTCCAGACCGGCTTCGGCCTCGACGGCGACGAAGACACCAAGCAATCCGATTTCGCGGCTGTTCGAGGCACGTTCGAGGCCGACGGATTCGTCGCGGAAATCCAGAAACACATCCAAGCAAAAACCGCTCTGGCCGAGGACTTGCTCGGTCGCCTCGAACCCTTGCGAACCCGTGCATAAAAAGGAAACAACCATGAGAGTGATCATCGAACCGAACTATGAAAAAGTCTCGCAGTGGGCCGCCAACTACGTGGCCCGCAAGATCCTGGATTTCCAGCCCACGATCGACCGGCCGTTTGTCCTGGGCCTGCCGACGGGCTCCTCGCCGATCGGTATGTACCGCGAGCTGGCCGCGATGAACAAGGCCGGCAAGGTGTCCTTCGAGCACGTCATCACGTTCAACATGGATGAATACGTCGGGCTCCCCCAGGAACATGCCGAGAGCTACCACTCCTTCATGTGGCGGAACTTCTTCGGCCACATCGACATCCCCAAGCGCAACGTCAACATCCTGGACGGCAACGCCCCGGACCTGGAGGCCGAATGCGCCGAATACGAGGCCCGCATCCGACAAGTCGGCGGGATTCACCTGTTCGTGGGCGGGATCGGCGCCGACGGGCACATCGCGTTCAACGAGCCCGGCTCGTCGCTGGCCTCGCGGACTCGCGTGATGCGTCTGACGCCGGACACTCGAATCGCCAACTCGCGGTTCTTCGACAACGATCCGAACAAGGTGCCTGCCACGGCCCTGAGCGTCGGCGTCGGTACGGTCATGGACGCCCGGGAAGTCCTGATCATTGTCAACGGCGCCAACAAGGCCCGCGCCCTGCGTCACGCCATTGAGGAAGGGGTCAACCATATGTGGACCATCAGCGCGTTGCAGATGCACCCCCAAGGCATCATTGTTTGCGACGATGACGCGACGCTCGAATTGCGGGTGGGCACGGTGCGGTATTTCAAGGACGTGGAGGCGATGAACCTCGACCCGGCCACGCTGCTGGCGTGAGAGAACACGAAAAAAGGGATAAGAGCAGGGGAGGATCCCCCGTTCTTCTTATCCCGTGGGGCTCTGGGTTGCTCTTTCCTATTTCTTTTCCGGCGCCAGTTCGTCCGCCGGATAGACGATCGTGGCCTTGTCTTGGAGCATCCCGATGTACTTGCGGAACGCCTGGTTCGTCTGGGCCCCCTTGAGCTTGGCCAGGATCTGGTTCTTGGCCTGCTCGAAGGAGACGGTGTTCGGGTCCCGATGCTCAAGGACCTTGATGATGTGATAGCCGAACTCCGTCTCGACTATGTCGCTGATCTGGCCGACCTTCAATCCGAAGGCGGCGTCTTCGAACGGCTTGACCATTCGGCCCCGCCCGAACGGTGGAAGTTCGCCGCCCTGGACGGCCGAGTAGTAATCGGCCGAATTCTCCTTCGCCAGCGTTGCGAAGTCTCCGCCTTCTCTCACCTCGTGGAGAAGGCCTTCGGCCTTTTCCCGGGCCTTGGCCTTGACTTCATTGGGATCGGCGCTCGAATCCGTCGACTTCGTCGAGATCAGGATATGGCTGGCGCGAACGGTCTCGGGAACCTTGAATTCGTCCGGATTTTTGTCATAGTACTCTTGGACGCTGGCCTCGTTGACGATCAGACTGTTGGGGTCCTTGAGTTCCAACAGTTTGACATACTTCATCTGCTTGGCGAACTGGGTTTTGAAAACCTCGAAATTGCCCCCCTGGGCCTCGAACGCCTGCTTGTATGATTCGATCGTCTGCGGCGGCTGGAGCTCGGAGAGCTTCTGAGCCATCTCGGCGACGACCTCCTCCGACGTGACCTCGATGCCCGCCTGTTTGGCTTCCCGGTCCAACAGATATTCGATCACCATCCGATTGGTCATGTTCTGCAGGATGAGTTTTTCTTGCTGGGCCGCCAGTTCGGGCGATTCGGCCTTCAGCCGCTCCAACTGCATCCCGTATTCGTTCTGGACCGCCTGTTTCACCTGGCTCTCTTTGATCTCGAAACCGTCGACGATCGCCAGGACCCTATCCATGGATTTGGGCATCTCGACGGGAACCACGGTCTGCGAAGTCTTGTCG
>JAGPGT010000348.1 GCA_018055905.1 Phycisphaerae bacterium
TCGTCGACGCCAACCAAATCGACGACGAATCCGCCATGAAAGTTGCTCGCGACATCGCGACGAAGGTGGAGCAGGAAATGACCTATCCCGGTGAGATCCAGGTGACCCTACTCCGCGAGGTCCGTTGTATCGAATACGCGAAGTAGCAGGGCACCGGCACGACAAACAAAATGCGGTTCGAGATCTTTGACGTCTTTCCGAGCACCCTACTCGAAAGGAGACCAAGACCGAACTCAGGGGCCGTTTATGAAACTGAACATTTTGTGCATCGGCGATATCGTCGGTCGACCGGGTCGGCGTGCCTTGGCGGACAAACTCAAGGCCCTCATTGCGGAACGTTCCATCGATTGCGTGATTGCCAACGCGGAAAACGCGGCCGGTGGATCGGGCCTCACGCCCCAAATCTATGAGAAGCTGCTTCGCTACGGCGTGAATATCATCACCCTGGGCGACCATGCCTTCCGCAAGCGAGATATTATCGAAACGTTGGAGCGATCGGACAACGTTGCCCGCCCCGCCAATTTCTCCGAACAGGCCGCCGGACGGGGCACAGCGATCTACAAGACCGCCAAAGGTCCCACGGTCGGCGTTGTCAGCCTGATCGGCCGGTTGTTCATGAAACCTGCGGATTGCCCCTATGCGACCGCCGACAAATTGATCCCTCGGCTTCGCCAGCAGGCGGAGATCATCGTTGTCGAAATGCATGCGGAGGCGACCAGCGAAAAGGTCGCCATGGGTTACCACGTCGACGGTCGAACCGCCTGTTGCTTCGGGACGCACACGCACATCCCCACCGCCGATGAACGGATATTGCCCAAAGGAACCGCCTATATCAGCGACGTCGGCATGACCGGCGCTCACGACTCGGTCTTGGGCAGAAAGAAAGAGAGCGTTCTCAAATCGTTTCGCACCCAGATGCCTGTTCCCTTCGAGATCGCTACGGATGACATCCGGATCAACGCGGCCTTGATCATGGTCGAAAGCGGCACCGGGAAGGCGGAGAGAATCGAGCGAATTCGCGTGGATGTGGATACCACGGACAACGCCGGCTATGACAGCGATGACGGCCGGCCGGAATACTTCAACGCGTTCTGAACGGTGGGAAACGTCAGGCCCCAAGAACCAACAGAGCCCCGTGTCCTGTTTGGCGTTCCAGACTTCACAATCCAAGCATGAAATCACCCTCTGACGTACGGATTCGTCCGTTTTTCTCGACCGATCGTTGTTCGCATTCCGTGGCCGGGGTAGACGACCGTCGCATCCGGCAGCGTAAACAGCTTGGTACGAATACTGTCGAGCAACTGATCTTCGTCGCCGCCCGGGAAATCCGACCGGCCGATTCCGCCGGCAAACAAAACATCTCCAGAGAAAACCATGCCGTCCTTGGCTGCATACAAGCAGATGCCGCCGGGGGTGTGGCCGGGGGTATGAAGCACTCTAAGCGTGACTGCGGCCAGGTCGATCTGATCGCCGTCCTCGACCAGAACATCCGCCTGCCCCGTCGAAAAACTCCCCCCCACGAACAGGGATAGGTTCTTCCGCGGATCTCTCAACATGGGCGCGTCTTCCCTGTGTACATACACCTGCATCTGCGGATAGAGATCCCGTAATTCGGCCAAGCCAACGATGTGGTCGGCGTGGCCGTGCGTCAAAATGGTCGCGACCGGATTCAGAGGCAGCCTCTGCAGCAATTCGATCAAAGGACGGGAACCCGCCCCCGGATCGATGAGCAAACCCTCCGTCGCACGCTCCTCGGCGCGGACAACATAACAATTCGCTTCCAGATCACCAAGAGCGAGTCGGTCTATCTTCAATCGAATTCCTCACTGGGTCTGGTTGGGTTCAGCCGCCTGCGAAGTCGTGGTCGCAGCGTCCAGGGACAAAGTCGGTACAACGGCCGAAGCCGATTCCTCTTTAACCTCGGCGGTTTTTTCCTTGTCTTCGAGCAGATCCGCCTGGGACATCAGCAGGTACTTGGCTTTCCATTGGGGAATCTCATAGACCCAGTTCCTGTGTCGCAGCGTGAAACGCTGAGCAGCCTCCTGAGCCATAAGAATCGCTTCTTTCTTCTTGAGTTCTTCCGGCGAATCCTGTTTGGAAGGGTCGATGGCCACTTTGGCAGGACTGGTATACGCCGCGCGGGCCTTGAGATACGTTTTCTCGCCCTTCTTGGCCAGTTCCAGCGTGTACTCGGTCGAGTTGTCCATGCGGACCACATACTTATGGTCGAAGGTCAACCCATCGACCTGCGTGGGAGTGTTGACGTCGTCGAAACGCAACCCCTGTAAAGCGGTAAACACACTCCTGGCATCGGTCTCCTTGAGTTTCTTGTCGACAGGCACATTGTCCATGAGGACTCCGTCACCGCCGCTCTTCTCGGCCCGCAGGACATAGGAACCCTTGGGAGAGGTGACCGTCACCATGTTGACGTCCTCTCGCTTGATCGAAGCAATCTCTTGGTTGACGTAATCCAAAGGCCTGGTCCGTATCCAGGGGGAATCATTCGTCAGATAGACATCGTTGCTCGACGCCTCGCGTACATACGTGCCCTGATCCTC
>JAGPGT010000349.1 GCA_018055905.1 Phycisphaerae bacterium
ATCATGCCCGGCCGAAGAGACAGGTTTCACGTAACCCACATATTCATCCGCGCCGATATCGATTCGGGTGGCATACACGCGATCCTGATTGTCGATGTCTTTGGCACCGGCCGCCGCGGCGTACAGGAGATTCCCTGCATTCACGCAGGGCGACTCGAAGACCAGATGAAAGTCCTTGCTGAAGACTGCACCCAGGAACTTCGGATCGGCGCTGATGTTGCCGTTCTTGCCGGTCAGATCGTACGTGCCGTCGATGTCCAGCGCCCCTGTCTGCTGATTCATATAGAGATAGTTGCCGGGCGAATTGCCCCAGACGTCGTTGCAGGAGATGACCGCCCCCTGCCAGTCGCCTCTCATGAGCAGGCCGCCCTTACTGGACGCATTGCAGATGATGTTATTGACGATCTTGCCGTTGCCGAGCTGCGGCTCGAAAATGACGTAGATATTGCCCCCGATGCCGTCGCCGGGGCCTTGGTTGCAGTTGTTGCCGACGATCGTATTGTTCAGGAGGGTGCCGCCGATGAGACAGACGCCGCCAGCGACGTAGGCGGAGTTGTCATAGATGACGTTGTTGGCGATGAAGGCCTGCCCGATGTACAGCATCAGACCGCCGGCGGCGAAGCCGACGTTGTTTCGGATGACATTGTGGGTGATCGTGGCGTTGCTTTCGATACAGGCGATACCGCCGCCATAGGAGACACGACTGTCCGCATTCGTGTTGCCGAGCATAACCGGGCCACGATTACTGGCGATGATGTTCTTGGTGATCGTCGGCGAGGCTCGCAGGCAGTAGATGCCGCCGCCCCAGAAGACGTTGTCGCCTTCGATGGTGTTATTGAGCGTGCCGAAGCCGCCGGTGATAGTGAAGCCCGTCAGCACCGCGGCGGAAGTCTCGCCATTCTCAAAGATTACGGCGCTGCCGTCGCCGTCGGCGTTGATGATCGTATAGCCGACGATCCCGCGGTCGTTGGGGTCCGTGCTTGTGACGGTGATGGCCTTGCCTGTGAAGTTGATGGTCTCGTAGTAGACGCCCGGCGCGACCAGGACTGTATCGCCATCAACAGCCGCTTCGATTCCCGACTGAATGCTCGGATACTCGCTGGGTACCTTCAACGTCGCCCCAAAGACGGCAGCGGCCACGAGAAACAGCACCACAACGCTCGACCACGCGACCCTCTTCATACGTTCGCCTTTCCGAACCAGTACGGATGTGAAAGCAGGAATGGCAAGGGGGGATCTTCCTCCGATAGCCAGCCAAAAGGGTATGATACCCAAAAGGGACGGTCTTTTCAAGATGCGATCGGCTGTCCCGACAGGTCCTCGGCCTTGCCACGAACACTCACAGTATCTGTGTTACCAGACGCACCAGATGCGACACCATTACTCAAAAAAAAATGCTGTGAACCGGAAATACTTGCAGAGATGGGGTTCTTGAGAGGTGTTGAGGCAGCGTTGACAATTCGCACCGCCGACGCCAGATCGCAAGTCGCAGATCCTAAGCCCCTTTTCCCCGCTCCGGCACCGGCAGACCCAATTCCACGAGGACCTTCTTCATGTCCTCCCAGACTCGCCTGCGGTTCTCGGGGGTGTAACTGCGAAGCAGATACGCCGGGTGGTAGGTGGCGATCAGTTTGATGGGCGGCCGGCCGATGCCGTTGCAGTACTCCTGAAACTCCCCGCGAAGCTGACCGATGCCCTGGTTGGTGTTCAGCAACGTCCTGGCCGCGTGGGCGCCCAGGGCAACAATCACTTCAGGGTTCAGGATCTCGATCTGCCTCTGGAGAAATGGCAGGCAACTGACGATCTCGTCGGGACGAGGGTCGCGGTTGTCCGGCGGGCGGCACTTGAGGATGTTGGCGATGAAGACGTCCTGGCGTTTGAGACCGCAGGCTTCGATAATCTTGTCCAGGAGCTGGCCCGCCCTGCCGACGAAGGGCCGGCCCTGAACGTCTTCATCCGCTCCCGGCGCCTCCCCCACAAACAGGATGCGGGTTCTCGGATTGCCCTCTCCCGGTACGGCGTTGATGCGTGTCCCACCCAATCCACACCTGCGGCAATCGCGAACCTCAGCGGCAATCGCTTCCAGCTCCTTGACAACATCGACAGGCATAGTCCGCTGGGGTATCATCTGCACTTCACTTCTCGGTGTATCCGTGTGGAACAGTTCGTTACCGGCTAGAGGCTCTGAAGCCACCACATCCGAGGGTATGGAACTCTCCGACCGGGGCTTGCCTTTCACCGAAAACCCCGTGAAGAAGCTCTCCATTTCAAGGTGCTGGCGAACCACTTTGTTCAGATCGACATCCTGGGCCATGTGAACCCTCTATCTGGCCTCTCGCCTTTGGAAAAGCACAAACGGGCAGGCATCAATCGTTCCCATCAGGCTCATCGCTTCAACTCTCGGGCGACCTCCCCGAACTTCTCGACCACGAAATCCAGGTCTTCACGGGTGTGGGCAGCGGAGACCTGCGTCCGAATCCGGGCCTTGCCCTGCGGGACCACGGGATACGAGAAGCCGATAACGTAGACACCCTTTTCGAGCATCCGGCGGGCCAT
>JAGPGT010000350.1 GCA_018055905.1 Phycisphaerae bacterium
ACTGCGGGGGAGCTTGCCGTGCTGGTCGGATTGTTGTGGTCCGGCCTGTGCGGGGCTCAGATCGAAAATCCGAGTTTTGAAACAACGTATGAAGGGTGGCCGTCTTCTCGGTTGTTGCCTTCGTTCTGGTACCGAGTTGACGATCCCTCGTTCAACTCGTTCTGCGATGAATCCTGGTACACCGACGGCGTCAAATCGGCCTGCTTGTTCAGCCTGCCCGGAAGATCCTTCCAAGCGGGCCAATACCAGAGCTTCTACCAATACGTGGATTTGAGCGGGATGGACGTCCTGGTGTTCGACGCCATGCTGACCGGGGATCCCTCCGGCCGGTTTGCCCATTTCGAAGCCTCCGTCCTCGTGGACGAGGTGCCTCTATGGAGCGCAGTCGTCGAGGGCGTGTACCTGGCCCAGGAGATCGACCTCTCCGGTTTGCCGGACGATGTGTATGGCGAGCCGGGTTGGCACATGATTGAGCTGCGGTTGACCGCGCTGGAGGACGGCACGTTCAACGAGTCTTACCTGGCGTATTGGGACAACATGATGCTCCTGACGGGTCCCCGGACGATCGAGGCAAATATCGTTCTGGATCCGGACACTTTGTGTCCGTTCTTCCGCGGCCGGTGGATTACTTGCTACATCGAGCTTCCGGCGGGCTATGACGTCGCTCAGATCGACGAATCGACCGTGACGCTGGAAGAGATCTCCGCCGTCACGGGCGTGGAGCGATGGGCCCGTTGCTGGTCTCGATGGTGGTGGGGGCGGCCGTGGGGTCGGCGGTGGACCTGTGCGAACGTGAACCGTCGGACCATCGTGGACTGTGACCGAGACGGCCTGCCGGAACGTGTCGTGCGATTTGATAGGGCTGCGGTGGAAGCGATCGCCAAGGCGCCTCAGACCACCGTCGCGGTCGCAGGCCGGCTCTTCGACGGCACACCGTTCGAAGGCACCGCGACCCTTAGGGTGATCGAAAAACCTCACAGGTGGAAATAACGCCGTCTCCCAAGGCGGCGCCCCGCAGAGAGTCCAAAGGGACTCGTCGAGGTGCACCCCGGGTGGCTGAACATGTCCCCGATGCGGAACCCCGTGTCGGGGACACTGCGTTTGACCTGGTTTGCAACGGATGGACGCACTGCCGCCCGGGTGTGCCATTTCCGTCGTTCGCTCGTTCGACTATCCGTCTCCGCTTGCCCGGTGAATCCGCACCCCACGAGAGAGCCAACAGGTCATTGGTTCAGTAGCTCGTGTACGCGACCGCTTGGTTGCCTGTAAGTTTGGTTCTTTTCGTGGTGGTCTCCGACGGAGGATCCCCTTGGCAGACCGATCACCTCCCTCCCGTCATCCGAAGTTGACGTCGACTTAAAGGGTGAATGCTGATGTTCGCAACGCGAATGGCATCCTCGCATTTCTGCGATCGGGTGGGGAACGTCGTGCCGCAGACGACGGATGCCGCGCCGACGTGATTGGCACGGGGGGAGAATATACGGACAGATCGACATCGACCTGGTATCAGGGCTGTTGAGGTTCGTCCGCGGGTCGGGATGACGGGGCCTCGGCCTTGCTTAACTCCGCCTGGGCTTCGACCGCGGAGGACATCAGGTGTTCGAATTGCTCGCCCTGGTCGTCGTACCAGACCGTGATCCGGTAGAAATCATCAGTGATTCCTTTGGCCTCGGAGATCGAGATGATCCGGAAACACTTCAGTTCGCGGTTGCAGTACTGGATGACTTTCTTCTTGAGTTCCTCGGGATTTCCGGAGAATGCCGGCCGGATGAATTCCTTGAACTGGACCGCCATATCGCTGCTCCTGCAGGGGGTTCGCGCACTGATATCGAGAACGTCGCGATCATTGGAGCATCTTTCTGGCCTTCTGGCAAGTCCGTGAAGACCTGAAGTCGCGAGGATCCTTTATGGGTACACGCCTGCCCGTTGGAGCCGCAGTGTCAGCTCGCGGACCCGTTCGGCCGCGTCCTTCGCTTGCGCCAGGGCCTCGTCACGCTCTTTTTTGAGTTGTTCCTGAAGGCTGGCGAACTCGCTGATCTTGGCCGCTTGGGTCTTGGTATCCTGGAACTTGTTCTCGAACTCCTGGAGTTTGGCCGTCGCGGCGGCGACTTGCGCGATCAGGGTGTCATGCACCTGGCGAAAGCTCGCGAAGTCGGACTTGGTAGTCTCAAGGGACGTGGCCAGCTTTCGTAACTCCGCCTCGAGGGAACCGTTGCGGGTCCGCAAATCCTGGATCTCCGCCGCACGCACTCGGTCTCGACGCAGACCGACGGAGATGTCCTCGACCGTCGCCCGGCTAGGCATCGGCACGTTGGCCAGTCCGCAGGCCGCCAGCATCAGCAGAATCAGAATTCCCAATACCCTCTCCAGACTGTCCCCGCCGGTTTGTTCTTTCTCTCGCACACAATAGGTTGGCATGGTACTCCACCTCTCGATTCTGCACTCGCCCCCCAAAGTGGCCCTTACGAAAAGGAAACAGGCCGCCCCCTGAGCACGGTGCAACCCTTGTGAATACCCCCCATCCGTGGAAGATCCTTGGCATTCGACGCCC
>JAGPGT010000126.1 GCA_018055905.1 Phycisphaerae bacterium
TCTCCGCGGACATTCATCGCAAGATCCGCAGCCTGGCACACGCTCTTGAACAGGCCCGATACTCCCGCCGCCAATCAATCTTGGCCAAGTGATCGCCGGTCTTTTTCAGAACGACACTTCAAGAAGACGTTTGAGACAGAATCCCCCCTGGAAAAGGGATGATTCAACGGTACTCGCCAACCCCGGCCCAATTTGATCCTTGGCAACGAAGCCCTTTGACGAGACGCACAAACAGGGTAGAATGAAACGCCTGTGTATGACGACCGCGAAAGAAAGATCGAATCCTGCACAAGGAGGATACAACATGACGATGGTTCAACGGACAGTGTACGCATTGTGCACCTTGGCACTGGTGGGGGGAATCGGACAGGCTGCCTTCGGGGCCGATTGGCCCTGCTATCGCGGCCCGGACCACAACGGCATCAGCCAAGAAATCGACTGGAGCTCCGACTGGGGCCAGGACGGACCAAAGGTGCTTTGGAAGAAATCCGTGGGGATTGGGTTCTCCACGACCGCTGTGGCCGATGGGCGGGCCTACACCATGGGCAACAGCGGCAAAGATACCAACATCGACACCGTCTATTGCTTCGATGCCCAGACCGGCCAGGAGCTCTGGAAGCATTCCTACCCCTGTCCGCTCCAGCCCAAGTACTATGACGGAGGCACCCTCTCGACCCCGACCGTCAACGCCGGAAAGGTCTACACCCTCAGCAAGATGGGCGATCTCTTCTGCCTCGACGCCAAAACCGGCAAAGTCCTCTGGCAGAAGCAGTTGAACAAGGATCTGGGCTTTGAGTTGCCGACGTGGCATTTCTCCAGCTCACCCCTGATCCAGAGCGACAGACTGTTCCTGAATGTGGGCGAAGCGGGCTTGGCTCTGAACAAAGACACCGGTGAGGTCCTCTGGCACAACGGCAAAGGCAAGTGCGGCTACGCGACCCCGGTCCCGTTCACGATGGACGGCAAAGCGGGCCTGGCGATCTTCACCGAAGTCTCCCTCGTCGCGGTCGATCCCGCCGACGGAAAGTTGCTTTGGCAATACCCCTGGAAGACACAGTACGAAGTGAACGCCGCCGATCCGATCATCGTCGGCAACCGGATCTTTCTTTCCAGCGGTTACAAGCGAGGCTGCGGCCTGATCGAAATCGTCGGCGGCCAGCCCAGGAAACTCTGGGAGAACAAGACCATGGCCATGCAGATCAACTCCCCGATCCTGCGCGACGGCTATGTCTATGGATTCGACGAAGACGTCATGAAATGCGTCAAGCTCGACGACGGCAAAGAACAGTGGAAGGACAAGAGCCTGGGCAAAGGCTCGCTCATCATGAGTGAAGACGGCCGTCTGATCCTCACGAGCGACAAAGGTGAACTCGTCGTCGCCAAGGCCAATCCGCAGAAGTTCGACGTGGTCGCCCGTTTCCAGGCGCTGCCCAAAGCCCTGTGCTGGACGAGCCCTGTCCTGGCCCATGGCAAAATCTACGTCCGCAACACCCCGGGCGATTTCGTCTGCCTGGACGTCCGCGGAAAGTAGTGTCGAGTTTGAAGTTTCAAGTGGGAAGTGCGGAAGAATGTCTCTCAACTTCAAACTTGACACTTGAAACTTCCTGAGATGGAGTTATGAAAACCTACGAACAAATCAACGACCGGATCGCGTCGGGCAAGGCTGTCGTGCTGACCGCCGATGAGATCATGGACTACGTGGACAAGAAGGGCCTCGAAGCCGCGGCCAAAGAGGTAGACGTGGTCACCACCGCCACCTTCGGACCGATGTGCTCCTCCGGTTGTTTCATCAATTTCGGTCATTCCAAACCCAAGATCCGCATGTCCGAGGCGTGGATTGAAGACGTCCTGGTCTATACCGGCATCGCAGCGGTCGACGTCTACCTCGGCGCCACACAACTGCGTCACGGCGATCCGGCCAACATGTACTATCCCGGCGAGTTCCGCTACGGCGGTGGCCACGTCATCGAGGATCTCGTCGCAGGCAAGTCACTCCAACTCTTCGCGTTGTCCTATGGGACCGATGAATATCCCCGCCGCGAGATCCGGACCTACTTCACGATCCACGACCTCAACCAGGCGATCATGGTCAATCCACGGAATTGCTACCAGAACTACAACGTGGCGGTGAACGACTCGGATCGCACGATCTACACCTACTTGGGCGTTCTGGAACCGCGACGGGGCAACGCGACCTACTGCTCGGCAGGCCAGTTGTCTCCGCTGCTGAACGACCCGTGCTATGACGTCATCGGCGTCGGCACCCGCGTCTGGCTGGCCGGCGCGCAGGGCCATGTCTACGCCGAGGGCACGCAGCACGCCGGCGCCTGTGAGCGGACCCCCGACGGCGTCCCGAAGGAAGGGGCCGGAACCTTGGCCTTGACCGCAGACATGAAGCGAATGCGTCCGGAGTTCGTCCGGGGCGTCAGCCTCCGTGGTTACGGCGTCTCTCTGGCCCTGGGTGTCGGGGTACCCATCCCGATCCTCAACGAGCAGGTTCTCAAACGCACGTGCGTCCGCGACCGGGACATCCTGGCGCCGGTGGTCGATTACAGCACGGATTATGGCCAGAAAACCGGCCGCGTGATCTGTCATGTCAATTATGAGCAACTCCGCAGCGGCGAAATCGAGATCGACGGCAAGAAGATCAACGTCGGCTCGCTCTCTTCCTATCACAAAGCCCTGGAGATCGCCCATCTCCTGGCCGACGAGATCCGACGGGGCGAGTTCCTGTTGTCCCCGCCCATCCAGCCGCTGCCCAAGAACACCGCGATGAAACCCTTGGTGATCCGAAAGAAACCCGCATGAGCCAGACTCTCACCAAAAAGCTGGTCTTGTTCTTTCCCCGATATGACTGCGAGCAACCGATCATCTATCGGCTCGTGAAAGACCACAACCTGATCGTGAACGTTTACCGCGCCAAGGTGACCCCCGAAGAGGAAGGATACCTTGTTCTCGACGTCACCGGCACCGAGCGGGACATCGACACCGCGATGGAGTTCATCAAGAGCTGCAACATCGGGGTCAACCACAGCGGCAAAGGGGTGACCTGGGACGAACACCGTTGCACCCACTGCGGCAACTGCATCACACATTGCCCGACCGACGCTTTGCACATCGCCGATCCCACAACCCGGCGGATCGCCTTCGACGAGGAAGAGTGCATCGAGTGCCTGGCGTGCATCCGGGTCTGTCCGTTCGGCGCCTGTGGATCGGCGTTCTGACACGCGCCGTTTACGGTCGAGAACGCCATGACCCCTGGGCGAATCTATCGAACGTTCACTTACCGCGAGGCGGTGTTGCGGATCTCGTGCAGTCGGTTCGACGTTGTCGCCGCGGAGATCGTCCGTCAGCGGCACTTGCTCGAAGACTACCTCCGTCGTCACCCCGAATTTCAGCGTTCGCTCGTGCCGATCGAAGCCCATGCGGACGCCCCTGAAATCGCCCTGCACATGGCCTGGGCGGCGGGCCGGGTCGGCGTCGGCCCCATGGCTGCGGTGGCCGGCGCGATGGCGCAGCGGGCCGCGCGCGCGGCTCTCGAGGCGGGAGCCGAAGAGGCCATTGTGGACAACGGAGGCGACATCTTCCTCAAAGCCGTCGAGCCGGTGATTGTGTCCCTGGGCACAGGCACATCCACCCTGGCCGACCGATTGTCCTTCCACGTCGAGCCCCGCGACACCCCCCTTTCGATCTGCTCGTCTTCCGGCAAGATGGGACATTCGATGAGCCTGGGCCGATGCGACCTGGCCACCGTCGTCGCCGTGGACACAGCCCTGGCCGACGCGGCCGCGACGCAAGCAGCCAATCTCGTGCGGACGCCGGAGGACGTGAATGCGGCCTTGGAGAAAATCCTGGCCGTGGCGGACATCGACGGAGTGCTGATCGTCAAGGACGACCGCGTCGGCCTGGCGGGACGGTTGCCCCGCCTGGTCAAGACGCCGAACTAACCGCTGTCTGCCATCACCGATTCACAAGGTCCAGCCCTTGCGGTATTCGCGACGAATGAAGACGTCCGCCTTGGCACAGTTGACCGCCTGGAGGGCTCTGGCGTCCCACGTGAGCTTTTCGCCCGTGCGGAGGGCGACGTTGCACAGGAGGGCCGCCTCGGTCAGAGCGCCCGAGTAATCGAAATTGCACGTGGTCGGGCCGCCGGTCTTGCAGGCCGCAATCCATTCTTCGTGGTGACCGATCGAGTCGGGGATAAACGGCGCCGGCCGCTGGAAGTCGACGAACTTCTCTTCCGGCAGCAACTGGTGCTTGTTGTAGTCGGAGATGAGCATGCCCTTGGAGCCGATGAACAGGACCGCGCTGTTCCAGGCGGGGATCTTCCACTCCTTCAAAAAGGCCGGGTACGGTCCGCCGTTATACCACGTCAGAGTCACCGGCGGCAGATCGCCTCTGGCGGGATACTGCTGCTTGGCGATGGTCCACCTGGACGCGCTCTCGGGATGCAGCGGACCTTCGGCCTCGACGGTCGTCGGGTGACGAAGCTTCAAGGCCCAGAACGCCAGATCGCAGAAATGGCAGAAGAAATCGCCGAGCTGGCCGTTGGCGAAATTCCACCAGTACCGCCAATGGAACGGGGCATAGGCCGGGCTGTAGGGCCGGTATGCGGCCGGTCCCAGCCACAGATCCCAATCGAGGTCCGCCGGCACGTCGGGTCGGTCGGTCGGCGCCTCCGGCTGCGAACGGTCCGTCGGCACCGCGGGACCATTGAGGTTGGCTCCCATCCACACGTGGACCTCCTGGACCGAGCCGATCACACCCGTTTGCACAAGTTCGACAACGCGCCGGTAATTCGTCCCGGCGTGGATCTGCGTGCCCATCTGAGTGACGAGCTTTTTCTCGTTGGCGAGATTGGCCATCACCCGGGCCTCGTAGACGCTATGCGTCAGAGGCTTTTCGCAATAGCAGTGCTTGCCCAGCTTCATCGCCATGACAGCCGCCGGGGCATGGGTGTGATCGGGCGTTCCGATTACGACCGCGTCGATCTGTCCGTGGATCTCATCGAACATCCTGCGGAAATCGCGATATCTCCTGGCCGAGGGGAATTTTTCGAACGTCTTGGCCGCATGGCTCTCGTGCACGTCGCACAGAGCGATGAGGTTCTGGCTCGACACCCCTGCGACGTTTTCAGCCCCCCGACCGGCAACGCCGATGGCCGCGATGTTCAGTTTGCTGTTGGCCTGGGTTCCACCGACCAGGCGACTGTTCGACAAAATGATCAGTCCCGATCCTGCCCACGCCACATTACGAAGAAATGCCCGCCGTGTCACACCTCGACGCATATGCCACGCTCCTTTCTGAATGCTATGCGAACTACAGAAGACTTCTACGGTACCCCATGTCTGCGGCCAGGTCAAATCGAGATTTGGGGAGCCGACGGTGCCAATCGAGCAAGGGCTCCGGTTGGAAGGCCGGAGCCCTTGCGTGCATACTGCATGCTGCATTCGTGTCGGGGATCAGCGATCGCCGGCCAGGTAGCGCAGCTCGGCTTCGGACAACACGCGGTTGTAAATGCGTAAGTCGTCCAAAGAGCCGAGGAAATACGCGTCGGAGGCGTACTGCGAACGGCCGAGCCAGTTCTGGGTCGTCGTGCCCAGGTCCTTGGGCAGCACGGTCGTGGCGGCCGAAGCGAGCAGGTCGCCGTCGAGATACAGCTTGAGCGTCATGGTCTGGCTGTCGATCGTGACAGCGGCATGATGCCAGCCCACGCTGACGGTCTTGTCGCTCCGGACGATCTGCTCGGGGACAGTCGCGGTGCGAATCGCGAACCGAACGCCGCCGGCGGTGTTCTCGCGGGGGCACAGGAACATGTACGGCGCGGCGCCGGAGCCGGAACCGAAGTCAAAGATCCGCTGCCAGGCGCCGGTGCCGCCGCCGAAGTAGAAGTACGTCGAGATGGTGGCGTCCGTCAGCGTCGGGATCAGCGAACCGATGGGCAGATCGACATAGGCATTGCTCCCGTTGAAGACCAAGGCCTGACCGAGGACGCCGGCCTCGTAACTGGTGGTGCCGCTGATTGTGCCGTGGTAGTTCTTGCCGGAGGCGTCCTGGACGTCGCCGTCCATTTTGTAGTGGGCGACCAATCCGGTTGTGCCTGGATCCGCGGGGACCGCGGTCGCCGGCGCTGCGGCGTATAGGCGGAGGTCGTCGACGAACAGCATCCCTTTGCCGCCGCCGGAAACACCGATCGCGAGGGTTTTGACGCTCTTGAGGTTGACGCCCGTGGCGGCCAACGGAATCGCCCACTGTTTCCACAGGTTCATCGTCGTGGCCGCTGCACCGTTGTTATAGATGATTTTGGTGCCGTTGATCTTGACATACACAGAAGCCGGCGAGTTGGTCGTGTTGCCGCGGAAGTTCACCACGAGGGTCGTGACGCCGTAGCGGGTCCAATCCTGTGCCGAAGCAAAAGCCAGTTCGGCTTCGGAATACTGCGGCGCGAGGGTGTTGTCGTAGGACAAGGGCATGGACTGGGTCCCGCTGCGGACGATCGTTTTCTCGGCGAACGGCGCTTGCAGATAGCCGACGGTGGAACCGTTGGTGCCGGTCGTCAGGCCGTCGATCCAGAACTCGTAGATCCGGGCGCCCTCTTTGTCCGTGTAACCCTCGAAATCATCGACGACGAGGAAATCCTCAGTCATGAAACTCCAGACGTCGCCGGCGAAATCGCCAGCCGGGCCGGACTCATCGATCTTCCAGTAGTACTGGGTCCCCAGGTTCAACGGCGGAGCATAGCTGTGGTCGGTCGTAATCTTGCCTGCGAGGGTGCCGCCGGCCACCGCGTCGCGGTCGGTGCCGATATACACGGTATGCGACGTAGCCTGGCGCCCCGGCCTCCAGTTCAACGCCTCGCCGACACCGACACCGGTGGCTCCGTCGGCCGGCTGGGGGTTAAACGCCTGCATCGGCACATAGGAGAACCGGACTTCACTTATACTGACCTGCTGCGCCATGCCGCCCCAGTTGCTTAGGATCGTCACTTTGACGTACCGCGCGGCGACGCCGCCGAAGCTGACGGTCGTGTTCGCCGCATAGCCCGGCAAGCCGGGGCCTTGATTGAACTCGGACACGCCCTCCAGGGTTGTCCAGTCCTGCCCGTCCACGGAATACTCGATTTTGACGGTTTTGGCACCGAAGCCCACCATGCTCTCGATCACTTGGTTGGCGTTCCAGACCCACATCTCGTGCAGACGGTAAACCTTGTCGAACTGAAACTGGATCCAGGCGGGCTTGACGGTGTTGCTGGTCCACATGTGAGTTCCTTCGGTGTCGTGCAAGCCCTGCGGATCGAGGCCGGAGCCATTGACCGTGTTTTGGGGCGTCATCGCACCCTGGTAACCCGAAGCGGTGGCGGTGATATTGGTGATCGGATAGCCGTAGGACTCGACGGTGAAACTCCAGGGTTGGCCTTTGAAAATCGTGTAGTCCGGGGCCCCGTTGACTTCGTCGATCCTCCAGTAATAGGTTTTGCCGAATTCGAGAGCCGCCTGCGGCTGATAAATCGTTTTCGCCTGGTTTTCGCTGACGAGGACTCCCATGGGGTTGCTCCGACTGGCGTCGTTCACGTCGGCCAGCGCAGCTGCCAAGTACACGTCGTGCGTGACGGCGGTTTCGCCGGCGGTCCAGGTCAGCGCCGTGTCAAACGGGACATCCGTGGCCTTGTCCGCAGGGTTGGGATCGCTCGCCAGGGACGGACCGCCGCTGAAGACGGCGCGAATCTCGGCGTCGGTCAAGGCGACGTTGAAGATCTGGACTTCATCCATCTGGCCGTTGTAGTAGCGATTGTCCAGGGTGTTGGCGCCGATCACGAGGTTGTTGTTGGCATTCAAGGCCGCGGTGTTGCTGTGGGCGACGCTGTTGTCGAACTCGCCGTTCAGATAGACACTGATCGTCCTGGCCGTGGTGTTGCGGACAGCCGCGATATGCACCCACTCCCCGGTGACGATGTCGCCGCGGGAAATCACCGACGTGTCGGGGTTGCCCGCGAAAAACGAGAACTTCGTGCCCAGCACTGCGGCGACGAAGTCGTTGGCCGTGCCCCCGACGTCGGACCAAAACAGACCGTTGCCCTGATAGGCCTGCGTGCCGGCCAGACCGTTGACGCTGGTCTTGACCCACCCGCTGAGCGTGAAATTGTCCTGGACCACGCGGGTCAATTGGATATAGGCGTTCGAACCATTGAAAGCGAAACAGTTCCCCCGCCGTCCCCCGGCGACCAACGTGACGCCGCCGTTGACGGTTCCGTCGTTTCCGTTGCCCGACAGGTCGGAAACCACCGCGCCCAGCGTGTCGAATGAATAGTAAACGACAGGCCTGACGGCGGCTGCCGCGCTACCGACCAGCAAGCCCAGCGTCACCACGGCCCCTACAAATACACATTTGCTCGTCATCGCATCTTCCTCCTAAATCAAGCATACCTTGCACACAGTCAGGGTTACTGGCGACAAAACCGACGCCGGCCCCGGCTGCACATCTCGTTGCATGTATATCGACTCTGTCATAATAGGAGAATAACACAAATCAGGCAATCTTGAAAGTCTCGCGAACACTAAATGAACTTGAAAGTCCCGGTCCGGCAGGCCTGTCCAGACGACCGAAACGCTCGCCTCCGGCGTCGGGCCCGGCCGGACGCCCCCATACGCCATCCCGGCTCATCCGGTTTTGGCGTGTTTCTCGAATTGCCCCCCCCCCGCGACCGCTGACTCTGCCCCCAAGAACCCGCGGGGCAGGCAGAACCTGGATGAGCCACAAAAGCACTTCGAAGGGTGGCTTTTGTGCCCCGGTTCGCGCCACACGCGCCAACTTCATAAACATGTCGCGGGTGGCGCGTATGACGTGCCGCTCATCGGGCGATCCGGGACCCACAGAAGCAAGATGCAGCCCCGTCCCGGCCTGCTGCGGATCCTCATCCGACCGCCCAGCATCTCAACCCGTTCCCGAATACTCATCAGGCCGAACCCCTCGGCCGCATGCGTCACCTTCGAATCAAACCCTCGCCCACGGTCGGCAATCGTCAGACGGATACGGCCCCGCACGCACCGCAGTCGCAGACAGGCCTCGTCGGTACCGGCGTGTTTGACCACATTGAACAGCAACTCCCGCGCGGCCCTGTAGAGAAAGGCCCGCAACGCTTCGGATTGCGGCTCGATCCGACCTCGGACTTCGACACGGACATTCAGCCCGTGCTTGGCCTGGACCTGACGGGCCAACCACTCGAACGTCTCGCCCAGATCGCTCTGGTAGAGCACCATGGGACTGAGCTCGTGCGACAGACTGCGGGATTTCTCGATTGCCTCCCGCAGCAGATCGCCGACCTGCGACAACAGACCGTGCAACTCGTCATCGCTTTGAAGGTGAGAATGGCAAATCCCCAGGTGGAATTTCGCGGCGGCCAGTACCTGCTGGAGATCGTCGTGGAGAACCTCCGCCAACCGCCTACGTTCCCGATCCTCCGCCTGGGACAGCTCCATAGCTAGCTTCTGGAGTTGACCGGCGCGATGGCGAAGCTCCCGCACGGTTCTCTGCTGGCTGGTGACGTCCTCAAGGCTGAGGACCAGAAACTCCGGGTTTCCGGCGTCGTCGAGCAACGGCGTGAGTTGCCAGATCCAATACCGCATATGCGAGGAGCCATCCGGATACGCCAACGGGCTGTTGGACGCCCGATACGGTCGGCCGGTCCGAACGACCTGCTGGAAAATCTCCTGCATCTGGGGATCCGGAAATAATGTAAAAGGGTTGCGACCGACAAAATCCTCCGGCGTCTTGCCGTCGACTTTCGCATACGCCTGGTTGACCCGAATAAAGTTGAAGGATCGATCCAGAAACGCCAGAGGCGTAATCGTGTGTCGGAAGAACGCTTCGAACATGCGTAGCCGGTCCTCTAGTGACTTGCAGCCCCTCCCGTCGCGTAGAACGCTCCCCCTCAAACGTTCGCAGGAACGCCGCGACTTGGGCGAGCCCTCGGTTGCCTGGCGATCCGACTTGCTGGCCATGATGCGACTCCCTGTTCGCCGCCTGCACGCCACGGTTCGTCTCCACGCCTTCACGACGCGTCAACCCTGTCCTATCGGGCCGGCGCCTAAGGAAACGTAGCACGCCTCCCTAGGCAAATCCCTCTACCCTCCAGCATCCTCCACGACATAATAGATAACGTATACGCTCGCAAGCGACGAATGTCAAGGGGATTCGACATTCCTTGCGGCGACCAATGCCAGACCCATCGCCACGGAGGGCCGTCCCGACAGTTGCAGGGAACCGACGATGACACGTGTGCTGATTGCCGATGACCACGAAGCGATGCGACAAAGCCTGACCCGGGCATTGAAGATGCAGCCGGATGTGGAGGTGGTGGGCGAGGCCTCGGACGGCGGTTCGGCCGTGAAATTGGCCTGTGAGCTTTCGCCCGATGTGGTGTTGATGGACGTCGTGATGCCCCGTGTCGGCGGGATTGAAGCGACCCGTCGAATCCGGGAACAATGCCCGGGTGTTCGCGTGATCGCCCTGTCCGTGCATGTCTCCAAAACATACGCGTTCCGGATGTTCCAGGCGGGCGCCAGCGCCTACGTCGTAAAAAACGGCGATGTGGAAGAGTTGCTCCGCGTGGTGGACGAAGTCTCCCGAGGTCGGACCTATCTGAGTCCCGAGATCGTAGACGGGCAACCCTGAGTCCTTGCTCCTATCCGAAGTGCAGCTCGACGATGTCCTTGTCGTACAGGACGTGGGTGAGGTGGACGCTCTGGCCGTCGTAGACGCCGGTGCCCCAGATGCGGGCGCTCTTGAGCTTCTCCGCCAGCTCGCGGTGAATCACACGGGCCAGATCTTGAACGGTCGAGCCGGCCGGCACCGTGAACGGGTCCTCCATGTCCGCCGGCTTGCCGGGCGGTTTGGCATAGATCCGCAGGATGTTGAGCCGATGGAACAGCATCCGGCCCAGTTTATCGAAGCCTTCACCCGTTTGGGTCGAAAGCCTCAGGAACTCTTCCATCTTGTCGCACGAACTCGTGACTCGCTCGAACGCCCCCGCCGACGCCAGGTCCGCCTTGGTACACAGACAAACCGCCCTTTTGCGAAGAATGTTGCCCTGCTCGTCCTCGCCGGCGGTCTTCTCCTCCGCCAAGAGCTTGCGCGATTCGAGATACTCCATCAAGACCAGGATCTGCTCCTCGACGTCCTGCGACAGGTCGATCACCAGGGCGATCAGGTCGCC
>JAGPGT010000351.1 GCA_018055905.1 Phycisphaerae bacterium
GACGAACCCGAACAGGCGGGCCAGGAGAGTCCCAGCGACCCCCGGGCCGAACTGATCCGCCAGCTCCTGGAGTACAAACGGTTCAAGGACGCCGCGAACCTGCTCGATGCCGCCGCCGAACGGCATAACGAACGATTCGGCCGCCCCACCAGTCTCATCGATCGGCTGGTTCCCGACGCGGAACCAGAGATCGATATGGACCAAGTCAGCATCTGGGACCTGCTTGAGGCCTTCGACACGATCTGTAAGGCCACCGGCACCAGTTCCTACACCGGACATATCCGCGACGACACCCCGATCGACCTGTATCAAATCGAGGTTTTGAGCCGCCTTCAGTCGGAAGGTCCACTGACTTTTGCAAGGATCTTCGAAGGCCGTCCCAACCGCCTGGTGATGGTCGGGATCTTCCTGGCGGTCCTGGAGTTGATTCGCGGCAAGCTCATTTGGGCCGAGCAGGAGGAGTCTTCGTCGCAGATCTTTCTGAGAGCAATCACGGATGAACCGGCCGAACAAGCCGTGCAGCGGGCCATTATGGCCTTCGACGAGAGTGAAACCGAGTCCGTGGAACCCCAGACCCAGCAGGCCGAGCCCCCGACCGAACAGCAAACCGCCTCCGCGCCTCCCATCCCCATCGTAGAGCTGCCGGCGAAATCACGCGCTCGAGCCGAGAGGGAGGACGACGGGCCGGAGGATGAAGATCTGGAAGATGACGAATTCGAGGGGAGCGAAGAACTGGACTTGGATGGAATGGACGATGCCCCCCCGGCCGATGACGACTTGATTCTGGACGAACCTTGAACACGGAAAGGATGACCTCATGGCAGGCAACGTAATCGAACTCTCGGACGCCAGTTTCGACGAGACCGTGAACAACACGACCGAGCCGGTCCTCGTGGACTTCTGGGCCCCATGGTGCGGGCCCTGCAAAATGCTGACGCCGATCATTGAACAGGTCGCGGACGAGTTCGCGGGTAAGGCCAAGGTTTGCAAGCTCAATACGGACCAGGCGCGCGATACCGCCGTCGAGTTCGGCATCAGCGCGATCCCCACGGTAATCCTGTTCAAGGACGGCCAGATCCAGAAGAAATGGGTCGGCCTGACCAGTAAAAAGGAATTGAGCGACCATATCAGCAAGCTGCTTTAGCACCGCGCCGCAAGGTGTCGGAGGTTGGATGTCTCACAGAATCATAAGCAAACGACAAATCGGCGAAGACGTCTTCTGGGCCGAGATCCAAGCCCCTTTGATCGCGGCGGCCCGCAAACCCGGCCAATTCATCATTCTCAGCATCGACAGCGACTATTCCGAGCGGATTCCCCTGACGATCGCAGGGGCCGACCCCGCCAAGGGCACGATCGAGCTGATCTGGCAACGAGTGGGTAAAACGACCGCGGAGTTGGCCGATCTGCCTGAAGGCGGCGTGATCGGCAATATTGCCGGGCCGCTGGGTACCCCCACGCATATCGACAACTTTGGCGTAGCGGTCTGCGTGGGCGGCGGCATCGGCAATGCCCCCCTGCTGCCGATCGCCACCGCTCTCAAGAAAGCGGGCAACCGCGTTATCTCAATCCTCGGCGCCCGTGACAAGAACCGCATGATCCTGGAGGACCGCTTCGCCGACGTCAGCGATGAGCTGATCGTCTGCACCGACGACGGTTCTCACGGCCGTAAGGCCCTGGTCACCGAGCCCCTCAAGGAGGTCTGCGCCCGAGAGCCGAAACCCGGCCAAGCTTTCGTCATCGGCCCCCCCCTGATGATGAAGTTCTGTTGCCAAGCGACGCTGCCGTTCGGGGTACCGACCCAAGTTTCGC
The DNA here is from genome assembly GCA_018055905.1 of Phycisphaerae bacterium. Classification (GTDB taxonomy): domain Bacteria; phylum Planctomycetota; class Phycisphaerae; order Sedimentisphaerales; family Anaerobacaceae; genus PLanc-01. The sequence continues at coordinate 1,810 of JAGPGT010000351.1, forward strand.
TCAACACAATCATGATCGACGGAACCGGCATGTGCGGCGGCTGCCGCGTCGAGGTGGACGGAAAAGCCAAGTTCGTCTGCGTGGACGGACCCGAGTTCGACGGTCATAAAGTGAATTTCGACCTAATGATCAAACGACTCGGCGCGTACAAGAAACAGGAACAGCAGGCCCACGAAAGCTACAAACAGCATCGATGCCGAATCGGCCTGAATGGATGAGCGTCCGCCTGGACGCCGACAGTTCTGAGGATCCCCAGTGACTCAGGAAAAACAAACGCAACTGTTGCACGAATTGCTGCAGAAACAGAACAATGGCGGGCTCAAACCCAAAGAGCGGCTGGCAATCCCGGCGCAAGATATGCCCCAACAGGATCCCGCCGTGCGCCGTCGCAACGTCAACGAGGTGGCCTTAGGTTATACGCAAGAGCAGGCCCGGATCGAAGCGATGCGATGCCTCCAATGCCACAACGCACCGTGCGTGCAAGGCTGCCCGGTACGAATCAAAATCCGTGACTTCGTGGGTGCCATCGCCAAAGGCGAGTTTCGCAGGGCCCTGGAGATCATCAAGGAAAGCTCTCTGCTTCCGGCGGTGTGCGGACGCGTGTGCCCGCAGGAGGTCCAGTGCCAGCAAAAGTGTACGGTGGGCCTGAGTCTTAAGGACGTGTCGAAGGCCGTGTCCATCGGCCGACTGGAACGGTTCGTGGCCGATCTTAGCAACGGCGAGGCAACCCCGGCGG
>JAGPGT010000127.1 GCA_018055905.1 Phycisphaerae bacterium
TTCCATCCTTCCAGCGAGATCCGGTCGATCTCCTCCTGGCTGTTCCACTTGAGCCATTGTTCGGTGGTGAAACCGTTTACATCCAGCGGCTTGTCCCCACCGCCAGGGGTGGGGGGAATCAACAGATGCTGCGTTCTGGCCAGCATCCGCTTCCAGGGTTTCTGCATCGGGGCCCAGTTGGGTTCCGCCGGGTCGGCTGACGGACCGCGGGCCATCGTGTAACAGATACGAGCCACGTTGCTTCGCTCCGGTCGACCGTAGGCCTGAAAATCGCCTGTGGTGAAGAACATGATACGGTCGAACCGCTCGTAGCCTTGGGTCCCAAGGAGGCTGGTCCCCCGCCCGCGTACAACTCCGTTGGGGTCTACGTAGCCCGGTTTGGGTACCGCGCTCCAGACCACAAAGATATCGGCGTCTTTTCGAAGGCTGCGGAAATCGGCGTCCAACTGGTCCGTGAGGACACGAAGCTTTTGCATGATTTCGGCGTTGGCCAATGCCAAACGGTGCGAATCGATACTGACGCGGAAAATCACGCCGGCGAAAGACAATACCACCGCAAGGATTGCCAGAGCCACCACCAATTCCATAAGCGTGAAGGCTTTTCGCATCTTACGGCCTCGGAAACCTGATAATCTTCTGATACACAGCCACGACGGGAATACGACCTCCCGCCACCGGGGGCGGAACCACCCAGACCCAGCCCCCGTCGGTCGAGGTCAGATCGCCGCCCTCCCACGTGCGATCCAGTGTGATCCTCTCGGGTTGGGCTTTGTCCCGTTCGAGCACACGATAGATCTGCCCAGTCGCGTCGTCCACGAGAATCGAGTTTTGCGAGACGAACGTCCGCTCGTCGATCGCGTCGCTGGCGACCGCGTCTTGGACGAGGATCTGGTCCGACATCCCACGGGTCTGGGCGACGTTGATCCGCACCGGACACGGCAGCGTGGTCGTCTCGAGCTGCGGCCAATTCGCGCCGGTCCTGCGCTTACGGTAGGCCGAATCGACGCTGATCTCCCGACTGACGAACACGACGCACTGGATCAACTCGCCGCCCCGCGGCACGTCGTCGGCATCGTTCGGTTCCGACACTCGCCGGCAGATCGCCGACCAGGAATACTGTCGGTCCACGTCCCCGCGGATCGAAGGATAGAAGGTCTCCCCCGTCGGCAGCACCGCCAGATCCTCATACAAGACAAAACCGCCGCTCGTGAGATCCGGATCGTTGACGTCGAGACCGAAGATCCGCATCTTGGCGAACGCCTCCGCAGCCGCCACTGCCGCGATCGTGCGCTCGGTCGACAGCGTCGAGAAGTAGATTCCCGTCAGGAAGGTGCCGCCGATGAACGTCATGCCGATCGCCAGCGTTCCGACCGCCATCAGGGTCTCCGTCAGCGAGAATCCGCGCTGTTGCCGTTTGTTTGTCATATCGCCCATCACTTCGCCGAGATCAGGTTTCCTGCGTACGGGCTGACATAGAAAGCCCGTGTCGCCAGCCGACTCAGGTAGTTGCTCCATGCGATCTTCTTGTCATACACCACTCTCAGTTGCGGGGTCTCATAGATCACGAAACTGGTGCAACTGGGTTCTTCGCCCAGCCCGTAGTTGAGATTGTCCGTCTGCCGGGACCCGTTCTTACGGGGAAAATAATCGTCCTGAAGAAACATCCCGGTGGGCACGAATGTCCCCGTGCGAGGCCGGCAAATGTTCTCAGCCGAGTTGAACACGTCGTCGCGAGACACTCGATTGCCTCCGGCTAGGTTGTCGGGACGGTACACGCCGTCGCGGTTACGGACCCGCACGTTGTGCGTGACCAGTTTGCCGGAGGGTGAAAACACAATGGAGAACGTCGTCGCGTCGGACAGTTCGAACGGCTCATCGATTTCCGAGTCCCTCGTGATCCAGTTCAATTCCATGGCCCCCATCGCGCTGGGCAGTTTGATCGGTTCGATCCCTTGCACCGCCTGAAAACCGTCTTCCAGGTCGAAGCTGCCCGTTGCCTGGACGTGCTCAATAAAGATCATGTACTGGGGGGCATCCATTAATCCCTTCAAGGGATCGGACGGATCGTTGGAGGTACACAGCTTCTGAAAGCGAACCCCCACATATCGCTGGCGACTGACCGCCATCGTCCGGGCCGAGTTCAGCGCAGCGTTGATCATGCTGACCACGCCGCCCTCCGTCTGAAACGACCGCACAAGGGCACGCATGGCCGGCACCGCCAGGCCCGCCATGATGGCGATCGTCGCGATGACCAACGTCATCTCGACCAGCGTCAGACCGGTTGTTTTGCGTGCTCGCAGGTTCATGGGCTCGGATCTTTCCCTTGGTTTCTATCTGGCTCTTCGGACTCTGCTGCTGATGTCGTCCTCAGTGCCGAACTTCCGGTCGGGACCGGCGGAAATCAACTCCGGAAAGGTGTCTCCCTTGCCGTCGGCATACTCGTATACATAGTCCAGCACCGTCCCCCAGGGGTCCCGGATCTCCGCAATGGCGGGGTCCCCCGCCAGACTCTTGACCGTGGCGGGATTGAGCTGTTCAAGCACCGCTCGAGCGTCCGGCACAGACCGCAGCTCTTTGACCATCCACTCGTTGTGGTCCAAGGCGAAGTCGTGGGCGTCCCGCGCGGGCTGTTCGGGGAATCGGCCCTTGACCTCGTAGTACTCCCGCAGCGCCGTGTTCAGCAGCCCAAACGCGCTGTCCAGGGCCCGCTCCTTCGATTGGTTGTCCACGCGAAGCGTCAACGTAACCACAAGACCGGCCAACACCGCGATGATGCCCAAGACAACCATCATCTCGATCAGCGTCACCGCCCGATTGTGATGCTCCTGCGTCATAGGCTGCCTTACGCGATCCCCGCGGTCACCGGGTGAAATTGCGAATGTCGTCCTCGGTTCCATAGATGCCGTCCATGCCTGCCGAGATCAACAGGTACGAATCGGGACGGACCGGCCACCGACGGTCTTGAATCCGTATATCGCGGATGTACTCATAGTAAAAATACTCAAAACTCACCGTTCCGGGCCGCACGCCCGGCGCCAGATCATGCATCCGACGCGAGGCCAGCGGCAAAGCCCCGTCTGCTACCAGACCCAGATTCAGGATCGGCGCGTTGTCGCGAGCGTCATAGATGCAATTGCTCGTCTGGGTCCACGCGGCCGGTTCGGGAAGGAGACTGGCCGGGTTGGCCTTGTAGTACAAAATGGGCGTGCCTGCCGAGACCATTTTGCCGTCGAGCCGCCGAATCTTTCGCTCCGTTCGTGTGAATACATCGCACAACACGTACGTTCGCGGCTCCAGCGGAGGAACGGTCCCCGGAAACAAGGCGTCCGCGCCTCCGCCCAACAGAAAAGCATTGGCGATCTCCAGATCCACGTATCGCCCCTTGCGTTTCTGGAGCGTGTCCGGTTCTTTGTAGACGGTGTTGGGGGTCCCCATCGCGTTCAATCCGTCGGCCCGCCAAGCGGAATCCGGATGGAATCCCATCAAGTCCCAACCCACCATCGCCTCGGCCAGCTTCTGGGCGCCGCAGTAGTTCTGCAACGCGGTTCCCGGAGCGGAGGGATCAAACCACGAGGAAGGCGGATAGTCCCCGAAATCGCTCTTGAAGGCCGCCAGACCCAGTTCGATGGCGGTGAACTGCGCCTTCTGCTTGGTCTCCTTGGCCATCCGCTGCACGGTGTGCACGGCCGGAATCAACAGCCCGATGAGAATGGCGATGATGCCGACCACCACCAGAATTTCGATCATCGTCAGGCCTGATCTTCTCGTTTTCACGGCTATTCTCTTTCCATAGCGCTGTCACGATCCAGTTGCCGCAGACTTCGGCACGCAACGCATCTGCGTTTATGGTTGCGTCTGCTGTTCCTGATACTTCCACTCGAAATTGCAGACGTCGTCGGCGGTGCCGTACTCGTTGTCCCAGCCAGCGGAGATCAGGATGTACTGATCGGGACGGAACGGTCGAGAGGCCGTCGTGATCTTGTCGCTCTTGGTATTCATGTAGAACCGCACGGGAGCCGACAGACTATGAGTCGCCCCTGAGCCGGACCCGCTCGCCATCCACGGCTTACCCAGAGCCACCAAGGTGTTATTATCCAGGTAATTATAGATGTTTCCGCCGTTGTTCGTGGCCGTCATCGGCAACGAGGCGTCATGCTGCGTGTTCGCGGTGTCGGCCTTGTAATAGAGAATCGGCATGCCGGTCTTTTGTCCCGACTGCATCTGTCGCTCGTAGACGTCGCACAACACTCGCGAGGTCCCCAAAAAGCTCCCCACATTGCTGCCGTAGATGTCTTTCAACTGCCAGGCATTGGCGTTCTCGGCCGCCAGGTAGGGCCCCATGCGGGCCGTCAGGGTCGCGGCGCGGGCAACTTCGCTCATCTGGTCGATGTTCGCCGGATACAGCACCTCGCCCGACGCGCTGAGGCCGTTTCGCCGGAAGATCGAATTGGAGTGGAAACCCAGCAGGTCCTGCCCCATCAAGGCCTCGCAAAGCTTCATCGCGCCGGAATAGGCCAATCCATCCGGATCCAGGGCGCCGGACGGCGGATAACTGCCATATTCGTTGTTGAACAGCTCGATGGCGGCGTCCATGCTGTGCAACTGCGCCTTCTGGCGCACAAGGGTCGCGTAACGACGGGCCTTGTTCAACGCCGGGACCAGCAGACCGATGAGGATCACGATGATGCTCATGACGGTCAGCAGTTCCACGATGGTGAACGCCCGTTTCCTTCTGGCCTGGTTGATGGTCGGTTTCATGGTCTTCTCCTTTTTTTCTACAACTGGTGCACGACAACTTGGATCTTCGATTCCGAAGGATTCCGGGTCAACCGCCGGCGGAACCCAGGCTGGTGATGACCTGGATCATCGGCAAAAACACCGCCAACACGATAATCATCACGATGCTGCCCAAGCCGATGATCATGATCGGCTCGAGCATCGACATCAATCCGCCGACAAGCACGTCCACCTGCTCGTCGTACTGGTCGGCCACTTTCAACAGCATTTTGTCCAGGTCGCCGGTTTCTTCGCCGACGGCCACCATGTTCGCCACGAGCAGGTCCACCGTCTTGGACAACCGCAAGGGACCTGCGAACGTGTCGCCTTGGCGAATGGAGTTGTGGACCGCGGTGAGCATGTTCGCATACACTTCATTTCCCGCCGTCTCTCTCGTGACATTGATCGCGTCGAGAATCGGAACACCCGCGCTGATCAGGGTGCCCAAAGTCCGCGTCCACCGAGTGATGGACACCTTGCTGGTCAACTGTCCGAGCACCGGGAGCCTCAACTGGATCGAGTCCAGGACCAGCCGAACCGGGCGGAATCGCCGGAGAAACCGCAGGGTGAAGATGATCCCGACCGGCACCCCGACCAACCAAGCCCACCCGAAGTCCTTGGCGATCCAGGCGCTGATGCCCAGCACGGTGGTCGTGATGGGATTCAGCTTGCCGCCGACCATTTCGGTCAGCACCGACTCGAACTGGGGAATCACAAAGAGCATCAGACCCATCAGAATGCCGAAAGCGGCAACGAGCACGACGATCGGGTAAATCATGGCGCCCTTGACACGGGCCTTGAGCCGCTCGGCCTTCTCCTTGAAGTCCGCCACGCGGGACAGAATCAGATCGAGCACGCCGCCCGCCTCGCCGGCGGCGATCATGTTTACGAACAACCGGTCAAAACACCGGGGATACTTGGCGAACGCCTCCGACAGAGTCGAACCGCCCTCAATATCGTCGGCCACGTACCCGATGATCCGCTTGAAGTTGCCTTTTTTCTGCTGTTCTTCAAGAATCCGCAGGGATCGCAGAACGGGCAATCCCGCGTCCTGAAGGGTCGAAAGTTGCCGCGCGAACTGCGTAACCTGTTTGATCTTGACTTTGGCGCCGGCGCCGCGACGTTTCTTGGCTTTGGCAGCCGCGCCTTTGCCGCCGGCCTTGGCGGCAGTCGCGGTCTTGGACCGGACCTTCGTGGGGAAGTACCCCATGTTGCGGATCTTGCTGATCGCCTCCTTTTCGCTAAGGGCCTCGATCTCATCCTTGATCTCAACGCCCTGGGAATCCAGTGCGACATACTGGAAGACCGGCATACTTTTTACCTCACTTTCCCTTGTCCGTCAGCAGAAGCAACGCTTCAAACACCCGGATCATCCTTCGATCATCGTCTCTCGAGCGATCTCGTCAATCGTGGTCAGACCGTCGTAAATCGCGGCCAACCCGTTTTCCCGCAGGGGTTTCATTCCGGCCTTGAGCGACGCCATGCGAAGCACGTTCGTCGAAGCACGGTTCATGATCAATTCCCGGATTTCCTCGTTGAACACCATGATTTCGAACACACCGAGCCGGCCCTTGTAACCGGTCCCGTTACAGCGGCTGCACCCCCGACCGTAATAAAATTTTTTGCCCTTGATGTCCTCCTCAGTCAGGTGCAAATCCTTGAGCTGCGCCTCGCTGGGCTCGAACGCAGTCTTGCAGCCTTGACAGATCTTCCGCACGAGTCGCTGAGCCACAATACCCTCGATGGTGGCAGTCAAGAGGAAGGGCTCCACGCCCAAGTCGAGCAAACGCGCGATCGAACTGGGGGCGTCGTTCGTGTGAAGGGTCGTGAAGACCAGGTGCCCGGTCAACGAGGCCTGTGCAGCGATTTCCGCGGTCTCCAAGTCGCGGATCTCGCCGACCAGAATGATATCGGGGTCCTGGCGCAAGATGGAGCGAAGACAGCGGGCGAAGGTCAGCCCGATGTCCGGCTTCATCTGGCACTGGATCATCCCATCCATATCGTATTCCACCGGGTCCTCGGTGGTGATGATTTTGGTGTCGATGGTGTTCAATTCGTTCAGGGCCGCGTAGAGCGTGGTGGTCTTGCCGCAGCCGGTGGGTCCGGTGACGATGACGATGCCGTTGGGCTTGTCGATCAACTGTCGGAACGTCTTGATGTCGTCCGGACGCAAACCCAGCTTGTTGATGTCGAAACTCACCTGGCTTCGGTCCAGGATACGCAGCACGACGCTTTCACCGAACATGGTGGGCAACACGCTGACACGGAGATCCACCGGATTACCCTGAACGGTGAGGGAAATACGACCGTCCTGAGGCAGACGCCGTTCCGCGATATCCAGGTTGGCCATAACCTTGATTCGGGAACTCAAAGCCGCTGCGATGTATTTCGGCGGCGGGATCATCTCGTAAAGCACACCGTCGATACGGTACCGCATCTTGTACTCATTTTCGAACGGCTCGAAATGAATATCCGATGCCTTGTCGCGAATCGCCTGAAGCAACACCAAGTTCAGCAGCTTCTTGACCGGGTTGGACTCGGACAACTCTTTGAGCTCGTCGAGGTCGATGCTGGCGTTGCGTCCCTCGAACTCCTGGAGGAACGAATCCGACTGGATCTCGTCGATCAGCTCGGTGATGTTGTCGTCCTGTTTGGTCTCATAATACTTACTGATGGCGGTCTCGAGACTCCCACGATCGGTCATCTTGGCGACAACCGCGAACCCCATCAGAGTCCGCAGGTCGTCGGTGGCCCGGAAATTATCCACATTATCGAGGACAACCGTGAGTTCCTTCTTGTCTTGGTTGTGAGCAATCGGAAGGATGTGAAAGGTCTTAGCCATCTGGGCCGGAACCTTCTCGATCACCTCGGCGGGGATCTCCAGCCCGTCGATGCTGATGTACTCGATCCCTCGTTGGGCCGCCAAGGCAATCTGAAGACGAGGCTCGTCCACCAATCCCAACTCCAAGAGGATTTGTCCGATTCGGATACCGCCCCCTCGCTTTTTTTGGATCTCAAGGCATTCCTGGACCTTCTCACGACTGAGCACCCCCATTTTCATAAGGATCCTGCCGATCGGTCGCCCACGGAGTTGCTCGACTGGAGGGAGCTTTTCGATTGCCTTACCGTTACCCATCGCAATAGCCCTTAAAGACCCTATAATCCAGTACGACCTTATTGTATCGAAGTAAACACTTAATTTAAAGAAAATTACAGTTTGGACATCTGGTTAATAAGACATCGACAACTGTGGTTTTAACCCAAAACGCTGAGTGCGGTTGACACGTGTCTATTCTTTCGCCCGTTCCTGTCGTAGGAAAGCTCCGCGTACCGCCGCAAAAATCAGAACTATCACGTCTTGAGGATCGGTCCAAGGTCCTCGAGCTCTTTTTTGGCCTCCTCCGCCTTCTTCTTGAGCTTGCCTTTTGCACTGGCGATCTTGGCCAGGGCCTTTTCCTGAAGGGCACCCGGCGCTCGGCCTTTGTCCAACATCTCTTCCAGAGTGATCTTTCCGATGTCGTAAAGGTTCCAGAGGTGTTCGTCGAGTAGCTGCATACCCAGCTTCTTGCCCGTCTGGATACTCGAGTCGATACGGTAGGTTTTATTCTCTCGGATTAGGTTGGCGATCGCAGGCGTAACGACCATGAACTCGTAGGCCGCTATGCGCCCACGTCCCGTTGCCAAAGGGCACAAGGCCTGGCTGAGCACGGCGATCAGGTTTCCACTCAACTGAATACGGATCTGCTCCTGCTGATCCGTCGGAAACACGTCTATGATACGGTTGACCGTACCGGCCGCACTGGTCGTGTGGACCGTACTGAACACCAAGTGTCCAGTCTCTGCGGCACGTACAGCGGCCTCGATCGTCTCCAGATCTCGCAACTCGCCGACGAGGATCACGTCAGGATCTTGTCGCAACACACGACGCAACGCCTCTGCGAAGCTGGGCACATCCACGCCCACTTCTCGCTGGTTGATCACCGACTTTTTGTGCGGATGATAATACTCGATGGGGTCTTCAATCGTCACAATATGGCGGTCAAAGTTCTCGTTGATGTAGTTGATCATTGTGGCCAATGTGGTCGTCTTGCCACTTCCGGTAGGTCCGGTAACCAAGAACAACCCTCGAGGTCGACGACACAAGGCGGCACAGATTTTGGGCAGGCCCAGCTCTTCGAACGTCAGAATTTTGTAGGGAATCTGCCGAAGCACGATCGCGATGGTTCCCTTCTGCTTGAACACCGACACACGGAAACGGGCTGCGCTGCCAAATGCAAAACCGAAGTCGGTGCCCCCTTCCTCCTGAAGCTCCTGTTGGCAGCGTTCCGGCGTGATGCTCTTCATCAAGGCAGCCGTATCGTCCGGCTCCAACACCTTCGTTTCGAGAGATCGCAGATGTCCATCGATCCGCATGACCGGTGGACGACCGACAGAAATGTGAATATCAGACCCCCCCTGGGTTACACACGCCTGGAGGATTCGGTCCATGTTCAAGGTTGCCATCAGTGTTCCTTTACCAATACAAAGTTACTCCACCACGATGCCTTCGACCTGCGCGTTGCGAGAGACCTCTTCGGGCGTGGTAATCCCGCTGAATATCTTCAACACGCCGTCCTCGGCCAAGGTTCGCATGCCGCTGGCGCGGGCTGCGGCCCGCAGTTCGCTGGTTGTGGCTCTCTTAAAAGCCAGTTCCCTCAGTTCCGCGTTCATTTCGACCATCTCGAAGATGCCCTTGCGCCCTTTGTAGCCGGTGTTCTGACAAGCGCTGCAACCGGTTCCCTTGTACACCGGTCGCTTCTTGATCTCCGCCGGGTCGATACCCAGAAGCCTGAGGTGCTTGGGATTGGGGTTCTCATCCACGACCTTGCACTTCTTGCAAATCACGCGAACCAGTCGCTGTGCCATGATCGCCTGAATGGAACTGGCCACCAGGAAGGGCTTAACTCCCATATCGATCAAACGCGTGATGGCACCACAGGCATCGTTGGTGTGCAACGTGCTGAAAACCAAGTGGCCGGTGAGAGCGGCCTGAATGGCGATGTTGGCCACCTCGCCGTCGCGGATTTCGCCGACCAGGATAATGTTGGGTGCCTGGCGCAACATGGCACGGAGGATCTTGTCGAATCCCAGCCCGATCTCGTGGCGGACTTGGCACTGGTTCATTCCGGCGAAGTTGTACTCCACCGGGTCCTCGGCCGTGATGATTTTCTTATCAGGCTTGTTGAGCTCTTGGAGAGCGGCGTACAGGGTGGTCGTCTTGCCGCTGCCGGTCGGACCGGTCACAAGAAAAATACCGTTGGGCCGCTTGATAATCTGCTGGAAAGTCTGGTAGTTATCGGGCGCAAAACCGAGCGACTCGATGCCGATATTGACGGCATCGGGCCGCAAGATACGAAGCACCACACTGGGACCATGCACGGCCGGCAACGAAGAAACACGGAAATCGATGTCCGTCCCTGCGATGTTTCGCTTGATACGACCGTCCTGAGGCAACCGCTTCTCGGCGATGTCCATGCCGGAAAGAATCTTGAAGCGGGTGATCAAGGGGTTTTGCATGTTCTTGGGAATGTTGTCTTTTTCAAGGCATACGCCGTCGATGCGGTAGCGGATGCGAACGCGATCCGCCATCGGCTCGATGTGAATATCGCTGGCCCTCATGTGGTAAGCGGTGTCGATGATTAAGTTCACCAGCTTGATAATCGGACCTTCATCGGCGTTTTCGCCAGCCTGGATTCGCATGGCCTCGGCCTGGAGTTCGTGGCCGGCCTCGGCTAGTTCCGCCGCCGTCGCGTCGATACTATGCTTGAGACGGTCGTCCTCAATCGCGGGGGCGGTCTTCCCGTCACCGGCGTCACCGGCACCCGCACCGGAGACCAACGACTCATCGATATACGCACGGATCTTCTTAGGGTTGGCGACGTAGCACTCCAATTCCTTGTTAAGACGCAATCGGACGGAGTCCATCATGTCGAGGTCCATCGGGTCACCGATGATCAGCTTTAGGCGCCCATTGCTGACACTCAAGGGAAGAATGTTGTGGCGTTTGATGAGGTCTTCGGGGATGATTTTGGTGGCATCTGGAGGGATTGGAGCCTGATCGACATCCACATACTTAAGACCAAACTGCTTGGCGATCGCCTTGGCCAGCGTGTCTTCGTTGATCAACCCTAATTCAATCAAGACCTGCCCTAGCCTCTTGTTGCTGGCTTTGGCCGTCTTGATCGCGTTGATCAGAGCTTGCTTTTCAACCAAGCCTGCCTTATAGAGGATTTCCCCTAAATGCATGCGTTGTTTTGTCATACAACAAACCTCATGTGCCGCCGCTGCTTACGTCAATATAATGTTTCCTTGGCAGCCTGTCAATGCGTAGTCGGCCTGAAC